>NZ_CP157874.1:4236153-4547500 GCF_040214835.1 Pseudomonas asiatica | reverse complement strand
AGGTACTCCGGGGATAACAGGCTGATACCGCCCAAGAGTTCATATCGACGGCGGTGTTTGGCACCTCGATGTCGGCTCATCACATCCTGGGGCTGAAGCCGGTCCCAAGGGTATGGCTGTTCGCCATTTAAAGTGGTACGCGAGCTGGGTTTAGAACGTCGTGAGACAGTTCGGTCCCTATCTGCCGTGGACGTTTGAGATTTGAGAGGGGCTGCTCCTAGTACGAGAGGACCGGAGTGGACGAACCTCTGGTGTTCCGGTTGTCACGCCAGTGGCATTGCCGGGTAGCTATGTTCGGAAGAGATAACCGCTGAAAGCATCTAAGCGGGAAACTTGCCTCAAGATGAGATCTCACTGGGATCTTGAATCCCCTGAAGGGCCGTCGAAGACTACGACGTTGATAGGTTGGGTGTGTAAGCGCTGTGAGGCGTTGAGCTAACCAATACTAATTGCCCGTGAGGCTTGACCATATAACACCCAAGCAATTTGCGCACGAAAGCCAAATTGTGGTGGTGAAGACGAAAGAACCGAAAGTTCGCAACATCACAAATATCGCATATCCGAATTCGCTGGGCTGTCCATCTGGACATTCTGGCAACAGAATTTCTTGACGACCATAGAGCATTGGAACCACCTGATCCCATCCCGAACTCAGCAGTGAAACGATGCATCGCCGATGGTAGTGTGGGGTTTCCCCATGTGAGAGTAGGTCATCGTCAAGATTCATTTCGCAAAACCCCTATCTGCGCATGCAGGTAGGGGTTTTGTCTTTGTGGTGCAAAAAATCCCGGGCATACGCAGTCCCTGTGGGAGCGGGCGCGCCCGCGAAGCAGACGACGCGGTGTATGGCACCGGCTTCGCCGGTGTTCGCGGCGGTTCGACGCCTCGACTCGCCCGCTCCCACAACTCCCACTCTGAGCGCGCAATACCCAGGCTGCGACAATATTCCCGTCACATTCACGTGACTTTCCCGCGCCCACCCTACGTCAAGACTTTGGTTCGGGGCATTCCTGGCCCCGGGCTGAGCGATGCCAGCGTACCGTGCTGCGCATTTCCGGACTTCCACCGTCCCATCACTTGAGGTAGCAAGCAAGATGGCCAAGGCCGCCGATGTCGTTGTGCAATGCCTGGAAAACGAAGGTGTCGAGTATGTATTCGGTATTCCCGGTGAAGAAAACCTCGACCTGCTCGAATCTCTGCGCAAGTCGAAGATCAAGCTGGTACTTACCCGTCACGAGCAGTCCGCAGGCTTCATGGCCGCCACTTACGGCCGCCTGACCGGCAAGACTGGCGTCAGCCTGTCGACCCTCGGCCCTGGCGCCACCAACCTGGTCACCGCCAGCGCCTATGCCTACCTGGGCGGCATGCCGATGATGATGATCACCGGCCAGAAGCCGATCAAGAAGTCCAAGCAGGGCCGCTTCCAGATCATCGACGTGTGCGGCATGATGGACCCCATCACCAAGTACACCCACCAGTTCGCCTCGGCCGACAACATCCCGGCCCGTATGCGCGAAGCCTTCCGCCTGGCCGAAGAAGAGAAGCCAGGGGCCGTGCACCTGGAGCTGCCGGAAGACATCGCCGCCGAACAGACCGAAAGCCTGCCGATTCCGCCTAGCCTGAGCCGCCGCCCGCTGGCCGAGCACAAGGCCATCGAAGCCGCCGTGGAAAAACTGCAGAAAGCTCGCAGCCCGATCCTGGTGATCGGCGCCGGCGCCAACCGCAAGATGACCGCCAAGGTCCTCAAGCAGCTGATCGACAAGACCGGCATCCCGTTCATCACCACCCAGATGGGCAAAGGTGTGGTCGACGAGCGTCACCCGCGCTTCCTGGGCAACGCCGCACTGTCGTCGGGTGACTTCGTGCACCGCGCCGTCGAAGCCGCCGACCTGATCGTCAACATCGGCCACGACGTGATCGAGAAGCCGCCGTTCTTCATGGTCCGTGGCGGCACCGAAGTCATCCACATCAACTTCCGCTCCGCCGAAGTCGATGCCGTGTACTTCCCGCAGGTGGAAGTGATCGGCGACATCGCCAACGCCGTATGGCAGATCAGCGAAGCGCTGACCGACACCACACACTGGGACTTCACCCGCCTGATGGCGATCCGTGAAGCCAATGAAGCGCAGATCGCCGAAGGTGCCGACGACAACCGCTTCCCGGTCTACCCGCAGCGCATGGTCGCCGATATCCGTCGCGTGCTGCCATCCGAAGGCATCGTTGCCCTGGACAACGGCATCTACAAGATCTGGTTCGCCCGCAACTACAAGGCGCACAAGCCGAACACCGTACTGCTGGACAACGCCCTGGCGACCATGGGCGCCGGCCTGCCATCGGCCATGGCCGCGCACCTGGTGCACCCGGACCGCCCGGTGATCTCGGTTTGCGGCGACGGCGGCTTCATGATGAACAGCCAGGAGCTGGAAACTGCGGTACGCCTGGGCATGCACATCACCGTGGTGATCCTGCGTGACGACGGCTACGGCATGATCCGCTGGAAGCAGGCGAACATGGGCTTCACCGATTTCGGCCTGGACTACGGCAACCCGGACTTCGTCAAGTACGCCGAAGCCTACGGCGCCAACGGCCACCGCGTGGAAAGCGCCGAAGGCCTGCTGCCGCTGCTCGAGCACTGCATCAAGACCCCGGGCGTGCACGTGATCGACTGCCCGGTCGATTACAGCGAGAACGACCGCATCCTCAACAGCGAGCTGCGTGAGCGCGCGCTGGCGGTGTAAGGCCTGACAGGTACGGCGCCACCTGAAGGCTGGCGCCGAACCTGTGTAGGAGCGGCCTTGTGTCGCGATGGGCCGCAAAGCGGCCCCCGGATTTCAGCGTCAACGCAACAATCGCCGGGGCTGCCATGCAGCCCATCGCGACACAAGGCCGCTCCTACATGGATCACATTTACCACCTGTTCTGCGTATAAGACCCGACCTGCCACATCCATTTCATATTCCTTCAACAGCTTTACAAGCGCCTTTCCAAACAACTGTTAAGGCAGCCGCGATGTACGATGCAACGCTTGGCTATCGCTTCCATGCACCAATGCCGCGGTGATGGCATGAATAATCGCTATCGCGGACTCAGGGTAGTTCTGTGCTAGGGTGCACACACTTTTGCTTCCCAGGATGTTCACCCATGCTCCCCGCACTCAGCGAAAAAGAACTCGACCGCCTCGAAGACCTGCTGATCACCTACGGCAATGACTACTCGGTACTCAACCTGGCCGAGCTCAATGGCTTTTTCACTGCACTGGCCAGCTCACCGACCACTGTCACTCCGGAACAGTGGCTGCCCGCGGTGGCTGGTGGCAAGGTGCCGAAATTCAAGAAGCCGGCACATGAAGAGGCGTATACGGCATTGATGCTGCGTTATGCCAGCCAGGTGGCGGAGGAGTTGGGCGACGATGTCGACCACTTTGAGCCGCTGTTCGAAGAAAGCGAAGGCGAAGAGGGCAGTGTGATCATCATGGAGGAGTGGTGCTTTGGCTACATGCGCGGCACTCAGGTCGCTGGTTGGGCCGAGCTGCCGCCGGAGCAGGACCAACTGCTCAAGGCCATTTCGCTGCATGGGCTCGAGGACAACTTCGAGTTGCTGGACCAGATGAGCGAAGAGGACATCCAGGCTTGTGTGCCACAGGTGATCGAGGCTGCGCGTGGGTTGTTCCGGTATTTCAACAAGCTGCACTGATCTTGCACCTGCCTTTGTAGGAGCGGCCTTGTGTCGCGATAGGGCCGCAAAGCGGCCCCAGGATTTCAGCAGCGATAAACCATAGTCGGGGGCCGCTTTGCGGCCCTATCGCGACACAAGGCCGCTCCTACACAGGGGATACGCGGATCTGGATATTTCCATTATTCCGCCCCGCGAAATTATGGTTTCCCCGCCACACGGATTCTGCTGCCAGCCGAACCGGTGCAGCATGTGCTCCACCAGCCCACCCCGGTGCTGACCAGGAGCCAAGCCCATGTCGAACCCGATCAAGCTTTACAACTTCCCCAAGTCCGGCCACGCCCATCGCATCGAGCTGATGCTTTCGCTGCTGAACCTGCCCACCGAGCTGGTGTTCGTCGACCTGGCCAAAGGCGCGCACAAGCAGCCGGACTTCCTGGCCCTCAACCCGTTCGGCCAGGTCCCGGTCATCGACGACAACGGCACGGTGGTCGCCGACTCCAACGCCATTCTGGTGTACCTGACCAAGAAGTACGACAACGGCACCTGGCTCCCCGAGGAACCCGCTGCCGCCGCCCGCGTCCAGCGCTGGCTGTCGGTCGCTGCCGGCCCGTTGGCCTTCGGCCCTGCTGCCGCGCGTCTGGTCACGGTGTTCGGTGCCTCGTTCAACACCGACGAAGTGATTACCCGCGCCCATACCCTGCTGAAGGTGATCGACGCCGAGCTGGCCAAAACGCCCTTCCTGGCCGGTAGCACACCCACCATCGCCGATATCGCCAACTACTCCTACATCGCCCACGCACCGGAGGGCAATGTGTCGCTGGAGCCCTATGCCAACGTACGCAGCTGGCTGGCGCGGATCGAGGCGCTGCCGGGCTTCGTGCCCATGCCACGCACCGTGATCGGCCTGCAGACCAGCGCCTGACATCCCGCCATTGCGAGGAACGCCGCCATGCAACAGAACCCGGACCACCACTCCTCGCCCTGGCATGCGGGGGAGAAGACCCTGCAGGAAAAAGCCGGTGTCGCGGAGCGCATGGAGGCGTTCGGGCAGAAGGTCATTCGTGACTACATGCCCGACCAGCATCGTATTTTCTATCACCAGTTGCCGTTCATGGTCGCCGCCAGCGTGGACGCACTGGGGCGGCCCTGGGCAACGCTGTTGGAAGGGCCGGAAGGTTTCGTCAGCTCGCCGGACCCGCGCCAGCTGACGATCGACACTCAACTGCCAGCAGACGATCCTGCTACCCCGGGGCTGGCTGCCGGGCAGGCGGTCGGCCTGCTGGGGATCGAACTGCACACCCGCCGGCGCAACCGCCTCAACGGCCAGATCCACCAGGCCGGCGACGGGCAACTGCAGGTGACTGTGGAGCAGTCGTTCGGCAACTGCCCGCAGTACATCCAGCTGCGTGACTACACCCGTGTCGCGGAACCCGCCCAAGGGCGTGTCGATGCGACGACACTCGATGCCTCGGCTGCCAGCATGATCCAGGCAGCCGACACCTTCTTTGTCGCCAGCTATGTCGAGCATGACGACGGCCAGCGCTCGGTGGATGTCTCCCACCGTGGCGGGCGGCCCGGGTTCGTCAAGGTCGAAGGCAACCGCCTGACCATTCCCGACTATGCTGGCAACCTGCACTTCAACACCTTGGGCAACCTGCTGGTGAACCCGCAAGCAGGGTTGCTGTTCATCGATTTCAGCAACGGCAACGTGTTGCAGCTATACGGGCATGCCGAGTTGCTGCTGGACAGCCCCGCCATCCAGGCGTTCGAAGGTGCCGAGCGTTTGTGGACGCTGGAGGTCGAGCAGGTGGTGTGGCGCCCGGCTGCCGTTTCCCTGCGTTGGGCCTTCAAGGAGTACGCGCCGACCAGCCTGATGACCGGCACCTGGGCCGAGGCCGACATACGCCTGCAGCAACGCCAGCGGCAGCGCCAATGGCAAGCCTGGCGCGTGCTGCGGGTGGAGCAGGAAAGCCGTGATATCCGCTCGTTCTACCTTGAGCCTCCTGCTGGCAGTGCGATGGCCTTTGCGCCGGGGCAGCATGTTCCGGTGCAAGTCCGGCTCGACGGTGAGGCGGCGCTGATCCGCACCTACAGCCTGTCCAGCGCGCCTTCCGACGGTTACCTGCGCATCAGCGTCAAAGCTCAGGGCCCGGCCTCGCGGCACCTGCATGAGCGCGTCGTGGCAGGCGATATGCTGAACGTGCGCCCGCCAATGGGCAGCTTCACGCTGGACCAGCAGAGCACACGGCCGCTGGTGCTGATTGGCGCGGGTGTGGGTATCACGCCGTTACTGGCCATGCTGCGCGAGCAGTTGAGCAAGGGGCAGGCACGGCGCATTCATCTGTTTCATGGGGCGCGCAGCCTGGTCGACCTGCCGTTCCGTGAGGAGCTGGCAAGCTTGCGGCAACAGGCCGGCGGCCTGCTGCACGTGCACCGCGCCCTGAGCCAGCCGGAAGCGCATGCGCTGGCGGGGCGTGATTACGAGTTTGCCGGTCGGCTGGGTATCGAGCAGGTCAAGGCCACGCTGGCGCTGGACGACTACGATTTCTATCTGTGCGGCCCGGGCAGTTTTACCCAGGACCTGTATGAAGGGCTGCGCGGGGTGCATGTGCCGGATGCGCGGATCCATGCCGAAGCCTTTGGCCCGTCGACGCTCCGGCGGCACACCGACGATGACCAGCCCACCCTGCAACAGCCACCTGCTGCCAGCGAGCCGGTACCGGTGTACTTTGCGGCTTCAGCCAAAGAGGCACGCTGGGCGCCGGGTAGCGGGACGCTGCTGGAGCTGGCCGAGGCTCGCGGATTGTCGCCGGAGTTCAGTTGTCGAGGTGGGTCGTGTGGTACTTGCAAGACCCGCTTGGTCAGTGGTCAGGTACATTACCCGAACCCGCCGGCCGAGTTGCCGGAGGCGGGGTCGGTGTTGATCTGCTGTGCCGTGCCGGCCCGGGTCGAGGAGGGGGTACAGGCGTTGGTGCTGGATATCTGATCGTGCGCGGTCCCCTGTAGGAGCGGCCTTGTGTCGCGAAAGGGCCGCAGCGCGGCCCCAGGATTTCAGTAGTGAAGCATCAATTGCTGGGGCTGCTGTGCAGCCCTTTCGCGACACAAGGCCGCTCCTACAAGGGACCGCGTACGGGACAGAGGCAACACAAAACGCTCGGATGAAAGATAATCCCGGCACTTCATAGCCCCAGGAGCCCGCATGGACCAGATCCACCTGATGAAGGTGTTCGTCGCCGTAGGCGAGCTGGAAAGCTTCGCCGCTGCTGCCCGCCGCCTGGACATCTCCCCAGCCGCGGTCACCCGTGCCGTCAGCGCCCTGGAAGATCAGCTGGGGGTCAAGCTGCTGCTGCGCACCACCCGTAGCGTACGCCTGACCGAAGCCGGGGGCCGCTACCTGGAAGACACCCGGCATATCCTCGCCAGCATCAACGAGGCCAACGAAGCCGCCGCCGGCATCAACGCCACGCCCAAGGGCGACCTGGCCGTCACTGCGCCCATCCTGTTCGGCAAGAAGTTCGTCATGCCGTGCATCGTCCACTACCTGCAGCAGTACCCCGAGGTTGACGTTTCCGCCTACTTCCTCGACCGCATCGTCAACATGGTCGAGGAGGGCATGGATGTGGCCGTTCGTATCGGCCCCTTGCCCGACTCCGGGCTCAAAGCACTGCGGGTGGGCAGGGTCCGGCGCATGCTGTGCGCCTCTCCCGAGTACCTGGCGCGCCATGGCGTGCCGAAGCACCCGTCCGACCTGGCGGAGCATGCGGTGATCGGCACCACCAACCTGTCGCCGCGAGCCGGTTGGCGCTTTGGGGTGACCGATGAGCCGACTCTGGTGCGCATGAAGCCTCGCTTGACGGTGACCAGCAATGACGGGGCAATCGCCGCTGCCAGCGGCGGGTTGGGCATTGCCCGCCTGCTGTCGTATCAGGTCGCGGATGAGGTGGCCAGTGGGCAGTTGCAGGTGATCCTTGCCGAATACGAAGAGGCGCCGTGGCCAATCCATATACTGCACCGGGAGAGCAAGTACGGTTCGACCAAGGTCCGCGCATTCATTGACATGCTGGCGCAGGAACTGAGGGCTCGGCAGCTGGACTGATTCAACCGAGCAGGGTGAATGTAAAGCAACCTGGGCACTGCTGTTCCAGCCACTCCTTGGCCCGTTCGCTCAGGAAGTACCCGCGATAGACATCCCCTTTGAAGAAGTCGGCTTGCTCGTCGGCCTTGAGCACCTTGAGATACTGGCCGAGGTCGGCAGGGTCATGCTGCGGGTCCTTGAGCAGGTTGAGCTTGCCCATCACGAATGCCTGCCAGTACTCCGGCATACGCGCGGCAAGCTCAGGGTCATGCGGCAGGGAGTCGATGATCGAGCTCGGCCCGCCTTCCAGATCGAGGTAATCGGTAATGGGCTTGCTGGTGTCCCAGTGCAGCCAGTCGATGTGAACGATATGGGTCTTCTCCAGATGCTCGTAACGCCCGATCCCCTTCAGGCCGCTTTTTTCCAGGGCTTCCTTGACCGGCTGGGTGAGCACCAGCGAACCCGAACGTATGTAGGCGGCCGGGGTGTACGGGCCGGCCCGCTCGATGCTGTCTACATCGGTATCTTCGTCCCAGGCGATCATGCCCTGGAGCAGTACCGCGCCCCAGTCTCCCCAGGGAGTCGGCGCGTTGTCCAAGTGATAGATGTTCATGTCAGCCTCCGCAGCCCTTGCCATTCTTGCCGTAGCGACGCACATGGTTCCTCGTCGCCTTGGGCACATTGTATTGGCGCATCATCACCTTGATCTGCTTTTGCAGGTCCTTCTTGGTGAAGTTCGCGTTGTTGTTGAACCACTTCTTCCAGTCCTCGTTCCAACCTTTGGCGTGAATGTCGGCGTGAAATGCATTCGGAATGCGCGAGATCTGCTGGTCGATGTAGCGTTTGGGGTTGCGAATTCCGGCAGCTTTCATCTGGTTACGGAAATCGCGGTCTTCCCGCCACATTTCTTGCGGGATCATGTGGTGGTCACGCATTGACGCCGGACCATGCCTGCTGCGCCAGGCTTCGGTGGTTCGCTTGATACCGCCCTTGGTATAACCGGTCAAGGTCAGCCAACCTAGTGGATCGACCCATGTCACCGGGTTTGGCGCATACCGGTACAGTTGGTGACCACCAGACAGGCCAATCGGGTCAGGCTGGGTAAAGCGGCCTACCTCCGGGTCATAGAACCTGAAGGTGTTGTAATGCAACCCGGTCTCCCGATCCAGGTATTGCCCCTGGAAGCGCAGATTCTGTTCCTGCAGGCAACTGGCCTGGCGGGACTCATCGAGGGTAGAACCCCAGCCCAGATAGCTGGCCTGCCATACCACGCGTCCCTGTTCATCGGTCAGCCACTCCGGGAGCCCCCCGAGGTCATTATGGAAGTGCAGCACCTGCTGGTTCGGCCCGCTGCCGTCGATGCGTGCCAGCGGCTCATAGCCGTCACCCTCGTACAGGTACAGGCTTACCTGGCCATGGCGCTGTTCCTGCAACAGGCGTAATCCGTCCCAGGCAAAGCGCGTCTGGCCGAGCAGCTGCCCGGCACCATCATGTTCGCTTTTTTCCACCCGCCGCCCGAGCGGATCGTAACGCATGCGTACACTGCGTTCCCGCCCTGCCTGGCGAGTGCGTACCTCTACCAGGCGGTGCTCTGCGTCGTAGCTGAAATGCTGTATGCCGCGCCGGCTGCTGCGCTTTTCCACCAGGCGGCCAAAGGCGTCGTAGCGGTAGCGCTTGTCCTGGTACGCCAGCAACCTGTCGTGCAGAACTGGGGCATTGGCCGTGGCATCCAGCAGGTTGCCGGCGGCATCGTAGCGGTAGGTTTCATGATTGCCGTTGGCAATGTCATGACTGCCCATCAGGCGCCCACCCGCATCAAGCTGGATGATCTGGTCATGCTGCACCCGGCCGGCTACCTGCCGCACGCGCCGGTTCAGGTCATCGCGCGGGTCGTATTCGAAGCGCTGCTGGAAAGGTGCGGGTAATTGCACGGGTTGGCTGGCGGGCCTGCATCTGCGGGTGCGCAAACGTCCGTTGCGGTCATATTCCTGGTGTGTGAGCAACGCGCCCTGGGTACGCTGCACTTCCCGGTGCAGGCGATCGCGTTCGTAGTCGTTGATGACATGTCCGTCCAGGTTGATCTGGTGCAGGTGACCGCTTCCGTAGTACATGCGGTTGATCCAGCGGCCATCGAACAACTGGGTGCGGCACAGGTTGCCCAACTCATCGTAGCGATGGCGCAGTACGCCGTTGCCACTGTGCTCCTCGACCAGCTGTCCCAGCGCGTCAAAGCACAATTGCAGGGTTTCGCTGTTGCCGGCAGCATCGTCGAAATGAACCTCGGTAAGGTTGTCGAGCTCATCGTAGCCATAGGTGGTAACGCCATCCGCGGTCGTCTTGGTAATCAGACGACCCAGGGCATCACGTTCCAGGCGGTGGACGATCGGCTCGACCGAGCTGTTACCGGGCGTCGGGGTGTAGGCCACCTGCACCACATTGTGCAACGGGTCGTGACGGTACTCCCTGGCGGTTCCATCGAGAAACTGCTCGCGGACCAGGCGATTGGCGGCATCCCACCGGAAGTAAAAGTGCTCGCCGTTTTCGTTGGTCAGCGACAGCAGTCGACCGTAGGGGTCGACCTGGTAGCCAAGCGTGCGTCCTTGCGGGTCGATGGACTGGAGCAGGACACCACGGGCATCGAAGCGGTACGCGGTGATACCACCAGCGGGGTCGATCGCTTGCGTCAGCCTTCCTGCCTCATCGTAGCGATAACCTTCACGGGTACCGTCTGGCCGTGTCACGCCAAGCAGAAGGCCATCGCTGTCGTACTCGAACTCGGTACGTTCGCTCAACGCATCGGTCACTGACAGCAAATGGCCGTTGCGGTCATAACGATAGCGTGTGATGTGGCCGGAGCAGTCGGTTTCCTGCAGAAGCAGTCCCAGGTCGCTCCAGCGCAGGGTTCGCGAATGCCCTGCGGGGTCGATGATCTCGGTCGGCTGGCCACGGTGGTCGTAGCGGTACTGCGTGACGTTACCTTGCGGGTCGGTTTCGCCGATACAGTTGCCGCGCGGATCATAGCGGTACTGCCAGCTGTTGCCGGCCGGGTCCATCGTCGAGCGCGGCAGCGACCAATGCTCCAGCCACTGCGTCGATTCGCTGCGCCCCAGCGGGTCGACGGTCTGGGTCAGGTTGCCCGAAGCATCGTAAAAGTATTGCCAGCGCCCTTCCATCGGATCGACCGCTGCGAGCAACTGACGCTCGTCGTCCCATTCAAACTGCCAGGTCGCGCCGACTGCATCAATGTATTCGGTGATCTGGTACTGGGCATTCCAGCGTCGCGTGCTGACACGTTGCAAGCCATCGGTGATCCGGGTCGTGCGTGCAGGGATGTCGTACTCGAACTGGTACTCATCACCGCCACTGCTCCTGTAATGCACCACCCGCCAGTCGTCTTCGGTCAATGCCCATTCGTAGAAGCAGCGCAGACCAGCAGCGTTCTCATGCTCGACCAGGCGCCGTTGTTCGTCGTAGACAAAGCGGCGGCGCAGCCTGCCCTGGCTGTCGTACACTGCCGCCAGGTCGCCACAGGCGTCGTACTGGTAACTGACCAGCAACTGCAGGTCGCCATCGGCATGGCGACGTTCCAGGCGGGCGACCCGTTGTGGCCACTGTGGCGCATAGTGCAACTCGACCTGTACAAGGTCGAACGTGTCACGCAGCCGGATCAGGCGCCCGCTTTCGTCATAGTCCAGATAGATGCGGTTGTCGTTGCGGTCACCCATGGCGCTCAGGCGCCAGTGGCCCGGTTTTCCAGGGGAGGGCTGGAACAGGCGGTACAGCCCTTTGTCGATATCCTCGATCAGGATTTCGTCCTGTTGCGAGCGGCGTACGCTCAACCCTTCACCGGCGCTGAACACGGCATCGGCGCGGGCAATGTAGCCCATGTCGATGACTCGAGCCTGTTCATCGGTAAACGACAAGCGCTCGCTGCCATCGGCGTCCAGGTGCAGTTGCACGAACACCTCGTACTCGATGCTCCAACCTGCGCCGAACAGCCCTTCACGGCGCTCGTCGCGGCTGTTGTAGAGCCGTTGCCAGTCCAGGGGCAGCAGCGCCTGCAGGCTGAAATCCAGCTCGTCGGGCCCGCACAGGATCTTTGCCCCGGTAGACGCGTGCACCGGGTTGGGTGAGCCGGACGTTGCCTGAACGATGGCATTGGTAACCTGCCCGGAGACGAAACTGCTCACCCCACCCAGCAACATGCAGCCGAACTTGCTGTAGAACTTGCCGCCACGCCCGCGTAGCAGCATCAACGCGGTCACTGCCAGGCCGATGCCCGGCGTCTTGCCGCTGCGAATCTCGCGCACCACGATCGGCTCGCCGCCGATGCGCACGTTGTTCGACACAAGGCCGCCATCGACGATCACCGCTTCGCAGGTGCTGCGGTCACCGCTGCGGCAGGCCGGGTGGCCATTGATCAGCACCTTGCTGGACCCCTCGGCCAGGTACTGCGGTGGCATCGGCGGGTGCTTGCTGCACAGCACCTTGTCGTCCGGGGCCGGCAAGGTATTGGCGGCGGGCGTGGCCACGGTCGGCCGCCACATTTGCGAGAAGAAGCCCTTGGCCATGTCGAGGAAGGTTTCTTCCTTCGCCTCGCCAGCCTCGGCCCCGGCCTGCTCCAACGGTGCCGGCGGGCCGGTGACGACGCCGGCAGCACGTGCCGCGCGCTTGCCGTTGGTGCGAGTGTTCGACGAGCCACTGATGATGTTGGCCTGCACCGACGGCGGGAACAGGAAATTGCCGATGCCCTCGCATAATCGGCTAAGGCCTGTATCGGCGCCGGTCTTGGCCATGACCACACCGACCACCAGGCCGACCACCGCGCCCAGCACGAAGCAGCCAAGGCCGCCAGTGGCCACGGTCAGGCCGAATGCCGCCGCCACTGCGGCAGTGGCCAGGGCGCCGATGGCCACCGTGGCGGCGATTTCCAGCACACCCCCGACGATGTCGGCCAGCATCGAGGTGTGCATCAGCGCGTCGCCTTCGCGGGCGGCCCACAGTGCGTCGGACATGGTGCGCGATCAGCCCAGGCTGTCGAAGTCGAGCGACTGCTTGATGCTTGCCCAGTGCGCCGCTTCGGCCGCGCCCAGCGGGCTGGCCTTGACGTAGCTCAGGGCAAACATCTTGCGCGTGCCGGGCAGCACCAGGGCCAGCTGGTACTGATAGACCTTCTCCTGGCCCTTGCTGAACTGGCTGCTCAGCTCGATGGCGGCGATCGCCTGCCCGGCGCCTACCTGCACCGCCTGGGCGGGCTGCATGCGCAGGTCCTTGACCTGCTGCTGCAGGCGCTGCAACTGGCCGTCGAAATTGCTCTGCAAGGTCTCGCCTTCGGCCAGCAGGCTGCGGCTGATGATCAGCGAGGTGGCCAGCGCCTCGAAACGCAGGATGTTGATACTGCTGTCCTGCACGGCGGCATCGGGCAGGGCCAGGCGGAATTCGTTGATGCGATAACTCATGACAGGTCTCGTTACTGGTCGGAGCCGGAGAAGATCGCCTTCACCGAGTCGTCGATGGTCTTTTTCACACCCTGGTTGTCGGGCGCGGTCTGCGCACCGCTGCCGACGTTCAAGTCGAGGGTGCCGTCGGTATTGATCTCGCCGTTCTGCCTGGCATGGAAGCTGAACTGCTCGCAGCTGATATTGATCTGGCCGCTGGCGTTGAGCTCGATCACGCTCTTGCCGCACACCAGGCGCAGGTTTTCGCCCACTTCGATCAGGTAGCTGGTGCTGACGCTATCGGTCTTGCTGGCGCCGACCAGCAACATGTCGTCACGGCGCACGGCGCGGATGCGGTCCTGGCCGATGGTGATGGTTTCCAGCATGCCCACCGTCTGGGTACGGTTGATGCCGACCGCCAGCGTCTCGCTCTGCTCGACCACGGTGTCCATGTTGCGCTCGGCATGCACGTAGATCTGCTCGGCGCCCTTTTTGTCTTCCATGCGGATTTCATTGAAATTGGCCGGGCTGCCGCCTTTGCTCGAGCGGCTCTTCATGCCGCTTTGCGTAGCATTGGCGGGCAAGTCGTAGGGCACGCTCTGTTCGGCGTTGTAGACGCGGCCAGTGATGATGGGCCGGTCGGGGTCGCCTTCGAGGAAGCTGACGATCACCTCCTGGCCGATGCGCGGGATCTGCATCGAGCCCCAGTTCTTGCCGGCCCAGGCCTGCGATACGCGGATCCAGCAGGAGCTGTTCTCGTTGGACTGGTCGTGGCGGTCCCAGTGGAAGTGCACCTTCACCCGGCCATATTGGTCGGTCCAGATTTCCTCGCCGGCGGGCCCGACCACCACGGCGGTTTGCGGGCCCTTGACGATCGGCCGCACGGTGCTGCCCTGCGGGCGGAAGCTCTGCTGTGCGTCGATGCAGCTGAGGTTGCTTTCGAATTGCGCTGCGCTGCTGCCGGTGCCGCTTTCCAGGCGCTCCTGATGCACGTAGTAGCGTGCGCCGACGATCAGGTACTCGCGGTTCTGGTCCTGGCGGGTGAACCCGCTGAGGCTGAACAGGTGGCCACTGCCCAGGCCGCGGGCGTTGCCGCGCAGCTCGACCCGCTCGTGCAGGCTCTGCAGCGACTCCAGGCGAGTACGCGCGTAGTGTTCGCCATCCTGGCTTTGCTGGTAGGCGCCGGGGTAGTCGTACAGTGGGTAGTCACCGGCCTGGTGCGGGCGTGGCATGGCCGAGCGCACGTCGATGCGCGCGCTGGGGCGCTGGAAGTCGTAGTCGTTGAGCTCCAGGGAACCTGGCTGGACTTCCTGGGCCAGGTGCCAGTCGTTGATGTGGTCACGCTCGCGGTGCTGCCCGTCCGGCGGGTAGAAGGGCACGCTTTCGTAGCCAGGCACCTGCGGGTGCGCGCCATAGGCGTCGGCCAGCACCAGCACGTGGCGCTGCGCTTCGTGGCGGAAGAAGTAGTAGATGCCTTCCTCTTCCATCAACCGGCTGACGAAGTCGAAGCTGGTCTCGCGGTACTGCACGCAGTATTCGCGTTCGCGGTAGCTGCGGCTCAGGGCATCCTCGAAGTCGGAAAAGCCCAGGTCGCGAAACACCTGCTTAATGATCTGTGGCGCGCTCAGGTGCTGGAAGATGCGGCAGTCGCTGGTGCGGGTCAGCAGCCACAGCCACGGGCGCAGGGTGACCCGGTAGCTGGCGAACTGGCCCTGGTCCACCGACTGGCTGCAGCGGGCGACGATGCCATGGAAGTAACGTGACGTGCCGAGGCCCTGCTGCACGCTCAGGCTCATCGGCTTGCCCAGCAGGGCATTGAGGTCGATGGCCGGGTCGTCGCTGGTCAGCTGCAGCTCATAGTCGAACAGGCGGCCGAGCTCGTCGCTGCCACCCATTTCGGCCAGGATCAGCTTGTCCGGCCCCAACGGGCTGTTGATCTGCGCCAGGCGCGTGAACTGCGTGAACAGCATGGTCCGTCCTGTCAGTCGGCTGCGCCGAAGTCATAGTGCAAGTCGTTGTCGCGGCGGCTGATGCGCACGCTCGCCAGCGGCTTGCCTTCGAGCATGCGGGTGAGGAACTCGCG
Organism: Pseudomonas asiatica; assembly: GCF_040214835.1. Classification (NCBI taxonomy): domain Bacteria; kingdom Pseudomonadati; phylum Pseudomonadota; class Gammaproteobacteria; order Pseudomonadales; family Pseudomonadaceae; genus Pseudomonas; species Pseudomonas asiatica. Next base: position 4,532,229 of record NZ_CP157874.1, on the reverse strand, counting down.
GCTCATGTCCGGCAGCAGGCCGTTGGTGAGGATGGCGTCGATCATGCGGCCACCGCTTTCGGTTTCGGTACAGCGCGAGACGATCAGCTCCACCACCCCTTCGTCGTAGGCGAAGCCGACCTTGTGCGTGCCTTCGACGCGCTTGCGGATGCGCTCCAGTTGCAGGCGGGTGATGGCCTTGAGCATGGCGTCGCTGAGCGGGTAGTAGGGGATGGTCACCAGGCGGCCGAGCAGCGCCGGCGGGAAGATTTCCAGCAGCGGCTTGCGCAGCTGGCTGGCCACCGCGTCCGGGTCGGGCAGGGCCTGTGGGTCGCTGCAAGTGCGCGCAATGAGCTCGGTACCGGCGTTGGTGGTGAGCAGAATCAGCGTGTTGCGGAAATCGATCTGGCGGCCTTCGCCGTCCTCCATCACGCCCTTGTCGAACACCTGGAAGAAGATCTCGTGCACGTCCGGGTGGGCTTTTTCCACCTCGTCCAACAGCACCACGCTGTACGGCCGGCGGCGCACGGCCTCGGTCAGCACACCGCCTTCGCCGTAGCCGACGTAGCCAGGCGGGGCGCCCTTGAGGGTCGAGACGGTATGGGCCTCCTGGAACTCGCTCATGTTGATGGTGATCAGGTTCTGTTCACCGCCGTACAGCGCCTCGGCCAGGGCCAGTGCGGTCTCGGTCTTGCCCACGCCAGAGGTGCCGGCGAGCATGAACACGCCAATCGGCTTGTTCGGGTTGTCGAGGCCGGCGCGGGAGGTCTGGATGCGCTTGGCGATCATTTCAAGCGCGTGGTCCTGGCCAATGATGCGCCTGGCCAGCAGGCTGTCGAGGTTGAGCACGGTCTCGATCTCGTTGCGCGCCATGCGTCCCACCGGAATCCCGGTCCAGTCGGCCACCACCGAGGCGACTGCCTGGTAATCCACGGTCGGCAGGATCAACGGGCTCTCGCCTTGCAGGGCGCTCAGGCGCCGTTGCAGGTCGGCCAGCGTTTCGCGCAGTTCAGGGTTGCCTGGCACCTGCGCGTCCTGGTCGACCACCCCGGCCTGGTCGCGCAGCTGGGCGCGGGTGGCCAGCAATTGGTCGACCAGGGCCTTTTCTTCGGCCCAGCGGCTTTCCAGCGTGGCCAGGCGTTGGCGCTCTTCGGCCAGCAGGGTGTCGGCCTGAGCCTGGCGCTGCCCGGTAGGCACACCGATGGCGGCTTCACGGGCGATGATCGCCTGCTCGACCTCCAGCGCCTCGATACGCCGGCGGCTGTCGTCGACCTCGGCTGGCACCGCGTGCAGGCTGATGGCCACGCGCGCGCAGGCGGTATCGAGCAGGCTCACCGATTTGTCCGGCAGCTGGCGCGCCGGGATGTAGCGGTGCGACAGCTTGACCGCGGCTTCGAGTGCTTCGTCGAGGATCTGCACCTGGTGGTGCTGCTCCATGGTCGATGCCACCCCACGCATCATCAGCAGCGCCTTGGCTTCGCTCGGCTCGTCCACCTGCACCACCTGGAAGCGGCGGGTCAGGGCCGGGTCCTTCTCGATGTGCTTCTTGTACTCGGCCCAGGTGGTAGCCGCCACCGTGCGCAGGCTGCCACGGGCCAGTGCCGGCTTGAGCAGGTTGGCGGCATCGCCGGTGCCGGCGGCGCCACCGGCACCGACCAGGGTATGGGCTTCATCGATGAACAGAATGATCGGTTTGGGCGAGGCCTGCACATCCTCGATCACCTGGCGCAGGCGCTGTTCGAACTCGCCTTTCATGCTGGCGCCGGCCTGCAGCAGGCCGACGTCCAGGCTGCGCAGCTCGACGTCCTTGAGCGCTGGCGGCACGTCGCCAGCGACGATGCGCAAGGCGAACCCTTCGACCACGGCGGTCTTGCCGACACCGGCTTCACCGGTAAGGATCGGGTTGTTTTGCCGGCGTCGCATGAGGATATCGACCAGCTGGCGGATCTCTTCGTCACGGCCGACGATAGGGTCGAGCTTGCCGCTTCGGGCCTGTTCGGTAAGGTCGACGGTAAAGCGCTTGAGCGCCTCCTGCTTGCCCATCGCCGCAGGCGCCACGGCGCCGCTGGCCTCGCCAGGCTGCCCAGCGCTGAAGCCGTCGGTGGCGGCCAGGTGGTTTTCCGGTGAGTCTCCCACGTACTCGTCGAAGCGTTCGCTCAACGCCTCGATCTTCAGCTTGGCGAACTCGTTCGACAGCCCCAGCAGGGCATGGCGCAGGCCAGGTGTCTTGAGGATGCCGACCAGCAGGTAGCCGCTGCGCACCTGGCTCTCGCCGAACATCAGGCTGCCGTATACCCAGCCGCGCTCGACGGCTTCTTCCACCTGCGAGGAAAGGTCGGTGATCGAGGTTGAACCGCGTGGCAGCCGGTCCAGTGCATCGGTCAGGTCGCGGGCCAGGCGCGCCGGCTCGATATCGAACTGGCGCACGATACGGTGCAGGTCGCTGTCCTGCAGTTGCAGCAACTGGTGCAGCCAGTGCACCAGTTCGACATAGGGGTTGCCCCGCAGCTTGCAGAACACCGTTGCGGCCTCGATGGCCTTGTAGGCGACGCTGTTGAGTTTGCCGAACAGCGCGGCGCGGCTGATTTCACCCATGGTCCTGGTTCCTTGTATGGTGGGCGGCGGCCGGCTGGTCGGCGTAGTACCGGGCCAGCTTCAGGTCGCGTGCATCGTGCGGAGGGCGGCCGAGCCAGGTATCGAAGCCCAGGCGTAGGCCGGCATTGAGTTGCAGTGCAGGCACCTGGTCCTGCGCGAGGATCAGGTTGAGGTCCCAGTCCAGTTCCTGGCCCAGGTATTCGGCGACCCATGCCGCCAGTTCGACGAAGGCCTGTCCGCCGGGCAGCAGGGCGTGGTACTGGTCGAGGCTGAGCGGGCCGAGGCACAGCCGGAACTTGTGCTGGCGGTCCCAGGCGTAGCGGCCCAGGCACAGGTCCACGCCCAGGCGGTTGGCGCGCACGCCGAGCTGGCTGCGTTCGGGCAGCTCAAGCCACTGGCCGACGTACTCTTCCAGTGTCACAGGCACGCCGAAATACCCGCTGAGGATGCTGCACAGGCCGTCCGGGTAGCGCGTTTGCGCGCTCAGGTGGCCGGACCAGTGCAGTTTGGCGGTGTCGGCCAGCGCGCCCTGGCCTTGCAGTTCGGGTTGGCCACGGCCACTGAGCGCCGCCAGGCGCGCGGCCCAGTAGTCATCACCCGGGCGATCGTGGCTGACGGTCGGTCGGGCTTCGGCCCAGGCACGGTAGAACAGGCTCAGCAGGCGGTGATGGAAGACGTCGAGGAACGCCTTGCTGGTCGAATCGGCATGGTTGCGCTGGCGCTCGCGCATGTATTCGGTCAGGTGCAGTGGCAGCGGCCCGTTGGGGCCACCGAGGCCGAAGAAAAACTGCTCCAGGCGCGCCGGCTGGTTGCCGTCGGCGCTGACCGAGGCCAGGGTCGACGGGGCGAACCCGCAGTCCAGGCGCTGGCCCAGGCGCACAGGCTCGTCGGCCAGGCGCAGGGAATGACCGAAGCGTGGCAGCTCGGGGTATTGCGCTTCGAGGCGGCGCAGCGCCTGGAAGAAGTCGTACGCCCAGGGCTCGTCCTGCATGGCCTGCAAGGTGTTCATAAGGTTGGCCTGCGCCCCGGTTTGGCCGACCAGCGCATGATCTCGCCGCGTTCGCTGGTGCGCAGTACCGTTTCGGTGAAGCTGTTGATCGACACGTAGCGGGTCAGGAAACGCTCGAACACCGCGCCGAGCAGGAACACGCCGGTCCCGCGGAAGGCGTTTTCGTCGAAGGTCAGGGTGATCTCCAGGCCACGCCCGAAAACGATCGGCCCGGGCATCGGCAGGCGTCGGGTGCAGGGCTTGCTGCTGACGTCGCGCAGGCCGTCGATCTGCAGATTCAGGGCGCTGTCCTGCGGGTCGCCATACAGGCGCAGCAATTCGCGCAGGGCGGCGGCGCCCTGGCCGTGCTCGGCCAGCGACAGGTAGTTCAGCGACAGCTGGCTGATCAGGCGCCAGGCGCGGTTGTCGTGGGCATGGCTGGCCTTGGGCCGGCTCGGGCCGGCCAGGCAACGCACGCCGGCAACCGGTGCGCTGTCGGCCAGGCTGAAGTCGCTGCGCCCGTCGCCAACACTCATGAACAGTGGCAGGTCGCGGTTGCTGCACAGGGCGCTGATACCCAGCTGGCGCAGGTCGTGACGGTAGGGTGCCTGCTGGCCGTCGACCAGGCTGATGAACGTTTCGCTGCCCATGTAGCTGGAGCGGGTGCCATTGCGTCGCTGGTCGCTGGACAGCACCCGCGGCTCCCGGCGCACGATGTAGTAGGCCTGGTCGCGGCCGTAGCGCGACGGGTCGCGCACCGCATAGAACGGCAGGAATTCCTGATCCGGCCCGGTGCCGTGGCCGGTGACCCGCTGCAGGGAATGGATCTCGAAATCGGTGGGCCGGGTGCGGTCGGCGATCACGTGGTGCTCATGCACTCGATCGGAAAGGTGCAGGCGGTCGACACGGCGCGGGAACAGGTTGATCGCCGGAGTGCAGAACGGCACGAACTGGCTCGCGCCGACGCTGCTCTCCAGGCTCTGGTCGAAGCGTTCGAACAATACCAGCACTTCCAGCGTCTGGCCGGTGCAGCGCTGTACGGCCTGCTCCAGCCCGGCAAAATCGACGAACAGGAAGCGCTGCGGCAGGGCGAAGTACTCCTGCAGCAGGCGGTAGCCCTGGAAGGCCTGGGGCACCACCGGCAACGCCGCTTCACGGTCATCGAAGCCACACGGGCGCAGGGCCTGTTCGACCGGAATACGTTCCACCCAATCGGCGCCGGGTTGGCGCACGAACACCGCACAGGCGCTGCCCAGCAGTTGCTCGTAGAGGCGGAACGGGGTTTCGTCGGCGCCGTTGAGGTACAGCGGCAGATGGCTGAGCGGCAAGCTGGCGAACGGCACCTCGGCGCCACTGCGCAGGGTCAGGCGCAGGCCGGCGCGGGCTTGTGGCACGCTGCTGGCCAGGCGCCCGAGCACCGCGCCGGGGTTGCCGAAGTACTCGGCGCGGGCTACCTGCAAGGGCCAGAGGGTGACGTCCTGGGTGCTGCGGAACTCGCACGGGGTTTGCGAGTTGCGCCCCAGGTTGGCGCGCAGCACGCTGTCACGCGGCAGGCGGAACCCGGCGGCCAGTGAACCCTCGTCGGGGTCGGTCTGCAGTTGCACCACGGTCATCGACGGGGTCGGCGCCAGGTAGTGCGGGTAGGCGATCTCCAGCAGGTTATGGGTGAAGGTCGGGTACTCGGCATCCAGCTTCAGTTGCACCCGCGCGGTGAGGTAGGCGAAGCCTTCGAGCAGGCGCTCGACATAGGGGTCGGCACACTCGATCCCGGACAGCGTCAGGCGCCCGGCGATCTTCGGGTATTCCCGGGCGAACTCCGCCGCACTTTCGCGGATGTGCTGCAGCTCCTGGTTGTACAGCTCGAGCAGGCGCGGGTTCATGCACGCCTCCGGCGTTCGGCAGGGGCCACGCGCACATGGCCGGACTCAAGGTCCACCTCGGTCTGCAGCAGCAACGGCAAGGCCGCCGGCTGGGCCCACAGGTCACCTTCGATTTCGAAACTCAGGGCGTTGGCATTCATCTCGCCGGGTGCGGCCTGGGCACGCACCTTCAGGGTATGGGCGAGGATGCGCGGCTCGTAGGTGGCGATGGCCTGGTGGATGATGCGCTCCAGGGCGGCCAGGTCGATGTTCGAGGCGCTGTTGCCGGCCAGGGCCGGCAGGCCGTAGTTGATCACCGAAGCCCCGGCCGGGGTGCCCAGGGTCGCGGCGCTGTCGAGCAGCGAAGTGGTGTTGAGCAACCAGGCGAGGTCGCGCAGTACCGAGGCCTTGAGCTGGTGCAGGCTGAGCACGCGCTTGTCCGGCGCTTCCTGCGGGTTGCCCGGGTCGTCGTCGGTCAGGCGGTCCAGCAGCGAGGGCTGCAGACGGTCGCGGGCGGCGATTTCGGCTACCACTCGAACAGCCCCACGAAGTTCTTCTGGTCTACAGGGCCGTTCGAGCAGCTGGCGCCACGTGCCAGGATGGAAGGCTCCAGGCGCTCGCCCAGCTGGCGAACCGCCTGGTACTGGCTTTCGCAACGGCCGGGTTGTGACGGGTCTGGCTGCACATGGCTGACAATGATGATCTGCGCGCCATTGAACTGCTCCACGCGAGGCTTGCCGCCATCTCGCTCCGGGCTGAGCTGGCAGGGCCAGGGCATCTCCAGCTGCAACAGCGAGGCATCGGCCTTGCGCAGCGCGCAGCGGCCTTCGTGGTTCACCAGCACGAGCTTTTTCCCGGCAAGGCTGACCTCTGGCGCCGCGTTCGACGAGGGAGCGGGGGGCTGTGCACAGGCATTCAGGGCGAACGCGACCAGCAGGGCCGGCATGGCTTTGGGCGCACGTTTCATTTCAGCTCCCAGAACCAGACGGCCTTGGAACGATGGGCCTGGTCGGCGAAATAGCCCGTGACCCGGCCTCTGTCCCACAAATCGATGTGATCGCCGGTACGGTTTTCGAATGCCTGCCCGGCACGGGCGAAGCAGTCCTTGAAGAAGATGATGCCGCGCTTTTCGCCGAGCTTGAGGCGGTCGCTTGCGCTGCCGCTCAGTTGCAGCGGGGCGCCAAGATGGTGCTTCCACAGCCAGTTGGCCAGCGATTCGGCACCCCGGGCATGGCCATGGGCACAACGTGGTTCGCTGTAGGTACCGGCGTTCACCTTGATGGTGTGCTCGCCGTTGAGCGCGATACTCATGCGGATGGCGCACTGGTTGTCCCAGCCGCCGTCGCAAGGCGAGGAGTCGGTCGGGTAGGCATTCCAGAGGTTGATGAAAGAAGGCTTGGCCATGGGGTTCACCGTGAGCGGGTGAGGTGGGGGAAGGCGCCCGCGCCAGCCAAGGCGGCGCGGGCGCGGTCGGTCAGATCTTGACGTTGGAGCGGATGTTCCAGCCGTACTTGATCGGGCCGCCTTCCTTGGTGCCGTCGGCTTTCTGCGGCTGATAGTCGACGGTGACCTTGGCGAAGTTCAGGGTCACGTGCTCGGTCAGGCGGTCGTCGCTGCCCGAGCCACCAGTGCTCAGCGAACTGATGATGACTTCTTCAAGGTTGATGATCAGGTACTCGACCTGGCTCTCGCCCCCGGCCTTGCGCACGGTCAGCTTGACCTTGTCGATGTGCTTGCCGCTGGAGCAGTGGGCCATCAGGTTGGGGCTGGCCTTGTCGATGTACTTGGTGATCGACAGGTCCTGGATGTTGACCTTGCCCGAGCCGCCGCCGCTGCCCATGTGCATGTTGCCGGACTGGGACATGCCCCAGCTCCAGTTGAGCACGTCGATTTCGTCCTTGTGGGCCTTGTCGTGGGACTCGCCCTTGATGTCGCCGATCTTGATGAAAATGTCTACAGCCATGGTGTCCTCGGTATTACGCGTCAGGTTGGCGGTTTGGTGCAGTTGGGGCTGCTGCGCAGCCCTTTCGCGACGCAAGGCCGCTCCTACAGAAGCTGCGTCGGTCTCTCACTCAACACACGACGTCGGCCCTCTGTGCAGGAGCGGCCTTGCGTCGCGAAAGGGCCGCGAAGCGGCCCCGAAGTCTGTCAGGCCCCTTTGGCCGAAGGCAGCTTCGATACCAGGCGCAGCGACACGGTCAGCCCTTCGAGCTGGTAGTGCGGGCGCAGGTAGAAGCGCGAGTTGTAGTAACCCGGGTTGCCTTCGACGTCCTCGACCACAACCTCGGCTGCTGCCAGCGGGTGCTGGGCCTTGGTGGTCTCGGTGGAGTGCGCCGGGTCGCCGTCGACGTAGTTGAGGATCCAGTCCTGCAGCCAGCGCTGCATCTCGTCCTTCTCCTTGAACGAGCCGATCTTGTCGCGAACGATGCACTTGAGGTAGTGAGCGAAGCGGCAGGTGGCGAACAGGTACGGCAGGCGCGCGGCCAGGTTGGCGTTGGCGGTGGCGTCCGGGTCGTCGTATTCGGCCGGCTTCTGCAGCGACTGGGCACCAATGAAGGCAGCGAAGTCGGTGTTCTTCTTGTGCAACAGCGGCATGAACCCGTTCTTGGCCAGCTCCGCTTCGCGGCGGTCGGAAATGGCGATTTCGGTCGGGCACTTCATGTCCACGCCACCGTCGTCGGTGGGGAAGGTGTGCGCCGGCAGGCCCTGCACTTCGCCACCCGACTCCACGCCACGAATGCGCGAGCACCAGCCGTAGTACTTGAACGAGCGGTTGATGTTCACGGCCATGGCATAGGCGGCGTTGGCCCAGGTGTACTTGCTGCTGTCGGCGCCGTCGGTGTCTTCTTCGAAGGCAAATGCTTCGACCGGGTCGGTCTTGGCGCCATAAGGCAGACGCGCCAGGAAGCGCGGCATGGTCAGGCCGATGTAGCGCGAGTCTTCGGACTCACGCAGCGAGCGCCAGCCGGCGTATTCCGGGGTGGTGAAGATCTTGGTCAGGTCGCGCGGGTTGCTCAGCTCCTGCCAGGAGCCCATGCCCATCACGGTCGGCGAGGCGGCGGCAATGAACGGTGCGTGCATCGAGGCGCAGACCTTCGACATCTCGCCCAGCAGCTCGACGTCGGGTGGCGACTGGTCGAAGTAGTAGTCGCCGACCAGGCAGCCATAAGGTTCGCCGCCGAACTGGCCGTACTCTTCCTCGTACAGCTTCTTGAACACCGGGCTCTGGTCCCAGGCAGTGCCCTTGAATTTCTTCAAGGTCTTGTGCAGCTCGGTCTTCGAGACGTTGAGCACGCGGATCTTCAGCTGCTCGTCGCTCTCGGTGTTGTTGACCAGGTAGTGCAGGCCACGCCAGGCGCTTTCCAGCTGCTGGAAGTCATCGTGATGGATGATCTGGTTGACCTGTGCGGTCAGCTTGGCGTCGATGGCGGCAATGATCTGCTCGATCGAGCCGATGGCATCGTTGGACACCAGGCTGGTCTGCGCCAGGGCCTGCTCGGCCAAGGTACGCACGGCGCTTTCGACCGCTTCCTTGGCACGTTCGGTCTTGGGCTTGAATTCCTGCAGCAGCAGGGCGGCGAACTCGCTCGGGTCCTGGGTGGCAGCTCCCGGCTGGGCCTGGGCGTCGCGCAATGGATCGTTCATGGGCTGTCTCCTCAGGCCTTGGGCTCGTTGTCGACGGGTTTCGGTGCACTGGCCAGGGCTTGCAGCAGGGCCGGGTCCTTGATGGCCTTGAGGATGATGTCCTCGGCACCGGTCTTGCCGTCCATGTAGGTCAGCAGGTTGGCCAATTGGGTGCGGGCCTCGAGCAGCTGGTTGAGGGCGTCGACCTTGCGCGCCACGGCGGCCGGGCTGAAGTCGTCCATGCTCTCGAAGGTGATGTCCAGGCTCAGGTTGCCTTCGCCGGTCAGTTCGTTGGGCACGTTGAAGGCCACGCGTGGCTTCATCGCCTTCAGGCGCGAGTCGAAGTTGTCAACGTCGATTTCCAGGAACTTGCGCTCGGCCACCGCTGGCAGCGGTTCGGCCGGCTTGCCGGCAAGGTCCGACAGCACGCCCATGACGAACGGCAACTGGACTTTCTTCTCGGCGCCGTAGAGCTCGACGTCATATTCGATCTGCACCCGCGGCGCACGGTTGCGCGCGATGAATTTCTGGGAGCTGTCTTTCGCCACGTTGTTCCTCCTGGTCGCCGGTACGGCGGCGCTGTTCGTTGCGGGCGTCGGTGTTGATGCGGGCCGAGGACGTCAGTTGTCCTCGGGGCCGCGCAGGTTCTCGAATTGCGACCAGCCATCGGGGATCAGGTCGCGCACAATGGTTGCGAAATCGGCATGGACCAGCTTCTTCGCCCGGTGCAGCAGTACCGGCAGCGGGCTTGATGGTTCGTGGCGGGCGTAGTACTGCAGCAGGCGGTCAAGGCTCTGCTGCACGTCTTCGCGGCTGTTGACTTCACCAGGGCGGGCAGCCGGCCGTGTGCCCGGGGCGGCACTGGCGGTCGCCTGCCGCTCGTCATCGCGCTCGGCAGCCGGCGTGTCATCGGCTTGCGGGGCTGGGCCCGCCCCGTCGGGGCAGTAGTCAGCCAGTACCTGCTGCACCTGGCGCAGCGGCTGGCGCAAGGCTGACAAATCGATACCGCTGGCCGAACCGACCTGGTCGTTGACCCGGCTCTCGATGGCGTCCACCGCCTCGCGGGCCAGCCGCAGCGCCTCTTGGCATTGCTGCAGCTGGTCGGGGTCGGCGTCACGCAGGGCGGCGGCCAGTTCCTCGGCGCTGAGCTGTTCGCTGGCGAAATGCTGCACGCCTGCGGCGTGCAGTGCCGCGCGCAGGGTGACCGGGCCAAAGGCACGGGAGCGCACCAGCACGGCATCACGCAGCAGCGCGATGTTGGTGTCGCAGGCCAGGCCGGCGAGGGCGTTGACCCGTACCGTAGGGTCGTTGTCGTCGGCGGCGTCCAGTTGTGGGTGCAGGTGCAGCCAGTACTCGCCGAGCAGATCGCGGATCAGTTCCAGGCTGGCGGCAAGCCCTGGGAGGCCGTGCAGGGCCAGGTTGGCCTGAAGCAGGAAATGGGTGATGCGCAGGTCCTTGCTGCGTTGCAGCAAGGTCGTGCTTGCCTGCTCGATATCGCGCCACTGTGGTGGCTCGGCAGGCTGGACGGCGTCGCCCATGACGCGCTCGGGGCGGCCCTGGGCGTCACGCTCCAGTTGCAGAAACTCGGCGTCATATTCGAGGTCATCGCCGCAGGGAAAGTCAGCGGAAACAGCGGCGAGCAGCGGCGATGCGTTCACCAGAATTCGATCTCCATATCGGCCCTTGGTGAGGGCGTGTTGTTGTGCGAAGTTGCAAGTGTGAACTGGCGCACAAACTTTCCAAAGAGTGCCGGGGTGATATCATGGTGATATTATTTTGGCACTTCGAAGTTGCGCATTTATGGTTTATTTATTCGCGAGTGTCAAGGTAAGCTACGCGCCCCCGAGTGCCAGCTGTGAATCCGTTGGCAGTTACCGAGCACCACTCGTCCGATTCCATTCGGTTAGCCTCGGCATTAGCGTTGAATAGCCGTCGTACGTTCGGTTGTGCGCACGAAGCCCCCGTGAATCAAGGGGTACAGCTGTATTTGAGTGGTTGTGGGAAAACAACTCAAATGGATGGATCGATGTTTTAAATGGATGCATGGAGGCGTGATGGCACTTTGCCTAACTATCACTAGTTACCACAAGATTACTCCCGGGCAATGCCCGGAGATGCGGCTGGAAACCGGTGCCATCACGCTTGGCCGTGCGGCGGAAAATGACTGGGTACTTCCTGACCCCGAGCGATTGGTATCGGCCCGGCATTGTGTGATCCAGTTCAAGGAAGGGCGATATTTTTTGACCGATGACAGTACGAACGGTGTGGAATTAGTTCGTGCCGGTATTCGCTTGCGTCGCGGTAACAGTGAGCAGTTGCTGGATGGCGAAGTTATCCGTATTGGGGAATACGAGATACAGGCGCGCATCGACGCGAACCTGCCTGGCGCCCTGGAGGGCGAACCCCAGGTACACAGTTTCGAGGCGCTGATGGCCAACCAGGTGGCGGCCCCGGCCGTTCCCGCCCCGCCGATTTCCGGTGCGCCGGCTGCGTTCCTGCAAGGTGCGTCGAACCACGACACGCTGCCTGACCTGTTCGACTTCCTTGGCCCCTCGAGCGTGCCGCCGGTCAGCCAGCCCGACCATGTGCCGGCTCAGCAGCACGACTTCCGCCCGCCAACCCCGGTGGTGGCGCCTGCCCCGGCCGCCGAACCGGCTGCGCCGGGGATGATCCCGGAAGACTGGAACCTGTTCGGCTCGGTACCGGCACCGGCTCCGGCTCCGACCCCGACTGCGCCGCCTGCGCCAGCCGTTCCTGCAGTGCCTGCACAGCCTGCTGCAAGCGAACCAGTCGCCGCACCTGCGCCAGCTGCAAGCAGCGATGCGTTGCTGCAGGCGTTCCTGCGCGGCGCCGGTATCGAGCACCTGCGCATCGACGCCGCCGACGCCGCCGCGCAAATGGAGGCCATCGGCCAAAGCTACCGCCTGATGGTGGAGGGCCTGATCGACGTGTTGCGTGCACGCAGCAGCCTGAAGGGCGAGTTCCGCATGCAGCAGACCACCATCGCCCCGGTGCAGAACAACCCGCTGAAGTTCGCCCCCAATGCCGACGAGGCGTTGCTGCTGTTGCTGCGTCACGGTAACCAGGCGTTCATGGCGCCGGACCAGGCCGTGCGCGAAAGCTTCGATGATGTGCGCGCCCACCAGCTGGCGGTGATGGCGGGCGTGCAGGCCGCAATCAAGCACCTGCTCGCGTGTTTCCAGCCGGCGCGCCTGGAGCAGCGCCTGGCACCTGCGGCGGGGCTGGCCAAGTTGTTCGGTGGCTCGCGCCAGGCCCACTGCTGGCAGCAGTTCACCGAGCTTTACGGGCAGATCTCCCGTGAAGCCGAAGACGATTTCCAGGAACTGTTCGGCCGCGAATTCAGCCGCGCCTACGAGGCCCACAGCAGCCGTTTGCAACGTAGTTGAGCGCACCCAGGAAGACCACGGTACGTCAAGAGGACAAGGATGAAAGCAATACGACTGGTCGCAGCCCTGAGCCTGGTGCTGCTGGCTGCCTGCAGCAAGGACACGCCGGTTGCCCCCGCTGCCGACAGTGCACCGGACAGCGCAGCCGTGACCCTGTATTTCAGTGCCGCCGAGGGGCTGAACCCAGGCCCTGGCGGCACGCCTGCGCCGGTACGGGTGCGCCTGTACGAGCTGAAGAACAGCGCCGCATTTGCCCGCGCCGACTACTTCGCCCTGGCCGAGCGCGCCCAGGCCACCCTCGGCGCCGACCTGATCGACCAGGACGAAGTGCTGTTGCAGCCCGGCGGCCAGTTGCGCCTGGAACGTCCGCTCGACCTTGCCACTCGCCACATCGGCCTGGTGGTCGGTTACCGCGAGATCGACCAGGCCCAGTGGCGCAGCGTGCTGCCGGTGCCGCCGCGGGACTATCAGATCAGCCTCGATGTGCGTGCCGTGCGCAGCGCCGTGGCCACCCCACAACCTGAACCTGCCCGCTAGGCAATCGGAGTCCCCATGTCCTGGAACAATCGCGTGGTGTGGTCGGAAGGCATGTTCATCACGACCCAGCATTTCCAACAGCATGATCGCTACCTCGAACACCTGGTCGACGCCCGCAACCGGCCGCTGAGCGTGGCCGCGTGGGGTTTCTCCGAGCTGCTGCTCGACCAGGGCCTGCTTGCCCAGGGCAAGGTGGCGATTCTCAGCGCCCGCGGCTTGCTGCCCGACGGCACGCCGTTCGACATCCCCCGCGACGACCTGCCACCTGCGCCGCTGGAAGTGCCCGACGATCTGCGCGATGGCGTTGTCCACCTGGGGCTGCCACTCAAGCGGGCGGGGGCCCGCGACACCGTCGACGAGGGCGAAGCCGTCGCTGGCGCCCGCTATGTCAGCCGTGTCAGCGAGGTGCGCGACGACAACGCGCCGTTCGAAAACCGTGCCCCGCTGGCCCTCGGCAGCCGCGCCCTGCGCCTGCTGCGCAGCGAGGACGGCCTGAGCGACTACGCCGCCCTCGGCATGCTGCGCATCCGCGAAAAGCGCGCCGACCGCGCGCTGGTGGTGGATGACAGCTACATCCCGCCAGTACTCGACGTGGCGGCCAGCCAGCAACTGTCCGGCTTTTGCGGCGAGCTGCTGGGCCTGCTGCACCAACGTGGCGAAGCGCTGGCGGGCAGGGTGGTCGCCTCGGCCAATGGCGGGGCGTCGGAGATTGCCGACTTCATGCTGCTGCAACTGGTCAACCGTGCCCAGCCGCTGGTCGAACACCTCAACCAGCTGAGCCCGCTGCACCCCGAGCGGCTGTACAGCGAGCTGGTGGCCCTGGCTGGCGAGTTCGCCACCTTCACCCGCGATGGCCGCCGCCCGCACAGCTTCCCGGTCTATCAGCACGACGACCTGGCGGCGACCTTCGCGCCAGTGATGGCCGCCTTGCGCGAGGCCTTGTCGACGCTGATCGACAGCAAGGCGGTGGCCATTCCCATCGTCGAGAAGGCCTACGGCATCCATGTTGGCATGCTTGCCGACCGCAGCCTGCTCGACAGCGCCAGTTTCGTCCTGGTGGTGCGTGCCGATGTGCCCAGCGAGACGCTGCGTAGCCGCTTTGGCCAACAGAGTAAGATCGGTTCGGTGGAACACATCCGCGACCTGGTCAACCTGCAACTGCCGGGCATCGGCCTGCTGCCGTTGCCGGTGGCGCCCAGGCAGATCCCGTTCCATGCCGGCTCCACCTACTTCGAGCTCGACCGGGGCAGCGAGCACTGGAAGCAGTTGCAACACTCCGGTGGCTTTGCCTTCTACGTTGCCGGCGAGTTCCCCGGCCTGAGCCTGGCCTTCTGGGCCATTCGAGGATAACCCGCGATGCACCCGGAAGATCCGCAGGCCAACGACCGTACCCAGTTCATGCCGCGCCCCGGTGGCCGTGCTGCCCCGCAACCCGCCGCGCCAGCGCCGCAGCCGCCGCCGTTGCAGGTACCGGCCGAGCCCCTGGCGCCTGGCCAGGGCGTGGGTGTCAACCCGCTCGAGCAGGCGGCCGGGCCGTTGCTGGCCTTGCTTACCCGCCTGCGCAACACCATCGCTCATTCGGCGCCGGCCAGCCTGCGGGCGCAGTTGCTGGCCTATCTGCGCCAGTTCGAGACCCGTGCCGAAGCCGCCGGGGTGGTGCGCAACGAGGTGCTGCTGGCGCGCTATGCGCTGTGCACCGCGCTGGACGAGGCAGTGCTCAGCACGCCGTGGGGCAGTGCCAGCGACTGGAGCCGGCAGAGCTTGCTGATCACGGTGCACAACGAGGCCTGGGGCGGTGAGAAGGTGTTCCAGCTGATGGAGCATTGCCTGCAGAGCCCGCGCGAACGCCTCAACCTGCTGGAGCTGTTGTACCTGTGCACCAGCCTCGGCTTCGAGGGCCGCTACCGGGTCATGAACGATGGCCGCGCCCAGCTCGAAGCGCTGCGCGAGCGCACCGCTGCGGCAATTCGCAGTGCCCGTGGCGAGCGTGAGCGCGAACTCTCGCCACACTGGCGTGGGGTGGCTGTCAGCCGTGACCGCCTGGCCCAGTTCGTGCCGCCATGGGTGGGCCTGGCGGTGGCCGCGGCATTGCTGTTGCTGCTGTTGTTCGGCCTGCGCCTGAAGCTGGCCGCCGATGCCGAGCCGGTGTTCCGGGGTATCCACGCGCTGGGCGAAATCCCGGTACAAGCCATGGACCGCCCGGTGCTGCAGCCCAAGCCCGTGGAGCGCCCGCGCCTGGCCGGGTTCCTCGCCGATGACATCAAGGCCGGCCGGGTTTCCGTCGAAGACGCGGTCGACCGCTCGGTGGTGACCATTCGCGGTGACGAGCTGTTCGCCAGCGCCAGCGCCAGCATCAAGGGCGATTTCCAGCCGCTGATGCTGCGCATCGCCGAGGCAGTGGCCAAGGTCAAGGGCAATGTCCGGGTCACCGGGCACAGCGACAACCAGCGCATCGCGACGTTGCGCTTCCCGTCCAACTGGGCGTTGTCGCAAGCGCGCGCCGAAGAGGTCAAGGGCATCCTCGCCGCGCGCACCGGGCAACCCGAGCGCTTCAGCGCCCAAGGGCTGAGCGACACCGAGCCCCTGGCGTCGAACGACACCGCGCAGGGCCGGGCGAAGAATCGCCGGGTTGAAATCACCGTTCTGGCGGAGGGCGTCGAGTGAAGGCGTTTTTCAGTTTTGTCATTCGCTGGGTGATCCCGCTGCTGGGCCTGATCGCCCTGAGCCTGATCATCTGGTTCGTCGGGCCGTTGCTGGAAATGCTGGCGTCGCCCACGCCACGCTGGCTGCTGATCGTCCTGCTGTTCGCCCTGTGGGGCGGCTACCGCGCCTGGCGCATCGTGCAGGCGCGCCGGCAGGCGGCCAAGGTCATGCAGAGCCTGGCCGCAGAAACTGCCCCGGACCCTGCCAGCGTGGCCACCACCGAAGAGCTGGCGGCGCTGCGCCAGCGTATGGACGAGGCCCTGGCCCTGTTGAAGAAGGCCCGCCTGGGCGGTGACGAGCGTCGCAACCTTTACGAGCTGCCGTGGTACGTGATCATCGGCCCGCCCGGCTCTGGCAAGACCACCGCGCTGGTCAACTCCGGCCTGCACTTCCCGCTGGCCGCGCAACTGGGCGAGGGCGCCATCCGCGGTGTGGGCGGCACGCGCAACTGCGACTGGTGGTTCACCGACCAGGCGGTGCTGCTCGACACTGCCGGCCGCTACACCACCCAGGACAGCCACGCCCAGGTCGACAAGGCGGCCTGGCTGGGCTTTCTCGACCTGCTCAAGACCCAGCGCTCGCGCCGCCCCATCGACGGTGCATTCATCGCCATCAGCCTGTCCGACCTGCTGCTGGGCAGCGACGCCGAGCGCGCCGCCCACGCCGCGGCGATCCGCGCGCGCATCCAGGAGCTGTACAGCCAGCTGGGCGTGCGCTTCCCGGTGTACCTGATGCTGACCAAGCTCGACCTGGTGCCGGGCTTCATGGAGTTCTTCGACAACCTGGGCAAGGACGAACGCGCCCAGGTGTGGGGCATGACCTTCCCGCTGGATACTCTCGAGCAGGGCGCTGACGGCCCGTTGGCGCAGTTCGACAACGAGTTCGCATTGCTCGAACGGCGGCTCGGCGAGCGCCTGGTCGAGCGCCTGCAACAGGAGCGCGACCCGGCCCGGCGCGACCTTGTCTACGGCTTCGTGCAACAGTTCGCCGCCCTGCGTGGCAACCTTAAAACCTTCCTCGACGGCATCTTCAAGCCCAACGCCTTCGAGGCACGGGCGTTGCTGCGCGGTGTGTACTTCACCAGCGGCACCCAGGAAGGCAGCCCCATCGACCGGCTGATCGGCAGCATGGCCCAGAGCATGGGCCTGGACCGTGCGCACCTGGCACGCCAGAGCGGTAGCGGGCGCAGCTATTTCATCGAGCGGTTGTTCACTGCCGTGGCCTTTGCCGAGCGCGGCCTGGTCGGCAGCAACCCCAAGGTGGAGCGGCGGCGCCGGTGGATCGCCCGTGGTGCGCTGGCCGTGAGCGTGGCGCTGGTGCTGCTGGTCGGAACCTTGTGGGCCCTCAGTTATCGGGCCAACCAGCAATACATCGCCGAAGTCGACAGCCGCCTTCAGCCACTGGGCAAAAGCGTGCAAGGCCTGAGCCCTGCGCAGCGCAACGTGGTCGACGTGCTGCCGCTGCTCAACGCCGTCCGCCACCTGGCGGACGACCCTCCCAACTGGGCCGAGGGCTTGGGCCTGTACCAGGGCGACATGCTCGAAAGCGAATCGCAGAGCCTGTACCGCAAGCTGCTGATCGCCATTTTCGCCCCGCGCCTGGTCACCCGCATCGAGGAACAGCTGTATGCCGGGGGGCCATCCGATTACCTCTACGAAGGGCTCAAGGCCTACCTGATGCTGGCCGATGCCGAGCACTACGACCCAGACTTCATCAAGGCCTGGATCACCCTCGACTGGGAGCGCCAGTTACCCCGCGACCTTGCGCCCGACCTGCGCCAAGCCCTGGGGCAGCACCTGGCGGCGCTGTTCGAGAAACGTCCGCCGAACGCACGCCTGGACCAGCGCCTGATCGACGACACCCGTCGCCAGCTGCAGCAGTTGCCGGTGGCCCAGCGTGTTTACGACCGGGTCAAGCGCCAGAAGCTGCCACGTGGGGTCGAAGACTTCCGCGTCAGCGACGCTGCCGGGCGTGATGCCGCCCTGGTGTTTCGCTTCAAGAGCGGCAAGCCGCTGAGCGAGCCGCTGCCGGGGCTGTTCACCGTGCAGGGCTACCGCCAGGCATTTCTAGCCGCCAGCCTGGCGCAGAGCACCACGCTGGCCGAGGAACGCTGGGTACTGGGCCGCGCGCCGAGCGAAGCGGGCGATGCCAAACGCCTGGCCGACGATGTGCAGCAACTCTACTACCAGGATTACATCCGCCACTGGGATGCCCTGCTCGACGACCTGGACGTCGTGCCTGTCACCAGCGTTGGCCAAGCCGCCGACGTGCTGCGGGTGCTGTCCGGGCCGACCTCGCCGATGAAGCAGCTGCTGCAGGCGGTGGCCCGTGAAACCAACCTGGCGCAGCCGACCACGCTCGACAAGGTCCAGGACAAGGCCGAGCAGGCCGGTGTCGACCAGCTGCGCCAGCGCCTTGGCGGGCTGCTCGGCGACGCGCCGCTGCCCGTCGACAGCCCCGCGGCCCGCACGCAGGACCCGGTGACCGCGCATTTCGCCGAGCTGGCCACGCTGGTCGGCAGCGGTGAAGGCCAGCCCGCCGCCATCGACGGCTTGCTCACCGACCTCAATGCGCTGTACGTGCAGGTCAGCGCCATGGTCGGTGCCAGCGGCGACGCCTTGCTCGGCGAGGCCAAGAACCAGGCCCAGGCTGCGGCGCAACGGGTAGCCCTGGGCGCGGCGCGCCAGCCCAGGGTGGTGCAGAACCTGGTCAGTTCGGTACTCGGCTCGACCCATGGCATCGTCATGGGCGGGGTGCGCAACCAGCTCAATGCCGCCTGGGCCAGCGAAGTGCTGAATGTCTACCGCCAGTCGCTCAGCGGCCGCTACCCGCTGGTGGCCGGCAGCTCGCGCGACGCCACCCTGGAAGACTTCGGCCAGTTCTTCGGGGTCGGTGGGGTAATGGACAACTACTTCCGCAAGTACCTGCAGCCCTACGTCAATACTTCCAGCACGCCCTGGAGCTGGCAGCCGGGCGCTGCGCAGAAGCTCGGGATCAGCGGCAACGTGCTGTACACCTTCCAGCGCGCGGCGACCATCCGCGATGCGTTCTTCCGCAGCGGTAACGGCCTGCAGCCAAGCGTGCGTTTCGAGCTCAAGCCGGTGGCGATGGACGCGAGCATCACCCAGTTCCTGCTCGATCTCGACGGCCAGCAAGTCAGCTACGACCACGGCCCGAGCCGCCCGGTGGCGTTGCAGTGGCCCAACCCGAACAGCATCGGCGTGGTTCGCCTGTCGATCGCGCCGCCATCGGCCAGCGGCCGTTCGGGGCTGACCGTGGAAGGCCCATGGGCGTGGTTCCGCCTGCTCGACCAGGCCGACCTGGTGGCTGGCAGCTCGCCGGAACGTTTCAACCTGCGTTTGCGCGTGGATGGCGCCAGCGTGTCGTACGAGCTGCGTGCCAGCAGCGCCTTCAACCCGTTCCGCAGCCGAGTGGTCAGCGGTTTCAGCCTGCCGGAGCATCTGTGAACGACGTGGGTTTCTACGGAAAACTGGCCTGCCGCGGCGACTTCGTCAGCCGTGGCTTGCCGCAGACCTTCATTCAGCCCTGGGACCAGTGGCTGGCCGCCGGTATCCAGGCCAGCCAGCAGGCGCTTGGCGAGGCCTGGCTGCAGGCCTACCTGGTCAGCCCGTTGTGGCGCTTTGCCCTGGCGCCTGGGGTGTGTGGCCCGGACGCGGTGGTCGGCGTGCTGATGCCGAGCATCGACCGGGTGGGGCGGTATTTTCCGCTGAGCGTGGCGCAGGTGCTGGAGCCCGGGGTGGCGATCGCAAGCATCGTTGGTGGGGCCGATGAGTGGTTCGAAGGTGTCGAGGCGGCTTTGCTGGGCACGCTTGAAGCGGATGCGGCTTTCGAGCATTTCGAGGCAGCCTTGCAGCCTTTCGACCAACCCCGGCCGCTGCTGCAGGGGCCACGTGTGGCCGTGGGCGGGTTGCAGCGGCTGGACGGCAGCACGCCGCAGGGCAGGGCGTTGGCCCTGGCCGAATGTGCCTGCGAAGGCATGAGCCTGTGGTGGGGCCTGGGCAGCGAGCGGATCGCACCTGGCCTGCTGCGTAGCCAGGGCCTGCCGCGCAGCGAGCAGTTCGCCGCGTTCCTGCTGGGCAGCGAGGCGAGACCAGCATGAGCCGCGTGCACTACAGCGCGGCCAGCTACAGCCATGTAGGCATGGTCCGCAAGATCAACGAAGACGCCTGCCTGGAGCTGACCTGGGATGGCCTGTGGGCCGTTGCCGACGGCATGGGTGGGCATGCCGCCGGCGACTATGTGAGCAGCCTGGCCGTGGACAGCCTGCGCCAGTTGCCGCTCATCGATGGGTTGGAGGATTTCACCCAGGCCCTGCGCGACACCTTGGCCCAGGTCAACAGCGCCGTACGCGAGGAGACCTTGCGCCGGGGCGTGGCGATGATGGGCAGCACGGTGGTGATCCTGGCCGCACGCGGCGACCGGGCGGTAGGCCTGTGGGCTGGTGACAGCCGCCTGTATCGGCTGCGCGATGGTCGCATCGAGCGCCTGTCGCATGACCACAGCTATGTCCAGGAACTGCAGGACAGCGGCCTGCTCAACGAGGCCGAAGCCCGCGTGCACCCGCGCGGCAACATCGTCACCCGCGCCATCGGCGTCGAGGACCAGCTCGAACTCCAGGCGGTGGATGTGCAGGTACTGCCGGGCGACACCTACCTGCTGTGCAGCGACGGCTTGAACAAGACCGCCGAAGACCACGAGATCGCCGACGTGCTCGGCCACGCCGACCCCTATCAGGTGGTCCGCAGCCTGGTACACCTGGGGCTGACCCGTGGCGCCCCTGACAACATCACCGCCGTGGTGGTGAAGGCGAAATGAAGAGCACCCCGAACATGCAGATTCCCGGATTCGACATCGACAGCGAGATTGGCCAGGGCGCCATGGCCAGCGTCTACCTGGCCACCCAGCGCTCGCTGCAGCGCAAGGTGGCGCTGAAGGTGATGGCCGCGAGCCTTGCCGCCGACCCTACCTTCTGCGAGCGCTTCCTGCGCGAAGGGCGCACCCTGGCGCGGCTGGCGCACCCGCACATCGCCACCATCCATGACATCGGCAACGTCGGCGAGCTGTACTACATGGCCATGGAGTACCTGCCCAGCGGCACCCTCAAGGAGCGCATCGCCGCCGGGCTTGCACCCGAGCAGGGCTTGCTGTACGTGCGGCAGATCGCCCAGGCGCTGGGTTATGCCCACGGCCAGGGGTTGGTGCACCGCGACGTGAAACCGGCCAACATCCTGTTCCGCGCCGACGGCACGGCGGTGCTCTCGGACTTTGGCATCGCCAAGTCGCTGGATGACCGCACCCAGTTCACCCAGGCTGGCTTCGCCGTCGGCACCCCGAGCTACATGAGCCCGGAGCAGGCGCGGGGCATGGACATCGACGGCCGCGCCGACCTGTATGCGCTTGGGGTGGTGCTGTACGAGATCCTTGTCGGCGAGCTGCCCTACCGTGGCACCGATGCGTTGTCGACCGCACTGGCCCACCTGACCGAGCCACTACCGGAGCTGCCCATCGAGCACGGGCGCTACCAGGACATCCTGCGCGGGCTGCTGGCCAAGGACCCCGATCAACGCTTCGCCGATGCCGACGCGTTGCTGGCCGCACTCGACCGCTTGCCTGCCGATGACCAGGACAGCACAGTGATCCGGCCGTTGCCGGTCGCGATGCCGGGCAAGGCAGACCTTGGCGGCTTGACGCCGGTGTCCATCGATATTCCGCAGGCCACGGCCGAGCCGGTCGCCTCACCCACGCCTGCAAAGGAGCCGTCCCGGCCCAGGCCCGTTGCGCCGCCGAAACCAGCCTCGGCCATGCCGGCCAAGGCCATGCTGGCCGTGGCCATAGCCGCGGCGCTTGGCCTGGGCGCGACCTTGTTCTGGTTGCGCAGTGGCAGCGACCAACCGGATGTGCAGCCACCCGTGGCGCAAACCGCGAGCGAACCGTTGACGACAACCGCTCCACCGCCAGCGGCCAGCGAAGACGGCCGGCCTTTGTTGATGCCGGGCAAGAAAACCCTGTTCCAACGCGTGCTGAGCAAGCCCGAAGCGCAACTGCGCGCACGGCCCGGTGACAGCGCGGGTGAACCGCTGCCGGCGTTCTCGGTGCTGTACGTGTACCAGCGCAAGGACATCGACGGCCAGCCCTGGCTGGAAGTTGGCGCCTCCAGCAGCGGCCAGCGCGACGGCTGGTTGCCTGCGGCGCAAACCAGCGACTGGAAGCAAAGCCTGGTGCTGAAGTTTACCGAGCGTTCCGGCCGTTCACCGGTGATGTTCATGCGCCAGGCCGATGACCTGCAGCAACTGCTCGACGACACCGGCAAGGCCCGCGCCGACCTGCTCAAGGCGCAGAACGAGCCCGACCAGGTGCCCCAGGTGCTGGCCCTGGAGCCCGCCGCCAGCGCGGTGCCGCAGAACCAGTTCTACCTGATGCCGATCTTCGACTACCGCGAAAGCTTCGGCGCCGACGGCCAGCCGGTGCAGTTGCTCAATGTCGCCTCCATCGACCCCGGCAGCAGCGTTCGCAGCCAGGCGGCCACGGCTGCCGGTGCGGCCGTGGCAACGGACAACCGCTTCCGTACCGGCATCGTCCTGGTGGTCGACACGTCGGTGTCGATGCAACCCTACATCGACCGCGTGCGCCAGGTGGTCAGCGAACTGCAGGCGCAACTGGCTGCACGGGGCGAGCTGGGCAATGTCAGCTTCGGCCTGGTGGGCTTTCGCAACAGCGTCAAGCGCACCCCGGGCCTGGACTACCTGAGCAAGACCCTGGTCAGCCTGGAGGAGGGCCGCGACCCGGCGCGCTTCCTCAAGGCTGCCGCGCAGGTCAAGGCCACCAGCGTCTCCAGCCATTCGTTCAACGAAGATGCCTTTGCCGGCGTGATGCAGGCCGTGGAGGGCATGGACTGGTCGGGCTATGGCGGGCGTATCGTCCTGCTGGTCAGCGATGCCGGTGCCCTGCGCAAGAACGACCCCTACAGCAGCACACAGATGAACGAGGCCGAGGTTCGCCAGGCTGCGTTGAGCAAGCAGATCAGGATATACGCCCTGCACCTGCGCACCCCGGCCGGTGCGAAAAACCATGGCGCTGCCGAAAGCCAGTACCGCGTGCTTACCGCCGACAGCAACCCGCAGATCGGTGACTTGTACGTGGCTGTGCCGGGCGGCGATGTGGGCGCCTTTGGCGAGCGCGTGCGCGAGATCGGCTCGACGTTCGCCGAACTGGTGCACCAGGTGCGTGAACAGCAGCCACAGCCGTTGCCACAGTTGGGCTCGGGCGCGAGCCTGGCGGCGAAGTCCCAGGCGATCGGTTATGCCATGCACATGGACTTCCTCGGCCGTAACGGCGCCAGCCAGGCGCCGCAACTGGTCAGCGCCTGGGCCGCCGACCATGACCTGGCCAACCCGGCGTTGCCGAGCCTGCAGGTGTGCGTGATGCTGACCAAGCTGCAACTCAATGACCTGCAGCAGTCGCTGAAGCTGATCGTCGATGCCGCGCGCAAGACCCGCAGTTCGCCGGGTGATTTCTTCAACGAGATCGCCAGCGCGAGCGCCTACATGAGCCGCGATCCGGGTGCCCTGCGCAAGGGCGCAAACCTGGCCCAGGGCGGGGTACTGGGGGAATACCTCGAAGGCCTGCCGTACCGCAGCAAGTCCCTGAGCATGACCGAGGACCTGTGGCTGTCGCTGTCGGTGGCCGAACAGGAGGATTTCATCGACGAGCTGGACTCGAAGATCCGCCTGTACGAAACCTTCCACAACGACATGGCCAACTGGGTGCGCTTCGGCAAGGCCGAGCCGGGCGATGCCCTGTACCGTGTACCGCTGTCGACGCTGCCGTGATGATCAGCCTGCACGCGGTGCACAAGACGCGCGGCCAGGGTGCCCAGCGCTACAGCCTGCAGATCGACCGGCTGCAGCTGGCGGCAGGGGCACGGGTCGCCCTGGTCGGCCCCAGCGGCTGCGGCAAGAGTACCTTGCTCGACCTGCTGGCGTTGGTGCTGGCGCCGGATGCCGCCGAGGGCTTCGTCTTCGCCGGCACCGATGTGGCTGGCCTGTGGCGCCAGCGCCGCCTCGATCAGTTGGCGGCGCTGCGCAGCCGCCAGCTGGGCTATGTGCTGCAGGCCGGCGGATTGCTCGGTTTCCTCGATGTGCGTGGCAATATCAGCCTGCCACGGCAGCTGTTGGGGCTGGGCGAGGACGGCAGCGTCCAACGCCTGGCCGAGGCGCTGGACGTGCGTGACCAGCTGGCCAAGAAACCTGCCGCGTTGTCGCTGGGGCAACGTCAGCGGGTCAGCTGCGCCCGGGCCCTGGCGCATGCGCCGGCATTGTTGCTGGCCGACGAGCCTACCGCGGCGCTGGACCCGGTGAACGCCGAGCGGGTCATGCAGTTGCTGCTGCGTGAAGCACAGGCGCGCCAGGTGACCTGCGTGCTCGCCACCCATGACGAAGCGCTGGCGCGCCGGGCCGGGTTGAGCGTGCTGCGCATGGCCTGCCGGCGCGATGCCGACGGTGGCGTCACCGCCACCTTGGCGCAGGCCGTCTGATGCGCCCGTGGCTGATCGCCGGCCTGGCCTGGCAGGACTACCGCAACGATGCGCGGCTGTCGGCGTGCAGCGTGTTGGCGCTGGTCGCGGTGATCGCGCCCTTGCTGGTGCTGTTCGGGCTCAAGTTCGGCCTGGTCGGCAGCCTGACCGAGCGGCTGCAACGCGACCCGAGCGTACGCGAGATCATTCCCTTGGGCGGTGGCCGTTTCCGCGCCGATTTCATCGATGCCCTGGGGCAGCGACCGGACGTCGCCTTCGCCATCGCGCGGACCCGGCAGATCGCCGCCACTGCAGAACTGCTGCTGCCTGCCAAGGGGCGTGCGGTAACCGTCGAGATGCTGCCGACCGCTGCCGGTGACCCCTTGTTGCAACAGGTGCCGCCGCCGCAGGGCCTGCAGCAGGTAGTACTGAGCTTTACCGCTGCCGAGAAGCTCGGTGCCGCTGCCGGTGATGAACTGCAGGCCAGCTTCAGCCGGCAGCAGGCCGGCCAGGTGCAATGGCGCCAGACGCGCCTGCAGGTAGCTGCCGTGCTGCCGTTGGCGGCGTTCGAGCGCGATGGCCTGTTTGCTTCCCTGGCCCTGCTCGAAGCGGTCGAGGACTACCGCGACGGGCGCGGCGTGCCGGCGCTGGGCTGGCCGGGCGAGGCCGCAGGCAATGATGCGCAGCGGATATACCCGGCGTTTCGCCTGTATGCCCGTGGGCTGGCTGATGTCGAGACGCTGCGCGCCTACTTTGCCGAACGCAAGTGGCTGGTATCGACCCAGGCAGCGCAGATCGCCCAGGTGCAGGCGCTGAGCCGCAACCTTGACCTAGTGTTCTGGATCATCACCAGCCTGGCCGTGGCCGGTGCCGTGGCAGCCATCGCCGCTGGCGCGGTGGCGGCGGTACAGCGCAAGCAGCGTGAGCTGGCGGTGCTGCGCCTGCTGGGGTTCGGCACGGCCGCGCTGCTGCTGTTCGTGGTGCTGCAGGCGCTGTACAGCGGCGTGCTGGCGGCCGCAGTTGCCGGCGCCCTGTACCTGCTGGCCGAGCAGGGCCTCAACCGGATCTTCACGCAGGTGCCAGGCGAATACGCCAGCCATCTGTTGCCCATGCATTACTTCGTTGCGTTGTCTGCGGTGCTGCTGGCCAGCACAGCCGCTGCTGCCCTGGGTGGCTGGCGGGTGACGCGCATCGATGCCAGTCAAGGAATCCGTGATGTCTGAACTTCGTCTCGGGGCTACGGCCCTGCTTCTGACCACGCTGGGCCTGGCGGCCTGTTCGCCGGGTACCGACGAGCCGCCTGCCAAATCGGCCAAGCCGGCCAACGCCGCTGCCGCCAGCACCCCGGCACAGCCGGTCGACACCAGCAAGCTGGACAACCCCAAGCCCTTGCCGGGCGACGTCAGCCTGCCGCTGCCATGCGGCGGCGAACTGGTACTGCGCAGCGTCTACGTGTTGGCCCAGGGCAGCCTGGACGACCGCGAGGTCAACCTCGGCTACCCGTTCAGCGAGGGCGAGGCCGGCTACCAGCAGTCGTTCATTTCCGGTTATCGGCGTGACTTCATCAATGGCCAGTTCAGCCTCCAGGACCTTTCGCCCGCCTGGCAGAAGGCTGTCGCCCCCAACCTGCCCGTACTCGACCAGGCTGGCCCGCTCAAGCCGATGATGTATTTCATCGGCAAGTACGAGGTCAGCGCCCGGCAGTATGCCCAGGTGATGGCTCAGGCCCAGTCGCTGGCCAGCGGCGAGGCGGCGCCGGCCTGTCAGCCCGATACCACGGCGGCGGGGCGCCTGCCCAAGGTCAAGCTGTCGCGTTTCGAGGCCGAGCGCTTTGCCGCGGTCTACAGTGCCTGGCTGCTCAAGCATCACCGTGACCTGCTGCCGATCAGTGGCCGGGGCAGCAAGGCCGAGGACGGCGGGGTCGGTTTTGTGCGCCTGCCCACCGAAGTGGAGTGGGAGTTCGCTGCCCGTGGCGGCTCTGCGGTAAGCCGCCAGGAACTGGAAGGGCGGCTGTTCCCGCGCAAGGTCCAGGGTAGTGACAGCGACGGGCCGCTTGGCGACTGGGCAGTGTTCAACCAGGTGGCTGGCGGCACCGGGCAGGCCGCACGCCTGATGCCGATCGGTACCCGGCTGCCGAACCCGCTGGGGCTGTTCGATGTGATCGGCAATGCCGCCGAAATGGTTCAGGAGTCGTTCCAGCTGGTGCATGCCGGCCGCTTGCAAGGCGCCTATGGCGGCTTCGTGGTCAAGGGCGGCAACTACCTGGAAGGCGAGGGCACGCTGTTTACCGGCATGCGCCGCGAGTACCCGCTGTTTGGCGCTGACGGTACCGAACAGCGCAACGAGACCACGGGCTTCCGGGTGGCCATCGGCGCCTTGTCGGCACCCCGTTCGCGTTACCAGGAACTGTTCGAGCAGTGGCAAAAGGAAGGGCGCCTGGCCAGCCTTACCGACGATATTGATGCCGTGCAGGACCCGACCAAGCGCCTGGACAGCATCATCGCCGCCACCGCCGACCCGCGCCAGCAGGCCGAGCTGGGGCTGGTCAACGAAGAACTCAAGCGCAGCGTTTCGCTGATCGGCCGCCAGCGCGAAGAGGCTGCCGGCAACCTGATCCAGTCCGCCGCGCTGGTGGCCGAGACCATCAACAACTACAACATTCGCCTGACCAACCTGCGCAACACCCAGGCCGAGGCCAAGGCGCGTGGCGACCAGACCACCGTGAGCATGTACGCCGCAGCCATCGCCAACGGCCGCGCCGCCCTCGATGGCGCCGTGGCGATCTACATCGACAACCTGGCCAGTGGTACGCGCTACACCGATGCGGTGATCCAGGCGCAGTTCCAGCGGGTCAAGGAAGAGCTCAACCGCAAACCGGTCCTGGGCAAGAGCCTGGTGAGCCGCGCGACCCTGTTCGTTCGCCATGTTGGGGAGTACCGCCAGAACCGGCGGGCCGACCCGGCAACGATCCTCAAGGAGCTCCTGGCATCGGCCGCTGCGCGGCCTTCGTAGTGGCTTCTGCCTGACGCAACCGCGGGGTGGCATGAAGCCCCCCGTTTTAACCACCCACGTGAGAAAGTGACATGTTCAAGACCATCTTCACGGCTACCCATGCCCGTTCCGCCCTGCTGCTCGCCGCCGGTTTCAGCACTGTTCTGCTGGCAGGCTGCTCCAGCTCTCCGGTGTCCAAGGTTGGTGCCACGACCAAGGTCGAGTACTACCCGAGCTGCTACGAGCCCGTGCAGCACCTGCGCTCCACCGACGGTGACATGACCCGCTCGGTTGCCACAGGCGCCGTCATCGGGGCCCTCGGCGGTGCCTTGACCGGCGCCCTGGTCGACGGCGACAACCGCGGCCGCAATGCCGCCATCGGTGCGGCGGGTGGTGCCCTGGTGGGCGGTGCGGCCGGTTACTACACCGAGCGCCAGAAGCAGATCAGTGACGACAAGCAGCGCATTGCCTCGTACGCCACCGACATCGACAAGAGCGCTGCCGACCTGGACCGCACCACGGCCTATGCCAAGGCTTCGCAGAGCTGCTACCAGCGTGAGTTCACCAGCCTGATCGACGGCCGCAAGGCCAACCGCATCAACGACACCGAAGGGCGCAAGCGCCTGGCCGAGATCGTCTCGGGCCTGCAGGAGTCGAACAAGCTGCTGGCCACCGTCAACGGCCGCGTTGCGGAAAACCTCGACAACTACACCCAGGCCTACGAGCAGGACCTCAAGCAGGTTGGCGTGGCCCGTACCGAGGTAGCGACCGTGGCTGAACCGCCCAAGACCACCACTGGCAAGAAGAAGACCCAGGCCGTCAAGGTGAACACGAACGTGCCGCAAGAGGCGGTCGCCACCGAGAAGACCCTGCAGAAGGCCACTACCAAGAAAGCCGAAGCCCAGCAGGTGGCCAATGCTGGCGTCGACCAGGTCAACAAGATGTGCCGCAGCCCCGACATGGGTGACTGGGCGCCGGTGCCTTGCCCGAACGTGTAACCCACGCTCCGTTGCGCTCGCGCCGGTGCACGTGCAGCCCCTGGCAGGTCGCCTGACCTGCACGGGGCGTGCGTGGGCCGGCGCAGCGGCTTTTCGAATCAAGGAGAGTTGTCGTGACTGATCTGATGTCCGGCGCCCTGGGCGGC
Source organism: Pseudomonas asiatica (assembly GCF_040214835.1). Classification (NCBI taxonomy): domain Bacteria; kingdom Pseudomonadati; phylum Pseudomonadota; class Gammaproteobacteria; order Pseudomonadales; family Pseudomonadaceae; genus Pseudomonas; species Pseudomonas asiatica. Next base: position 4,503,869 of record NZ_CP157874.1, on the reverse strand, counting down.
TACCGGCAGCAAATGGCGCGTCAGCGGCTGTTGTTGACCGTCGACCAGCAGAAGCTGTTCAGGGCCATCGATGCCGACCCGGGTATCGTGGGTGCTGGTGTTGTCTATATCGATGCCGAGTACAACGTGATCGTGCTGCGCGAATTCAAGCCTATCTGCAGCATTGCGCCCAAGCGTGTGATTCTGCAGGAGGCAGCACCTTACAAGTCACCTGAACAGTTCATGACCCAGCTGCAAACCGGCGCGCGTGAGCGCAAGGTGATGGCAGAGGCCGTGAACGCCAGTCTGGGTTGCCTCTCGGCCTATCTTGGTTGGGTCGTCATGTTCAGTGGCACCATTGCCGTACCGTTCACTGGCGGCGCCAGCATGGTGTTGACGGCGGTCGGTTATGCCGCCGCGGCTGCGGGTACCGGGCAGTGCATGATGGGCGGGTACCGAGTGTTCAACGAAGTGTTCGACCCAGGGCAGAACGACTGGCTCGACAGTAACGACACGGTCCAGACCGTGATGAGCATACTGGACGGCGTCGCGCTGGCAGGTGTGGGCGCATCGAGCCTGAACACCGTGCGGTTCCTGCAGGCTCGCAAAGCGGCTACCGGCAAGGGCTGGAGGGAGCTGTTCCATAGCCTGTCGCGGCAGCAACGCAAGGCGCTGGCCGAGGAGCTTCTGCTCATCAAGCATCCGTCGCTCACTGCCAAGCAGCTCAAGCTGAAGCAAGCGGCGGGTACTGCGATCAAACGTTTTACCCCTACCGAAATTCAGCATGCCACGCGTACCTTGATCAAAGACTCGATAGGCGGCTTGTCGGGCTTTGGCAGCAGTAGCTTCGTGCAATCGGTTGCCGTTGGGCTTTACGAGGAGATTACCGAGTGACCCGTGACCAGGAGCTGCAAGCGTTTCTTTCCCGTTATTTCGGCGTGTTCATTGCCGAGTTTTTCTTTTCCTGCATGGCGCTGGGCGGCACCGTCTCGCTGGTGTTCTCCACCTATATGCGCAGCTCAGACCCTGAACTCTCGGTGATGGTGCTGGCGGCAGCCGGTGTAGTGAGCGCCGCCTCGCATATCGCGATGGTGCGTGGCTTTGCCTGGGGCGTGCGCGGTGTGATCGGCATCCTCGTGGTTGCCTTGCTCGCCGCATTGCCCAGCTACGGTTATCGCCCGCACATGGGGGCGTACATTTCCGTCCTGGTGTTCGGTTTGCTGGCTCTGCTGATCATCAACAGCCAGCGTTACCGCGAGATGCGCGTGCGCCTGGTGGAGTATCGGGACATCCGTAAATTCAACCGTCGCGCGGCTAAAACCTCTAAATGAACCTTTCTCTGATGTAACGAGGGGATCGGGATGAATCTGCGCCGAAAGCGTACCTGGCTCGGTGGTTTGCTATTGCCCTTGCTCGTTGCTTGCAATGGCCATAAGGTCGAGCGTGTCGTGGTCTATGAGAATAACGTCCATCACTGGCGCATCGAGCACGTGGTGGAGCAGAACTGGCCGGTGGGGCCTCGCCAGTATTATCAGGTGTTTCTCAAGGACCGCCTGCTGATCCTGCCTGCCAATGTGTTCAACGACGAGCGCGACATTAGTGAGTTCGTTGCTGCGGGCGGTTTCGACATCAGCAACTGGCGCAACGACACGATCATCGTGGCGTTCGAGAACGTGCAAAAGCGCGAAGGTGGCAACGAGCATTTTGTCCGCTTGCTGATGATCACCCCGGAGTACAAGGAAGGGGAGGTGATACTGAGCGACATGGCGAGCCATATGCAGATCGTGGTGCAGCGGGTGGAGCCGGTTGGGGAGGGGAAGTAGCAGGGCAGTGGTGTTGTAGGCAAGCAAATGAACTCGCTGTGGATGTCACCGGCATTTGTGGGAGCGGGCAAGCCCGCGAAGCAGGCGCCTCGGTGGATGGCACCGGCTGCGCCGGTGTTCGCGGCTAAAGCCGCTCCTACAGTTACAGCGTTAACCTGAAGCCAGCGCAGTACCTGTGGGAGCGGGCAAGCCCGCGAAGCAGGCGACGCGGTGCATGGCACCGGCTGCGCCGGTGTTCGCGGCCACGGCCGCTCCCACAGGTACAGCGTGATCCCGAAGCCAGCACAGTACCTGTGGGAGCGGGCAAGCCCGCGAAGCAGGCGACGCGGTGATGGCATCGGCTTCGCCGGTGTTCGCGGCCACGGCCGCTCCCACAGGTACAGCGTGATCCCGAAGCCAGCGCAATACCTGTGGGAGCGGGCAAGCACGCGAAGCAGGCGACGCGGTGCATGGCACCGGCTGCGCCGGTGTTCGCGGCCACGGCCGCTCCCACAGGTACAGCATTAACCCGAAGCCAGCGCAGTACCTGTGGGAGCGGGTTCACCCGCGAAGAGGCCCGCCCAGGCAAACCCGCCGCTTAAACCCCATGCAACCGCAGCGCCCGCTGCGCACACTCCCGCCAACTCAACTTCGGCTTCTCTACCGGCGGCAGCTGTTGCACTTCCCCTGCCAGCACCACCGGCATATCCCGCATCCTCACCCAAGGCTCACTCTGCCAATACAACAACGTCGCGCTGCGCCCCCCAGGCCAGCACATCTGCCCCAGTCGCGGAACATCCTCCACCCCGTCCTCCTGCCGATCACGCAGCACCGCCACCACCTCATGCGTCAGCCACCAGCGCAAATGCCGGTTCTCCGGTACATGGTGATGCGCCAACAAGGTATAGGCCCCGGATTCGCTGACCATCGTGGTTTCCTGGTACTTGCCATAGCGCAGCAACTGCACGGAGCGGTACTGATCCGGGTCGAGCTTGCGCATGCAGTGTTCGTCGTAGAAGTGCCCGCTCAACCGGCCGAGTTCGTGGGCGCAGAACCAGGCTTGGGATTCGAGCCAGAGGGTGTGGAGGGGGCGGTTGTGGCGGGTGAAGAGGGTGGGATTTTGAAGGTCAGTCATGGCTGGCCTCCGTGATCCTTTCAGATTTAAACAGGCGAGACGCATGTGCGAAGAGCCTGAAATTGCTGGATTTGGTAGGCATTTCCGTTACCTCTACGTGATTTCAGCTTTCTTAGGGCTGGGTGTCGGGAGCTAAGAAATCCCACGTAGCGGACCGGACGTATTCCCCTTGCGGGTCTTGTATTAGTCCGCTCCCGACATAACACGTTTTGTGCGTGCAGGATTAGACCACAGGCACAAAAAAGCCGCATCTGTCGGGGCGGATTGACCGCTACGTGAGGCGTTTCTTAGGCGCCGCGGTTACCGTACTCTTACCTTGCAGATGGGTCAAATCTGGTGGCTGTAGGATTTTTCTCTATGTTGCCAATAGATAAGGCCCTGGAGCAGCGTGTTCAAATACAGGCTACCGTTTTCAGTGGCCATGTGCCATTATTAGGCCTCCTAAGTAAAGGATTTAATGGTGTGAAGATTCTTTCTGTATTCAATAATAAGGGCGGAGTCGGCAAAACTACTCTGACTTACCATTTGGCGCATTCTCTAAGTGAGGCGGGGTACAAAGTCTTACTTTTAGATGCGGATCCTCAGTGTAATTTGACTATCTACTCAATGCCGGTTGAAACTATTCATGATATGTGGGAAAAGGAGGATAGTTGTGTAGAGTTGGGGATTGAAGAGTTTAGGAAGAATAAATCGGCTCAAGAAATTGATGATTTGGAGGCAGAAACTCGATCGCTTCACTATCTGCTTCAGCCAACTATTGATGGTACTGGTGACTATGAGCGATTGCCGCCTCCGCATAAAATAACAAGAAATCTTCATATAATCCCTGGGCGGTTATCCATACACGAATTTGAAGAGAAGATATCCTCTCGATGGAGTGATGCTTATCGTGGCGATGCGTTGGCAATTCGAACCATCACTAAGATTAGAAGCCTTTCAGAGGAATACGCAAAGAAAAATAAATATGATTTTGTGATTGTTGATACCTCACCAAGCTTGGGTTCGCTTAATAAGACAATTATATCGACTGTGGATGGCTTTTTTGTTCCTGCAGCGCCGGACATGTTCTCGCTGTACGGTATCAGAAACATTGGTAGTAGTCTTAGGAAGTGGCATGAGGAATTTGACATAATCTATAAGTTAATTTCAAAGGATAAACGAAAACTTTTCCCTGCTGAGTTTGTAAAGTTTCTTGGCTATACGATATATAATGCGAGGAAGTACACGAAGCACAGTTCAAAGTGGAATTTGGCACAGGCGCATTTGAAATATGCTCTTCAGATTCCTGATATTATCAATACGCATATTGGTGCCGATCTTCGTAAAGGTATTAGTGATGATCTTCTGTCGGAGCCGATCGGTGGCGAGTCCGTAATGCATGGGCATAATACTTTTCCGAGTCTAGCCCAGCATTATCGTGTTCCAATGTGGAAGATACCTAAAATCCCTCGGTTGGATAAAGAACATCAAAACACTGTAAACGGGCAGAAACCTGATATTCTTGCCACCAAAGAAAAATATAAAGAATTCTCCGACTCGCTTATTGAGCGGATTGAGTTGATTGGATAATAGGTTGTTTATGGATGACTTGGTGCGGAAAGCTACGGTTAACGGGATGGTCGAGCAGTATCGTGAGAAGAAGAGGCTATTTGAACTATTTCTTACTAATGTTCAGGCTGATTTCGCTTCGTCGCCAGCTTTGAACACTGGAGTACCCTCAGTAATCCACTCTACTAAAACTCGCTTGAAGGATGAGGGGCATCTTGCAAAAAAAATCTATCGGAAACTTTCTGAAGGTAGGAGTATAACCAAGGATAATTTGTTTTCGGAGATTACAGATTTCGCTGGAATTAGAATTCTGCACCTTCACCAGAATCAATTTTCAGGTATACACAAGTTTGTAATGAAAAAGGTCTCTTCAAAGCACTGGAAATTGCTCGAAAAGCCCATAGCTTATACTTGGGATCCTGAGTCTGTTGAGTTTTTTAAAGCGTTTAAGATTAGAACCTCAATAAAGCCGTCGTACTATACGAGTGTGCACTATTTGATATCGCCTGCAAATGATGAAAATAATATCTCCTGTGAAATTCAGGTCAGGACATTGTTTGAAGAGGCTTGGGGAGAGATCGATCACTCAATTAACTATCCAGATAAAACTGATCAGGCGGCAACCGTTGAGCAATTAAGAGTCTTATCTAAGCTTGTGTCAACGGGGTCGCGGTTAGCAGATGCTATATTTAAAATTCATGAGGCTAAATAAAAAATGCCGCCTTGAGGCAGCTCTTTTTTACAAAAAAAGGCTGCCAATCGGCAGCCTTCTCTATGCTCGCTCGGATATCAATCCCAGCTCAACGCCCCACCAGTCTGATACTCGATCACGCGGGTCTCGAAGAAGTTCTTCTCTTTCTTCAAGTCCATGATCTCGCTCATCCACGGGAACGGGTTGGTAGTCCCTGGGTACTCTTCCTTCAGGCCAATCTGGGTCAGGCGACGGTTGGCGATGAACTTGAGGTAGTCTTCCATCATCGCTGCGTTCATGCCCAGCACGCCGCGTGGCATGGTGTCACGGGCGTATTCGATCTCCAGCTGGGTCCCTTGCAGGATCATCTGGGTCGCTTCTTCCTTCATCGCCGCGTCCCACAGGTGCGGGTTCTCGATCTTGATCTGGTTGATCACGTCGATACCGAAGTTCAGGTGCATCGACTCGTCACGCAGGATGTACTGGAACTGCTCGGCCACGCCGGTCATCTTGTTGCGGCGGCCCATGGACAGGATCTGGGTGAAGCCGCAGTAGAAGAAGATGCCTTCCAGTACGCAGTAGTAGGCGATCAGGTTGCGCAGCAGCTCTTTGTCGGTTTCGACGGTGCCGGTGTTGAACTCCGGGTCGGAGATGGCGCGGGTGTACTTCAGGCCCCAGGCGGCTTTCTTCGCTACCGATGGGATCTCGTGGTACATGTTGAAGATCTCGCCTTCATCCATGCCCAGCGACTCGATGCAGTACTGGTAGGCGTGGGTGTGGATCGCCTCTTCGAAGGCCTGGCGCAGGATGTACTGGCGGCACTCCGGGTTGGTGATCAGGCGGTACACGGCCAGGGCCAGGTTGTTGGCTACCAGCGAGTCGGCGGTGGAGAAGAAGCCGAGGTTGCGCATGACGATACGGCGCTCGTCTTCGGTCAGGCCGTCCATGCTCTTCCACAGGGCGATGTCGGCGGTCATGTTGACCTCTTGCGGCATCCAGTGGTTGGCGCAGCCGTCCAGGTACTTCTGCCAGGCCCAGTCGTACTTGAACGGTACCAGCTGGTTGAGGTCGGCGCGGCAGTTGATCATGCGCTTTTCGTCAACACGCACGCGGGCGCCGGAGCCTTCCAGCTCGGCCAGGCCTTCGGCGATGTCGAGGTCGTTCAGGGCAGCCTTGGCGCGCTTGACGGCGTCGGAGTCGTCAGCGGTGGCGGCACGGGCTTCCAGGGCGGCGGCACCACCGGCGCTGTCGAGCTTGTCGAGGGTGGCGGCGGCAGCGGCCTGCGCAGGGGTGTTGCCTTTGGCGGCTACTTCGCCGTCTTCTTTATCGAATTCGTCCCAACTCAGCATGGTGAGATGCTCCTGCTTGAGGGCCATCTATCAAGTATGGCCGGTGGATCTTGGTTGCGGTGCGGTGCACGCAAATCTGAGGTGCCCGAAAAGGGCTGGCCGCGGTTTTGTAGCCACGGCTTGTTGTGTCTGGCTGTGGAGAGGCGGCGGGAGTGCCGGCCTCATCGCGGGTGAACCCGCTCCCACAGGGTCCGCAGTGGTGCGGAAAACGCGTTGAGGCTTCCCGCAGGAAGCCTCGGCCTGGCCTTACTGGCAGGCTTCGCAGTCAGGCTCGTCGATCGCGCAGGCCTTCGGCACTGGCGCAGGGCCGGCTGCCTGGACCGGGGCGCTGTCGCCACCGCTGGAAACGGCGTTGAGCTTGCCGGTGTTGATGGTCGACTTCTCGGTGCTGGTCGCGGCCAGGGCACGGAGGTAGTAGGTGGTCTTCAGACCACGGTACCAGGCCATGCGGTAGGTAACGTCCAGCTTTTTGCCCGAGGCGCCGGCGATGTACAGGTTCAGCGACTGGGCCTGGTCGATCCACTTCTGGCGACGCGAGGCGGCATCGACGATCCACTTGGTCTCGACTTCGAACGCGGTGGCGTACAGGTCCTTCAGCTCTTGCGGAATACGCTCGATCTGCTGCACCGAACCGTCGTAGTACTTGAGGTCGTTGATCATTACCGAGTCCCACAGGCCACGGGCCTTCAGGTCGCGGACCAGGTACGGGTTGATCACGGTGAACTCGCCCGACAGGTTCGATTTCACGTACAGGTTCTGGTAGGTCGGCTCGATGGACTGCGACACGCCGGTGATGTTGGCGATGGTCGCGGTCGGCGCGATGGCCATGATGTTCGAGTTACGAATACCTTTCTTGACGCGCTCGCGCACCGGGGCCCAGTCCAGGGACTCTTCCAGGTTGACGTCGATGTACTTGGCGCCACGGGCCTCGATCAGGATCTGTTGCGAATCCAGCGGCAGGATGCCCTTGGACCACAGCGAACCCTGGAAGGTCTCGTACGCACCGCGCTCGTCGGCCAGGTCGCAGGACGCCTGGATGGCGTAGAAGCTGACCGCTTCCATCGACTTGTCGGCGAACTCGACGGCAGCATCGGAGCCGTACGGAATGTGCTGCAGGTACAGCGCATCCTGGAAGCCCATGATGCCCAGGCCGACCGGGCGGTGCTTGAAGTTCGAGTTACGCGCTTGCGGCACCGAGTAGTAGTTGATGTCGATCACGTTGTCGAGCATGCGCACGGCGGTGTTCACGGTGCGTTGCAGCTTGGCGGTGTCCAGCTTGCCGTCGACGATGTGGTTCGGCAGGTTGATCGAGCCCAGGTTGCAGACCGCGATCTCGTCCTTGTTGGTGTTCAGGGTGATCTCGGTGCACAGGTTCGAGCTGTGGACCACGCCCACGTGCTGCTGCGGCGAACGCAGGTTGCACGGGTCCTTGAAGGTCAGCCACGGGTGGCCGGTCTCGAACAGCATCGACAGCATCTTGCGCCACAGGTCTTTGGCCTGGATGGTCTTGAACACCTTGATCTTGTTGTACTCGGTCAAGGCTTCGTAGTACTCGTAGCGCTCTTCGAAGGCCTTGCCGGTCAGGTCGTGCAGGTCTGGCACTTCCGAAGGCGAGAACAGGGTCCACTTGCCGTCATCGAAGACACGCTTCATGAACAGGTCAGGGATCCAGTTGGCGGTGTTCATGTCGTGGGTACGACGACGGTCATCACCGGTGTTCTTGCGCAGCTCGATGAATTCTTCGATGTCCAGGTGCCAGGTTTCCAGGTAGGCACACACGGCGCCCTTGCGCTTGCCACCCTGGTTGACGGCAACGGCGGTGTCGTTGACCACTTTCAGGAACGGAACCACGCCCTGCGACTTGCCGTTGGTGCCCTTGATGTAGGAGCCCAGTGCACGCACAGGGGTCCAGTCGTTGCCCAGGCCACCGGCGAATTTCGACAGCATGGCGTTGTCGTGGATCGCGTGGTAGATGCCCGACAGGTCGTCCGGCACGGTGGTCAGGTAGCAGCTGGACAGCTGCGGGCGCAGGGTGCCGGCGTTGAACAGGGTTGGGGTCGAGGCCATGTAGTCGAAGGACGACAACAGGTTGTAGAACTCGATGGCACGGGCTTCTTTGTCTTTCTCTTCCAGCGCCAGGCCCATGGCCACACGCATGAAGAACACCTGTGGCAGCTCGAAGCGCACGCCATCCTTGTGGATGAAGTAGCGGTCGTACAGGGTCTGCAGGCCCAGGTAGGTGAATTGCTGGTCACGCTCGTGGTCGATGGCCTTGCCCAGGCGGTCAAGATCGTAGCCTTTCAGGGCCGGGTCCAGCAGCTCGAACTCGACGCCTTTGTCGATGTAGGCCGGCAGGGCCTTGGCGTACAGGTCGGCCATTTCGTGGTGGGTGGCGCTCTCGGCCACGTTCAGGAAGCCCAGGCCTTCGGCGCGCAGGGTGTCCATCAGCAGGCGGGCGGTAACGAACGAGTAGTTCGGCTCGCGCTCGACCAGGGTACGGGCGGTCATCACCAGGGCGGTGTTGACGTCCTTGATGGCCACGCCGTCGTACAGGTTCTTCAGGGTGTCGCGCTGGATCAGGTCGCCATCGACTTCGGCCAGGCCTTCGCAGGCTTCGCTGATGATGGTGTTCAGGCGGGCCATGTCGAGCGGCGCCAGGCTGCCGTCGGCCAGGGTGATGCGGATGCTTGGGTGCGGCTCGACCACGGACTCGGTGTTGACGCGGGTGGCACGCTCCTTGGCGCGCTGCTCGCGGTAGATCACGTAGTCACGGGCGACCTTCTGCTCGCCGGCGCGCATCAGGGCCAGTTCGACCTGGTCCTGGATTTCTTCGATGTGGATGGTGCCACCCGATGGCATGCGACGCTTGAACGTGGCGGTGACCTGCTCGGTCAGGCGCGCGACGGTGTCGTGGATGCGCGACGAAGCGGCGGCGGTGCCGCCTTCAACTGCGAGGAACGCCTTGGTGATGGCCACGGTGATCTTGTCGTCGGTGTAGGGGACGACAGTGCCGTTACGCTTGATCACACGCAGTTGGCCGGGAGCGGTGGCGGCCAGATCCTGGTTGGAATCGGCGGCCTGCGGCACCTTGGCCTGCGGGTTCTCGCGAGTTGTGTCGGTTTGCATGGGTGGGTGTCTCCACAGTTTCTATATTGTTCAGGCGCCTTTTGGGCGCCCACCGTTCCGTCCACTTGCTCGATGGCCCGGCGGGGATGGGCAATGCATGCGCATCCGCCCGCGCGGGCGTACCAACTTCGGGACAGACTCAGGAATAAGGGCAATTGGCTCGCCGCTCCCTGGCCGAAGTCAAAGGTTCTGGGCCGGGCCCAAAAACTGTTGCTGATGGATGCCAGGCCTGGCCTGTAACACCCATACCCGAACAAGGCCCTGGAAGGGCTTGCCTCGGTCGCCTCCGCAGGAGCGGTTTGGCTGCTGGAATCACTTGAAGTTCACCCGAAAAAATCGCTTGATTTTGCGGGTTGACTTTTGTGTGTGATTTTGCACGAACCCCTATATCTAGTGGTTCGCTGCGATCGGGATACAAGATAATGCGGTATCGGGGGCTTTGCAAGGCGAGCGCCTGTGGATAACTTGTGCGTACTTTGTGAGTGAATGGTGGGTATTCGCTGTAGGCCTTGTGCCAAGTGGTTTGCAGTATTTTTCTGCGCCTTGCTGCCCCGGGGCAGAATTTTTCGGGCGCGAACCCTATCACAAAAAACGGTTCAGTCTAGGGGCTGCTGGCAGGTTGGCAGTACCGGATGGCAGCCGTAGTATTCCCAGGGGATGTTGCTTTTTGGTTAAAGGGTTATGTTGCCTGTGCTGGCCCTTTCGCGGGTGAACCCGCTCCCACAGGTATTGCACAGGCTTCGAAAGCGGCTCGGTCCCTGTGGGAGCGGGTTCACCCGCGAAGGGGCCGGCACAGGCCACAGAAAAACAACAAACAAAGGCACAAGCCATGGACCACCCCGCACCCCGCATCCTCATCGTCGAAGACGACCAGCGCCTGGCCGAGCTCACCGCCGAGTACCTGCAGGCCAACGGCTACGAAGTCAGCGTCGAGGGCGATGGCGCGCGCGCCGCGCGGCGCATCGTCGACAGCCAGCCCGACCTGGTCATTCTCGACCTGATGCTGCCCGGCGAGGACGGCCTGAGCATCTGCCGCCGAGTGCGCAGCCAGTACCCCGGCCCGATCCTCATGCTGACCGCCCGCAGCGATGAACTCGACCAGGTCCAGGGCCTGGACCTGGGGGCCGACGACTACGTCTGCAAACCCGTACGCCCACGCCTGCTGCTGGCACGCATTCAGGCCCTGCTGCGCCGCAGCGAAGCACCGGACAGCAAGCGCCAGGACCTGGCCTTCGGCGCGCTGCGCATCGACAATCGCCTGCGCGAGGCGCGTCTGGGGGAACAGCTGATCGAGCTGACCGGCGCCGAATTCGACCTGCTCTGGCTGTTGGCCAGCAACGCCGGGCGGGTGCTGACGCGCGAGCAGATCTTCACCGCGCTACGTGGCGTCGGCTACGACGGCCAGGACCGCTCCATCGACATACGCATCTCCAGGATCCGCCCCAAGATCGGCGACGACCCGCTCCAGCCAAGGCTGATCAAGACCCTGCGCAGCAAGGGCTACCTGTTCGTCGGCGAGGCCCCATGAACAACTCGATCTTCCTGCGCATCTATGGCGGCATGCTGGCCGTGCTGGTGCTGGTGGCCCTGCTCGGGGTGCTCAGCCTGCACCTGGTCAACGAAGTACGTGCCGCCCAGCACCGCGAGGGCCTGGCCCAGGGTACCTTCAGCCTGATGGCCGACAACCTGGCGCTGCAGAACGACACCGAGCGCAAGCGCTCGCTGCTGATCTGGGAGCGCCTGCTCGGCGTGCCGCTGGCGCTGCAACCGATGACCGCGCGCACACTCGATGGCGGCCAGCGGGCGCGCCTGTACCGCGGCCTGGTGGTGGTCGAGAAGACCGGCCCGCATGCGGCCCAGGTGCTGCGCAAGGTCGGCCAGGAAGACCTGATGCTGGTAGCGCAGATCAAACAGATCAGCGAGCAACTGGCGCGGGCCACCCTCTATCTGCTGGCCGACGAACTGGTGCGCTACCCGGTGACCGAACAGCAGCAGCGCCTGGCGCAGATCAAGAAAGAAAAGGGCTTCGGCTTTGGCGTGGCCCTGCAGCGCATCGAGCGGGTGAGCCTGGACGATGACCAGCGGCGCCGGGTCGAGGAGGGCGACACGGTCATGGCCCTGGGCAAGGATGGTGACTCGATCCGCGTGTTCGCCGGGCTGGCGGGTTCGCCCTGGGTGCTGGAAATCGGCCCGCTGTACCAGCTCAACCCGTATCCGCCGCAGTTGCTGGTCCTGATCACCTTTCTTGGCCTGTGCCTGATCGGCCTGGTGGTCTACCTGCTGGTGCGCCAACTGGAGCGGCGTGTGTCGGGCCTGGAGATTGCCGCCACGCGCATCGCCCAGGGCAGCCTGGACACCCGTGTACCGGCCGGCGACGCCGACTCGGTGGGGCGCCTGGCCGCGGCCTTCAACGGCATGGCCGAGCACCTGCAGCGCTCGCTGACCATGCAGCGCGAGCTGGTGCGGGCGGTTTCCCACGAGCTGCGCACGCCGGTGGCACGCCTGCGCTTTGGCCTGGAGATGATCGAAAGTGCCACCACCGAGCAGGCCCGCGCCAAGCACCTGGCGGGCATGGACGGCGATATCCAGGACCTCGACAAGTTGGTCGACGAGATGCTCACCTACGCCCGCCTGGAGCAGGGCGCACCGGCGCTGAAGTTCGAGCGGGTAGACCTGGACGCCTTGCTCGACCGGGTGATCGAAGAGCTTGCGCCGCTGCGTGCCGAGGTACGGGTGGTGCGCGGTGAGTGCCAGGGCGCCGATGGCGAAGGCGCCTGGGTCGAAGCCGAACCGCGCTACCTGCACCGGGCCCTGCAGAACCTGGTGGGTAACGCCATGCGCCACGCAGAGGCCGAGGTGCGCCTGAGCTACCAGTTGGGGCAGCAACGCTGCCGCATCGATGTGGAGGATGACGGCCCGGGCATCCCCGAGGGCGTCTGGGACCGTATCTTCACACCGTTCACCCGCCTCGACGACAGCCGTACCCGCGCCTCGGGCGGGCATGGCTTGGGCCTGTCTATCGTACGGCGGATCATCTACTGGCACGCGGGGCGGGCCACGGTGGGGCGCAGCGCCGCGCTGGGCGGTGCCTGCTTCAGCCTGAACTGGCCACGGCAGCAGGCACCGTTGTGACGGTCAGACGCTGACCAGGCTGAGCAGGTGGCCGTCCTGCAGGCAGAACTGGCCCTGCAGTTCGGCGCCATGCCGCCACTGCGGCGACAGGTCGGTGAGCAGGCGCAGGCGGGCCAGGCCTTCGGCGGACCAGTCCAGCACTTCGGCGTGCTCGAAGTAGAAGCGCTGGCGGGTCAGCGGGTAGAGCGTCTTGAACAGGCTTTCCTTCAGCGAGAAGGTCAGGGTGACGGCAAGGCCGAGCTGGCGGCGGTCCAGGCGCTCGAGTTCGGGCGGGGTGAGGATTTCGCCCATCAGCCGCTCGGCCCGCTGGTCATCCAGCAGTGCTTCCTGATCCAGGCCCAGGCCCTGGCAACTGCCCTCGGCAGCAACCACGGCGGCAGCCCAGCCTTTGCCGTGGGTGATCGAGCCGTGGATGCCGGCGGGCCAGATGGGCGAACGGTCCTCGTGGGTACCGGGCACGTAGTCACGGCCGTCCAGGCGCTGCAGCGCGGCGCGGGCACATACCCGGCCGGCCAGGTACTCGGCCTGACGCTTGGCCACCGAGCGCTGCAGGCTGGCGCCTGGCACGACGCCGGCGCGCTGGAAGTCGTCGGGTGCCAGGCGGGCGGGGTCGAAGTAGCAACTGACCAGCACCGCGCCGGGTAGTGGGCGGGGCAGGGGCCAGTGGTGCTGGAGCGGGGCGCAGCAGGCGGGGAGTGTGTTCATGGGGGGTATTGTGCCAGCTGTACGGGCACTAAGGGAGCCAGCGTGGCAATGCATCCTTGTGGGAGCGGCCTTGCGTCGCGAAAGGGGCGCGCAGCGCCCCCCGGCGATTTTGCAGAACTGCTGAGATCCTGGGGCCGCTTTGCGCCCCTTTCGCGACGCAAGGCCGCTCCCACATCGGCCCCGGCACTCCTTACTTGAACACCTTCTTGAAGAACGCCTGCATATCCGCCCAGGAACTGGCATCCGCCGCCTGGTCATAGGCAATATCCGGCCCGCCATGTTCACCGTGCCCCATGCGGTCCGAATCCGGGTTGCTGAACCCGTGCTTGGCCCCGGGAATACTGACGAACTGGTAATTGACCTTGGCTGCATCCATTTCCGCCTTGAACGCTTCCACCTGCTGCTCGGTCACCAGGGTGTCCGCCGCACCATGCTCCACCAGGATATCGGCCCGCACCACGCCCGGCCTGGCCGGTGTCTGCGTGCCCAGCGGGGCGTGGAAGCTCACCACGCCATCGAGCTTTTCCCCTCGCCGCGCGGCATCCAGCGCTACCTTGCCGCCAAAGCAGTAACCCACTGCCCCCAACTGGTGCTTGTTGGTATTGGGCTGCAGCTTGAGCAGCTCCAGGCCGGCATCGAAGCGCCGCTCCGCGGCCTTGGGGTCTTTCGTCGCCGCTGTCATGAACGCCTTGGCGTCGGCAGGGTGTTCGGTTTGCTTGCCGTCGCCATACATGTCGATGGCCAGCGCGTTGTAGCCCAGCGCCGCAAGCTCGCGGGCGCGGCGCTTGACGTAGTCGTTCAGCCCCCACCACTCATGCACCACGACGATGCCGGGGCGCTTGCCTTCGATGGCGTCGTCATAGGCGTAGTAGCCGACCAGGCGGTTGCCGTCGGCGTCCTGGTAGGGGATCTCGCGGGTTTGTACCGCCGCTTGGGCGAGGGCGGCGCTGCACATCAGGGTCAAGGCCAGCAGGGCGCGCATGGTCACTACTCCTTGTTCTGCAAACGGTTCGTTCAGCCGAGGTTCAGCCAGGGTTCAGTCGCGGTTCAGGGTGCCCTGCTTACTCTAGCTTCCAGACCGAAACAGCGCACTCAACTGGAGTATCCAGCCATGAAAACCTTCAACACCCTGCTTGCCGCCATGGCCGTCTGCGCCGCTGGCATCACCACTGCCCAGGCCGCTGACGACAACTTCGCCAGCCTGACCTACGGCCAGACCAGCGACAAGGTTCGCAAGTCCGGCCTGCTGCAGCGCAACACCGACCACCTCAACGCCGACGGCATCATCGGCAAGGACGACACCTGGGGCGTGCGCGTGGGCAAGATCAATGACCAGGGCCGCTACTACATGACTTACGACAATGTCTCGGGCGACCACAGCGGCCTGAAGCTGCGCCAGGAAAACCTGCTGGGCAGCTACGACCTGTTCCTGCCGGTGGGTGACACCACCAAGCTGTTCGGCGGCGGCAGCCTGGGCGTGACCAAGCTGACCCAGGACTCCCCGGGTGCCAGCCGGGATACCGACTACGGTTACGCGTATGGCCTGCAGGCCGGCGTGATCCAGGACATCACCGACAAGGCTTCGGTGGAACTGGGCTACCGTTACCTGCGTACCAACGCCGCCACCGAAGTGGGTGCGCACGGCGGGCCGAAGGACGGCACCCTGCGCCTGACCAGCAGCGCGCAGACCTACCTGGCTGCAAGCTACAAGTTCTGACGGGCGAGCCGGGTTATCCTGTACCGGCCTCTTCGCGGGTAAACCCGCTCCCACAGGGATCGCGCAGTTCTTCAAACCTGTGCAGTACCTGTGGGAGCGGGTTTACCCGCGAAAGGGCCGGTACAGGCAATACATATCAAGGAGCTGCACATGAAACTGCTGGTGGTCGAGGACGAAGCCCTGCTTCGCCATCACCTCTACACCCGCCTGGGCGAAAGCGGCCATGTGGTCGAGGCGGTCGCCGATGCCGAGGAGGCGCTGTACCAGGCCGGGCAATACCACTTCGACCTGGCCATCATCGACCTGGGCCTGCCTGGCATCAGCGGGCTGGAGCTGATCACGCGCCTGCGCAGCCAGGACAAGACCTTCCCCATTCTCATCCTCACCGCCCGCGGCAACTGGCAGGACAAGGTCGAGGGCCTGGCCGCCGGTGCCGACGACTACCTGGTCAAGCCGTTCCAGTTCGAAGAACTCGAGGCACGCCTGAACGCCCTGCTGCGCCGCTCCAGCGGCTTCACACAGTCGACCATTGCCGCCGGCCCGCTGGTGCTCGACCTCAACCGCAAGCAGGCGACGCTGGACGAGCAGCCCCTGGCCCTGACCGCCTACGAATACCGCATCCTCGAATACCTCATGCGCCATCACCAGCAGGTGGTGGCCAAGGACCGCCTGATGGAGCAGCTGTACCCGGGTGACGAGGAACGCGACCCCAATGTCATCGAAGTGCTGGTCGGCCGCCTGCGGCGCAAGCTCGAGGGCGAGCACGGCTTCAAACCGATCGACACCGTGCGCGGCCTGGGCTACCTGTTCACCGAGCGCTGCCGATGATCCGTTCGCTGCGGGTGCGCCTGATGCTGGCGGCCGCGGTGCTGGCGCTGCTGTTCATGCTGGCGCTGCTGCCGGCCTTGCAGAAGGCCTTCAGCCTGGCCCTGCAGGAGTCGATCGAACAACGCCTGGCCTCGGATGTGACCACGCTGATTTCCGCTGCGCGCATCGAGCACGGCCAACTGCAGATGCCTACGCTGCTGCCGGACGAGCGTTACAACCTGCCGTACACCGGCCTGCTCGGCTATATCTTCGACCGCGACGGCAAGCTGGTCTGGCAGTCGCGGGCAACCGCCGCGCAGAACGTCAACTACCGCCCGCGCTACGACGGCCGAGGCAACGAATTCGCCCGCATTCACCAGGCCGATGGCGAAGAGTTCTTCGTCTATGACGTCGAGATCAAGCTGCTGGGTGGCCAGAGCGCCGCCTACAGCATCGTTGCCCTGCAACCGGTGCGCGAATACCAGCACACCCTCGATGGCCTGCGCGAAAAGCTCTACCTGGGTTTTGGCGCGGCCTTGCTGGCGCTGCTGGTGCTGCTGTGGGCCGGCCTGACCTGGGGCCTGCGTTCGTTGCGCCGGCTCAGCCGCGAGCTGGACGACGTGGAGTCGGGCGTGCGGGATGGCCTGAGTGGCGAACACCCACGGGAGCTGCTGCGCCTGACCGGCTCGCTGAACCGCCTGTTGCGCAGCGAGCGCGAGCAGCGTCAGCGCTACCGTGATTCGCTCGATGACCTGGCGCACAGCCTGAAGACGCCGCTGGCGGTGTTGCAGGGGGTGGGCGAAAGCCTGCAGCAGCGTAGCGGCGAGCGCGAGCAGGCGCGCGTGCTGCAGAGCCAGATCGAGCGCATGAGCCAGCAGATCGACTACCAGCTGCAACGCGCCAGCCTGCGCAAGAGCGGCCTGGTACGCCACAGCGTGTTGCTGCGGCCGTTGCTCGAAAGCCTGTGCAGCACCTTGGCCAAGGTGTACCGGGACAAGCGGGTGGATGTGACGCTGCAACTGCCCGATGCGGCGCAGGTGCCGATGGAGCAGGGCGCGTTGCTGGAGCTGCTGGGCAACCTGCTGGAGAACGCCTACCGCCTGAGCCTGGGCCAGGTGCGCGTAAGCCTGGAGCAGGCGCCTGGGCAGTTGACCTTGTGCATCGAGGACGACGGGCCGGGGGTGCCGGCGGACCAGCGTGAGCGGATTCTGGAGCGTGGGGAGCGGCTGGACAGCCAGCACCCGGGGCAGGGGATCGGGCTGGCGGTGGTCAAGGATATCGTCGACAGCTATGACGCCGAGCTGAGCCTGGGGGATTCTCCTCTGGGGGGCGCTGCGTTCAGGATCACCTTCAACCTCGAGTGATTTGCTGGCTTGGCCGGCCTCTTCGCGGGTAAACCCGCTCCCACAGGGGGCGCACTGCACTCGACCCTGTGCGGTTCCTGTGGGAGCGGGTTTACCCGCGAAGAGGCCGGCACAGGCAACTACAATGGGCGGATTCCCGCCAATGCCCCTGTACAAATCCCGCCATCGGGCGGAAATCCGCCAGCCTTCCTCAGGCAAACCGCCCCGTCGTTGGGCGTTTATCCCTCGCAAATACAGCCTTTGCACCCTTGGTGGGCATTTTGGCACCACCCTTGCTATTGATCCTCGCAGAGGCCTGCCCAGGCAGCTCGAACACAACGACAAATCCCTCCAGGTGCAGGAGGGTTAGCGATTCAGGTGCCCCATCGCCCTGGGAAGGGTGAACCGGCACACTTGAGGAAAATTAGCCATGACGACACGTCAGCCGCTGTACAAATCCCTGTATGTCCAGGTGTTGGTCGCCATCACCATCGGCATCCTGCTCGGCCACTACTACCCAGAGACCGGCGTCGCCCTCAAACCCTTGGGTGACGGCTTCGTCAAACTGATCAAGATGGTCATCGCCCCGATCATCTTCTGTACCGTGGTCAGCGGCATCGCCGGCATGCAGAGCATGAAGTCGGTCGGCAAGACCGGCGGCTACGCGCTGCTGTACTTTGAAATCGTCTCCACCATCGCCCTGATCATCGGCCTCGTCGTCGTCAACGTGGTCAAGCCGGGCGCTGGCATGCACATCGACGTCAGCACCCTGAACGCCAGCAGCGTGGCTGCCTACGCGGCCGCCGGCGCGCAGCAGACCACTGTCGGCTTCCTGCTCAACGTCATCCCCAACACCGTGGTCGGCGCCTTCGCCAACGGCGACATCCTGCAAGTGCTGATGTTCTCCGTGCTGTTCGGCTTCGCCCTGCACCGCCTGGGCAGCTACGGCAAGCCGGTGCTGGACATGATCGACCGCTTCGCCCATGTCATGTTCAACATCATCAACATGATCATGAAACTGGCCCCGGTCGGTGCCTTCGGTGCAATGGCCTTCACCATCGGCCAGTACGGCGTTGGCTCGCTGGTGCAACTGGGCTACCTGATGGCCTGCTTCTACATCACCTGCCTGCTGTTCGTGCTGGTGGTGCTGGGCGGTATCTGCCGCGCCCACGGTTTCAGTGTCCTCAAGCTGATCCGCTACATCCGTGAAGAACTGCTGATCGTGCTGGGTACTTCCTCCTCGGAGTCGGCCCTGCCACGCATGCTGGCCAAGATGGAGCGCCTGGGTGCGAAGAAGTCGGTGGTTGGTCTGGTGATCCCGACCGGTTACTCGTTCAACCTCGATGGCACCTCGATCTACCTGACCATGGCTGCGGTGTTCATTGCCCAGGCCACCGACACCACCATGGACATCACTCACCAGATCACCTTGCTGCTGGTGCTGCTGGTGGCCTCCAAGGGTGCTGCCGGTGTTACCGGTTCGGGCTTCATCGTACTGGCCGCCACCCTGTCGGCCGTTGGCCACCTGCCGGTTGCCGGCCTGGCGCTGATCCTCGGCATCGACCGCTTCATGTCCGAAGCCCGCGCCCTGACCAACCTGGTTGGCAATGCCGTTGCCACCGTGGTCGTGGCCAAGTGGGTGAAGGAAATGGACAACGACAAGCTGGCATCGGAGCTGGCCTCCGGTGGTGCGCCGCTGGTCGATACCCGTCCGACCGACGACCTGGGCGTGGCTGAAGGCCCGGCTCGCTGATCGCGGGATGGTGAAAAGAAAAAGGCGACCTCAGGGTCGCCTTTTTCATGACTGTGCGGCGCACGGTTCCTTGTGGGAGCGGCCTTGTGTCGCGAAAGGGGCGCGTAGCGGCCCCAGGATCTCAGCCATCCTGCAAGGTTGCCGGGGCTGCTGCGCAGCCCTTTCGCGACGCAAGGCCGCTCCCACAAGGCCAGTGCGCAGCCTTCAGGCCAGCACCACCTCCAGCACCCGGATCACGTCCGGTTGCGGGTAGTGCCAGCGCACCTGGACATCCCAGAACTTCACCCCATACACCCGCTCGGCCGGCGGCACCTGGTAGGCCGGCCGTGGGTCCTGCGCCAGGCACTGCTCGATCAGCTCCACCAGCGGTTCACCCAGGCGCAGTGCATGTTCGCGAGCCTGGGGCAGGGCATTGTCGCCCCACTGCACGGCGATCGCGGCGGGCGCTTGGCTGGCCATCTGGTTGCTGGCGCCAGCGATGCTATCGGCGTATGGCACATACGGCTTGATGTCCAGCACCGGCGTACCGTCGAGCAGGTCGATGCCAGACAACAGCAGGCGCCCTGGCTCCACGCCTTCCAGGCGTACCACCGACTGGCCGATGCCATTGGGCCGGTGAGTGGCGCGGGTAGCGAACACACCCATGCTCTTGTTGCCACCCAGGCGCGGTGGCCGCACTTTCAGGCGGGGTTTGTCTTCCAGTGCCTGGTGGAACAGGAACAGCAGCCAGACATGGCTGACCTGCTCCAGCCCCTCGACCGCATCGCTCTGGTCGAACGGTGGCAGCAGCTCGAGCACGCCGCGTGCGGCGGGCGCCAGTTGCGGCTGGCGCGGGATGGCGAACTTCTCCTTGAAACAGGAGCGGATGATGCCGACCGGGGTAACCGTATGCTGCATGGCCAATCAGCCGCGCACGCGCAGGGTCAGGCCCTTGAGGAAGTTGCGCAGCAGCTGGTCGCCGCAAGGGCGGTAGTTGTCATGGCCGGCCTTGCGGAACAGCGCGCTGAGCTCGGGTTTGCTGACCGGGAAGTTGACCGACTTGAGGATCGCATGCAGGTCATCTTCCTTGAGCTCGAAGGCCACCCGCAGCTTCTTGAGGATGAGGTTGTTGGTTACCGGCAGCTCGATCGGCTGCGGCGGGCGGCTGTCATCCTTGCCGCGGCGGTGGATCACCAGGCCGTCGAGAAAGTGCGCCATGACCCGTTCCGGGCACCGCACGAAGCCTTCCTCGTCTTCCTTCTTCAGGTAGGTGGCCAGCACCAGGGGATGCACGTCGAGGCCGGATAGCCCGATGATTTCGGCCATCTTGGCGTCATTCACCTTGAGCATGTAGCGCAGGCTGCGCAGGACGTCGTTGTGGTTCATTGTTGCAGAATCCTGTTCAGGTGCCGCACCTGTGGCGCGGCGTATTGCTTAGAAACGTTCGGTAGTGGCCAGGTAGCGCCACTGGCCCAGGGGCAGCTTGCCCATCGACACGCCACCCAGGCGAATGCGGCGCATGCCTACCAGCTCCAGGCGCAGGTAGGCGCACAGCTCGGCGATCTGCCCTGGCTGCGGGTTTTTCAGGGCCATGCGCAGGTGGGTTTCGTTCTGCCAGCTGGCCTTGGCTTTAGGCAGCTCGCGGTCATTGCGGGTGGCACCACGCGCCAGGCGTTCCAGCGCCTGGGGCGTGGTCTCGCCGCGCACTTCAACGATGAATTCCTGTTCCAGGCGGCGCAGGTCGGCGTCGATCTTGCGGGTTACCCGCCAGTCCTGGGTGAATACCTGCAGGCCGCTGGCACCGCGCTCCAGCGGCGCCACGCAGGCCTGCCGGGCAAAATGCCCGTGCAGTGCGCGCACGCCTTCGCGGTGGGCTTCGCTGAGGCTGCTCATGTTCATGCTGGCGCGGGCGGTTTCGCTGTCCACGCTGGCCGGCTGGTTCAGCAGCAGGGTTACCGGTTCCAGCGTTTCGGCACGGGCACCCGGCAGCAGTTCGACGCGCTGCTGCTCGACCTTGAACTGCGGTTGCTCGACCACCACGCCATCGACCGTGACCCAGCCGCCCTCGATATACAGCTCGGCCTCGCGGCGGGAGCAGCCAAGCTGCTCGATAAGGCGTTTGGACAGGCGGACGGGTTCGGACATGACGGCAATTCGCAAAGGCAGGGAAAGACCTGCATTGTACCTGCCCGCGCGGCAGAGGGGCTGGGAATCTGTGTCATTTACGCCGTTTTGCGCAGGCGCATGTGCAGCAGCGGGTAGGGTTGCCCCAGGCCGTCGGTTTCCGAACGGCCGATCACCTCGAAGCCCTCATGCAGGTAGAAGCCCAAGGCTTGCGGGTTCTGTTCGTTGACGTCCAGGCGCTCGGCATTCAGTTCGTCGATCGCATAGTGCAGCAGGCGCTTGCCAACCCCTTTGCCACGGTACTCCGGTGCGACGAACAGCATGTCCACGCGCCCGTTGGCGACCCCGGCGAAGCCGCAGATGCGCTGGCGGTCCTTGCAGCAGATCAGCATCACTGCATCGAGGTAGCGACGCAGCACCTGGTCGCGCAGCAAGACGATGTAGCAATCCGGCAGGAAGTCGTGGGTGGCCCGTACCGAGTCCTCCCACACCTGTACCAGTTCGCCGTAGTCACTCAAGCGCGGGGTTTGCAGCGTCAGTACCGAATGCATGCCGGTGTTCCTCCATGACGATAAGGCAAACATAGCAGGCCAACCACCGGTCGGCTTCTCCGTGCGCTGCTTGAACCTCGGGGTTTGGCGGTCTATTACTTTCCCGTGGGAAAAATTCCCACACAATGAAAAGCAAGAACCGAACACAGGATTCCCGGCTTGATTTGGCGTTTCTCATGGCGACGACCTGGAGACGAAATATGCAAATACATGTGCTGTTCAAAAAGGCGCTATTGGCGGTTGCCGTTGCTGGCGTGCTGTCGACTTCCATCGTTCTGATCCCGGACTCGATATCCAATGGCTCCAGCGCCTACGCCAAGGATGGTGGTGGCGGTGGTGGTCACGGAGGTGGTGGCGGCCACGGTGGTGGTGGAGGTGGTCACGGTGGCGGCGGTGGCGGCCACGGTGGTGGCGGCGGTGGCCATGGTGGTGGCGGCGGTGGTCACGGTGGTGGCGGCGGTGGTCACGGTGGTGGCGGTGGTGGCGGTGGCGGCGGTGGTCACGGTGGCGGCGGTGGCGGCCATGGCGGTGAAGGCGGCGGCCACGGCGCTGGCGGGGATGGAGATGGCCATGCCGGCAACAGTGGGCGCGGCCATGACGGCTCCTCGAACTCTGGGCGCAGCGGCAACCACGCTGAAGCGGGTGATGATCATGGCAATCACGTTGGCGGTGAGCCTGGGGACGATCACGGCAATCACGTTGGCGGTGAGCCCGGTGACGATCATGGCAATCACGTTGGCGGTGAGCCCGGGGACGATCATGGCAATCATGTTGGCGGTGAGCCTGGCGATGACCACGGCAATCACGTTGGTGGTGAACCTGGTGATGATCGTGGCGACCATCTGGGTGGCGAACCGGGTGATGACCGCGGTGAGCATGCCGCAGGCGAACCGGGTGATGACAACAGCAGGAGCTGACTGGCTCTGAACGGTCTCATGCAGCGCCCACGGGGCGGGCCTGCATGAGGCCAGGTTCGGACACGGCAGCCCCACTCAACGCGAATGCAATGAGCGCCGACGACTATCCCTCATCTCGTCCGGGATATGGTCACAGTTGGTGTGGGATCTTTTCCCGCGTCGTATACTGGGTTCATCTGTCAAGGAATGCGCTCAATGCAATCGCCTACCATCCCCCCTTCGATGTTAAGCGCACTGCGGCGTGTCATGCGTCCTCTGGTGCGCCTGATGCTGCGCAAAGGGGTCACCTACACGATGTTCGCCGACCTGCTCAAGGAAGTGTTCGTCGACGTGGCCCATCGCGAGTTTCGCCTGGACGGTACAGCGCCGACCGACAGCCGCATCAGCTTGCTCACGGGCGTGCATCGCAAGGATGTCCGGCGTTTGCGCAGCGAGGGGGGCGTATCGCTCGCCGCGCTGCCGGGAAACATCACGTTAGGTGCACAGTTGGTCAATATGTGGACCACTGGCAAGCCGTTCTGCTCGGCGCCTGGCCAGGCGCTGCCGTTGCCGCGCCTGGCGAGCGTTGGCGGCGATTGTTCCTTCGATGCGCTGGTGGCGAAGATCAGCACCGACATCCGCGGGCGGGTGGTGCTGGATGAGTGGTTGCGCCTGGGTATCGTCCGGCTCGACGACCAGGACTGTGTTCACCTGGAGGCCCAGGCATTCGTGCCGCAGAAGGGCTTCGACGAAAAGGCCGCGTACTTTGGCCACAACCTGCATGACCATGCCTGCGCAGCAGTGCACAACCTGAGTGGGGACGGCCAGCCGTTCTTTGAACGCAGCGTGCACTACGACGCCTTGAGCCCGGCCAGCGTCGACCATCTGCGTGCGGCGGTGGACAAGGACGGCATGCAGATGCTGCTTGCCTTCAGTCGGCTCGCATCAGACCTGGAAGATGCCGATGTGCCCAGCGCCGAGCAACGTCAGCGCATCACGGTAGGGCTTTATTTCTACACTGAAACTACCGACCCCGATTTGTCGAAGACACCAGACCCATGACTTCCCTCGCGCGCTGCCTCAGTGTCGTCACACTGGTCCTGGGTTTCGGGCTGAACCTGGTGGCGCCTGCCGAGGTGGCCGCAGCACCGGTATGTGTCAGCCGTGACGAAGTGGGTATGGCGGGGGCGGCGGGCTTGCAGTTTCCGGGCGGTATTGGTGGTACCGGGGCCAGGACGGGCGGGGTCGGTGGTACCGGTGTACGCAGCGAAAACGGCGGAGTGGGTGGCACCGGTGCACCGCTGCCGCAGCGTCCCGGCGGTACGGGCGGGACCGGTGCGGTGGCCGACGGTGTGGACGGCACCTTCATCGATCACGGCGGGGTAGGCGGTACCGGCGCACCGATCCTGCGCCCGGGCGGTACCGGTGGCACGGGCATCGTCGGCACCATCACCGGGTTTGCCTCGATCTGCGTCAATGGCCTGGAAGTGCACTTTGGCAAGGACGTGCCGGTGAGTGAAAACGGTGCGCCTGCCAGTAGCGCTCACCTGGCAATCGGCCAGGTTGTCGCGGTGGAGGCATTTGCCGGCAAACGCGGCCTGCAAGCAGGGCGCATCTCGATCCTCAACGTTTACGAAGGGCCGCTGACGGCACTGCCCAATGCTTCGGCCCCCCTGCGGGTCATGGGCCAACCTGTGCGGCTTGCTGCAGGGGCGCGGGTGGCTGAAGGGCTGCGCCCGGGCGAGCCGGTCAGGGTCAGTGGCCTGCGCGATGCCAGGGGCGAAGTGGTAGCCAGCCGTATCGAGCGTGCGCCGGGGCTCAGGGAAGCCAGTGCCATCGGTGCGGTTGACCGTGCCGGCAGCCTCCAGGGGCTGAAGCTGGGAACCCGTGTGGCACCTGCGCGGGAAGTGCTGGTACGTGGGCAGTGGACCGGACGGCAGCTGGAAGTGGCGCAAACCCGCCCAGACCCGAGCCTGCCTTTCGCTGGCCGTGTGCAGACGGCGGTGATCGAGGGGCTGGTACAGCGCAGCCACGCTCAACAACTGGTGGTGGCAGGCATCAAGGTGACGCTGGGGCAGGGCACCGTGATCGTCGGCAAGCAGCCCGCGGCGTTGGCGCTCGATCAACGTGTGCGGGTGAGCGGGGTGTTCAATGGCAGGCACGAGCTGCGGGCAACCCGCGTGGAGTTCGATGACGACCGTGCTGACAACCCGGACAGAGGGCATTCGGGGCGTGGCAGCGAGCACGGCACCCGTGACGCTGAAGGTTCCAGCAATAGCGGGCATGGCGGACGCGATGCGACCAGTGATCGCATTGAAAGCAGCGATGACCACAGCGGGCGCGGCGGTGTTGACGATTCCAGTGGGCGGGACAGTACTGAAAGCGTGGACAAGTCCGGAAAGTCGGAACATGTCGACACCGTGGAGCAACCCGAGAGCAGCAATAGTGGCAGCTCTGACCGGGTAGAGAAGGTCGAGCTTGAAAAGGTGGAAAAGATTGAAAAAGCAGAGAAGGTTGAAAAGGTAGAGAAAGTAGAAAAAGTCGAGAAGATCGAGAAAGCCGAGAAGCCCGAAAAGGTCGAGAAGATCGAAAAGCCTGAGAAAGTCGAGAAGGTAGAAAAAGTAGAGAAGGTCGAGAAAGTAGAGAAGGTTGAAAAGGTCGAAAGGCCCGAGACAGTAGAGAAAGTCGAAAAAGTGGAGCATCCAGAGCGATCCGGGCATTAGGCAACTAGGCTGGGTAAGTGCTATCACCCCTCCCGTCCGGGATACCGAGGTGCAGATGAGACCCACGCTCCCTCTTTTCGCCTGCTTGCTGTCATGCGCCAGCGCGTCGGTGCTGGGCGATACCTTCAGCGCCGCCATAGGCATGGACTATTCAAGTGGCGACTATGGCACGGGTACAACCTCGGAAATCTGGTACGTCCCCGTGGTCGGCAAGTATGAAACCGGCCCAATGACCTACAAGGTCACCGTGCCCTGGCTGCGCATCACCAACCCTGAAGTGGGCCCGAATGGTGACCCCTTGCCCGGTGGCTGCCGGGATGTGGAAAGCGGGCTGGGGGACACGGTTGCCAGCGCCGGTTACGCCCTGCTCGATGGCAGTGACGGCGGCCTGATGCTGGACCTGATCGGCAAGGTCAAATTCCCCACTGCCGATGAAGACCAGTGCCTGGGCACCGGTGAATACGACTACACCGGCCAGGTCGACATCGCCAAGGCCTTTGGCCCGGTGACCGGCTTCGCGACCCTGGGCTGGAAGAAGTTCGGCGACCCGCCCGACAGCGATTTCGACGACCCGATATTTGCCAGTCTCGGCTTCGCCATGCCCGTGGCTGCAGGCACTTCCGCGGGCGCTTCCTACGACTGGCGGCAGAAGGTCGTCTCGACGGGCGCGCAGATCAAGGAACTTACCCTGTTCCTGACACACAAGCTCAACCAGCAGTGGAAAGTGCAACTCTATGCAGTCAAAGGCTTCTCGGATGCCAGCCCGGATGCAGAGGGCGGCCTGATGCTTTTTCACGCGTTCTGACGAAAAAGCCCCAGACCCGGTAATGCCTGTCAGATAGCGTCAATGGGCCGCGAAGCGGCCCCAAATTACATAACTGCCAGGCATTATGTTCCAGCGCGATTAAATGGGTTCAGCCCACATGTCGTATTCGTCGGCATCCACCACGCGGCAACGCACCTTGTCACCCGGCTTGAAGCCGTGGTCGCCATCGATGAACACGCTGCCGTCGATTTCCGGGGCATCGAAGAAGCTGCGGCCAACCGAACCTTGCTCTTCCACTTCATCGATCAGCACGTCGATTTCCTTGCCGATGCGCAGTTGCAGGCGGGCGGCGCTGATGGCCTGCTGATGGGCCATGAAGCGGTCCCAGCGGTCCTGCTTGACGTCGTCCGGCACTTCTTCCAGGCCCAGGTCGTTGGCCGGGGCGCCTTCCACCGGCGAGTACTGGAAGCAGCCCACGCGGTCCAGCTGGGCTTCGGTCAGCCAGTCCAGCAGGTACTGGAAGTCTTCCTCGGTCTCGCCCGGGAAGCCGACGATGAAGGTGGAGCGAATCACCAGCTCCGGGCACTGCTCGCGCCAGTTCTTGATACGTGCCAGGGTGCGGTCTTCGAAGGCCGGGCGCTTCATGGCCTTGAGCACTTTCGGGCTGGCGTGCTGGAACGGGATGTCCAGGTACGGCAGGATCTTGCCGGCGGCCATCAGCGGGATCACGTCGTCGACGTTCGGGTAAGGGTACACGTAGTGCAGGCGTACCCAGGCACCCAGGCTGCTCAGGGCTTCGCACAGCTCGAGCATGCGGGTCTTGACCGGGCGGCCGTTCCAGAAGTCGGTCTTGTACTTGACGTCGACGCCGTAGGCGCTGGTGTCCTGGGAAATCACCAGGATCTCCTTGACCCCGGCCTTGACCAGGCGCTCGGCCTCGCTCAGCACTTCGCCGACCGGGCGGCTGACCAGCTTGCCGCGCATCGACGGGATGATGCAGAAGCTGCAGCTGTGGTTGCAGCCTTCGGAAATCTTCAGGTACGCATAGTGGCGCGGGGTCAGCTTGACGCCCTGCGGCGGTACCAGGTCGATCAGCGGGTTGTGGTCCTGGCGTGGCGGCACTACTTCGTGCACGGCGTTGACCACCTGCTCGTACTGCTGCGGGCCGGTGACCGACAGCACGCTCGGGTGCACGTCACGGATGCTGCCTTCCTCGACACCCATGCAGCCAGTGACGATGACCTTGCCGTTTTCCTTGATCGCTTCGCCGATCACTTCCAGCGACTCGGCCTTGGCGCTGTCGATGAAGCCGCAGGTGTTGACCACCACCACGTCGGCGTCCTCGTAGGTGGGCACGACTTCATAGCCCTCCATGCGCAGCTGGGTCAGGATGCGCTCGGAATCGACCAGGGCTTTTGGGCAACCCAGGCTTACGAAACCTACCTTGGGGGTGGCGGGCGTGGTGGACATGACTAACCTCGGTATTGAATGCAGGTCGCCCGACCGGAATCGGGGGCGATCTTGACGGGCGCTTTTGGCGCCTCTGATCAAAAAGTGCGCAATTCTAGCGAGCGCAGGGTCGCTTGACCAGCAGAAATGCGACGAACGCTGCGCTATGCCAGCCAACCATAAGTTGCTTGCTCGGCAAAACCTCGAAACACAGCCTGGCAATTGTTCCCCTTGAATCAATAGACCCCGCCCGTCACCCTCGTCTGCGCCGATGAAACCTTTTCTTGAACTTATTCGATTCTTATAGTTTTCTTATAAGACTGGCGTGGAAATGAATACGATCAACTGGTCACGCAAAGCTGTGAAGCAACTCAGGAAAATCGACAGGATTGATCAGTCAAAGGTCTACGATGCTGTTCAGGCATTGATGCACATGCCGCACGTTCAAAACATCAGGGCGCTGGTCAATCACCATTATGGTTACCGTCTCAGGGTGGGTAACTACCGGATACTTTTCGACTGGGACGGTAGCGTCAAAATTGTCAGCATCGAGGAGGTCAAGAAGCGCGATGAACACACCTACTAACGTACAGATCATCAATGATGCTGACGGGCGTCCTGCCTTCGTCGTGCTGCCGTATGCCGATTATATCGCCAGCCATCCGCAACCGGACCTGGTACCCAATGAAGTCGTTGGCTATATGGTGAAGGACGGTATGACCGCCATTGCTGCCTGGCGCAGGCATCTGGACCTGACTCAGGCTGAAGTTGCCCAGCGCCTGGGCGTCTCGCAGTCGGCGTATGCCCAGCAGGAAGCTGCCGAGCGCCCACGCAAGGCCACTCGCGAAAAGATTGCTGCAGCGTTGGGCATACCCATGCAGTCTCTGGACCTTTAGTTGTAACCGCCAGGTGACCCGCCAGAGGCGCACCAGCAGAAAATCCACGAACGCTGCGCTATGCTTCGGGCCATTGCGTCAGGGGTACCAAGCTTCCGGGCGCAGGTGGGAATTCTACTGGCCTTGCAAGGCCGTCTGCGGGAGTGGTCGATGGTTCAGGCAAGCAGTCACGCCGAGGGCGGGCACGAGGGGAAGCAGGGCGCGACGCGGTCGTTGAGCCTGCTCGTGGCGGCGGTCGGGGTGGTTTATGGAGATATTGGTACCAGCCCGTTGTATACCCTCAAGGAAGTCTTCAGCGGAGGGTACGGAGTGCCGGTCAACCATGACGGCGTGCTGGGGATCCTGTCGCTGATCCTGTGGTCGCTGCTGTGGGTGGTGTCGTTCAAGTACGTGATGTTCATCCTGCGCGCCGACAACCAGGGCGAGGGTGGCACCATGGCACTGACTGCACTGGCGCGGCGGGCCACGGCGGCCTACCCGAGGTTGCGTACGCTGATGGTGGTGTGCGGGTTGATCGGCGCTTCGCTGTTCTATGGCGACAGCATGATCACCCCGGCGGTATCGGTACTGTCGGCGGTGGAGGGCATGGGGCTGGCCTTCGAAGGCATCGATCACTGGGTGGTGCCGATTTCGCTGGTGGTGCTGGTGGCGCTGTTCCTGGTGCAGAAGCACGGCACCGAGAAGATCGGCAAGCTGTTCGGCCCGATCATGGTCACCTGGTTCGTGGCGCTGGGCGCGCTGGGAGTGCATGGCATCTCGCAGAGCCCCGAAGTGCTCAAGGCATTCAACCCGGCCTGGGCGGTGAACTTCTTCGTGGTTCACCCCGGCATGGGCGTGGCCATCCTCGGCGCGGTGGTGCTGGCGCTGACCGGTGCCGAGGCGCTGTACGCCGACATGGGCCACTTTGGGCGCAAGCCGATCGCCCGCGCCTGGTTCGTCCTGGTGCTGCCGGCGCTGGTGCTCAACTACTTTGGCCAGGGCGCGATACTGCTGCAGAACCCTGAGGCGGCACGTAACCCCTTCTACCTGCTGGCGCCGGGCTGGGCACTGCTGCCGCTGGTCGGGTTGGCCACCATGGCCACGGTGATCGCCTCGCAGGCGGTGATCTCGGGGGCCTTCTCCCTGACCCGCCAGGCCATCCAGCTGGGCTACATTCCACGCATGCAGATCCAGCACACCTCCAGCGACGAGCAGGGGCAGATCTACATCGGTGCGGTGAACTGGGCGCTGATGGTTGGCGTGGTGCTGCTGGTGATCGGCTTCGGGTCGTCCGGCGCCCTGGCGGCGGCCTACGGCGTGGCGGTGACCGGTACCATGCTGATGACCACCCTCCTGGTCTCGGCGGTGATGTTGCTGCTGTGGAAGTGGCCACCGGTGGTGGCGGTGCCGATCCTGCTGGGTTTCCTGTTTGTGGATGGGCTGTTCTTTGCCGCCAACGTGCCGAAGATCATCCAGGGCGGGGCATTCCCGGTCCTGGCCGGCGCTGTGCTGTTCCTGTTGATGAGCACCTGGAAGCGCGGCAAGCAGATCCTGATGGAGCGTATCGACGAAGGCGCGCTGCCGCTGCAGCTGTTCATCAGCAGTATCCGCATTCAGCCGCCGCACCGGGTCGAAGGCACGGCGGTGTTTCTCACGGCACGCTCCGATGCGGTACCCCATGCGCTGTTGCACAACATGCTGCATAACCAGGTGCTGCACAGCCAGGTGGTGCTGCTGACGGTGGTCAGCGAGGATCGGCCACGGGTGCCGGAGCAGGAGCGCTTTGAGGTGGAGGCCTATGGCGACGGGTTCTTCCGCGTGTTGCTGCACTTCGGCTTCATGGACGAACCGGACGTGCCGGCGGCGTTGAAGCTGTGCCACCTGGAAGACCTGGATTTCAGCCCGATGCGCACCACCTTCTTCCTCAGCCGCGAGACCGTGATCGCCTCACGGCTGGAGGGAATGTCGCGCTGGCGGGGCAACCTGTTCGCGTTCCTGCTGAAGAATGCCAACGGCAACTTGCGCTTCTTCAACCTGCCGCTGAACCGGGTAATCGAGCTGGGGACCCAGGTCGAGATCTGAGGTGCAACACAGATTTCAAGGCAGTACCCGCTCCCACATGGACCGCATAGCTTTCAAAGCTTGCGCTGTACCTGTGGGAGCGGGTTTACCCGCGAATGGGCCGCAAGGTCTTATCAGTTCTGCTCAGCCACGCTGGACTTGCCCTGGCGCGTCTCGATCTCGCCGATCAAGCGCTTGGCCAGTGCCGGGTAGTTTTCGTCGAAGTGGTGCCCCCCCGGCAGCTTCAGGCGTTCACCCACCGCAGTCTTGTCGGTGCAACCGCTCTCGTCGGTTTCTTCCACACCATACACGCACACCACCTTGGAGGCCGGCAGCCTGGCCATTTCCGGCCCGGTTGGCGCTTCCTGGCCTTCCTTGCCCAGCCAGCCCTCGACTTCGATCTCGAAGCTGCCGCTGCGGGCAAAGGCCAGCAGCATCACCGCGTCGATTCGCTGCTGATCCTCGGCCGGCAGGCGGTTGTAGATCGCCGGCAGCACGTCGGCACCGAACGAATAACCGGTCAGCACGAAGCGCTTGGTGCCCCATTTCTGCCGGTAGTGCTGCATCAGCTCGGACAGGTCGGCGGCGCTTTGTTCCGGGGTCTTGTGCTGCCAGTAGTAGCGCAGCGTGTCGATGCCGACCACCGGGTAGCCAAGCTTGGCCATTTCCCCGGCCACGTCGCGGTCCAGGTCCCGCCAGCCGCCATCACCGGAAAGGAACAGGGTGACCGTGTCGGTGGTCTGCCCGGCTGGCACCTCGACCACCGGGATGGCCAGGGCGTTGCCGTCGTGGCCGACCAGGGCCTGGGTCAGCTGGGCCTTGAGCACTTGTGGCAGGTGAATGTCGTAGTCGCTGATGCTGGTTTCGGCATTGGCCTGGTCGCGCACGAAGGCGGCGCTGGCGTCATCCGGGTTGTCGTTCCAGGCGACATTCCAGTGGCCGTGGGCGGCCGACTTCGGCAGCGCTGCCTGGCAGCCGGGCTGTTCCAGGCTGAAGTCCACGGAAATCGCCCGCGCCTTGTCGTTGTTCTGGCTGGCCAGCCAGCGCCACGCCTGAGAGGCGCCAGGGCCGATACCGGCGACCAGGGTCGGTTTCTCCGGCAGCTGGCCCATGGCCTGGTCCAAGGCCTGTTGCTGCTTGTTGCAGTCGTTGGGCGGCAGGATCACCTGCACCAGTTGCGCTTCGCCAGCCTGGGCCAGGTCCAGCAGCTGCCTGTCGGTCAGCGCCTGGTCCTGGGGTACACCGATGGCCACTCGGGCCTTGGGGTGCACGCCTGGGGTCACACGGGTGATGCGGGTGTCATTGATGCTCAGTTGTTCCAGGCGTGCCTCGGGGGCCGGGCGGGTCCATAGCCAGAACGCCAGCGCGCCTCCCAGGGCGGCCAACAGCAGGGGAACCAGCAGGTACAGCCAAAAGCGTCGGGTCATCAACGTTTCACCAATCCAGTCAGGCCGCCTGCGATCAGGGCGGCGGTGTCGGCCAGTGCCACCAGCGGGTCGAGCCCGGCCGGCACGGCCATGTAGCGGGGTTCCCAGTCCGGTTGGAACTTGTCCTTGAAGCGTCGAAGCCCCTGGAAGTTGTACAGCTGCTCGCCACGGCGGAACACCATCGAGCCCAGGCGCTGGGTCAAGGGCGCGCCACGCCGCGGCTGCAGGCCGGAAAGCGGCACCATGCCCAGGCTGAAGCGGGCGTAGTCATGGCTTTTGTAGTGCAGGATCAGGCCGATCATCATGAATTCCATGGTCAGCTTCGGGGCCTCGGGGTGCGCACGCATAAGGTCGAGGCTGGCCAGTTCGTTGCCATGGGTTTCCAGCAGGTTGGCGAAAGCCACCGGGCGGCCCTGGAAGCGGATCAGGGCAATGCGAAAATGCTGCAGGTATTCAGGGCTGAAGCGCCCCAGCGAGAAGCCTTTCTCGCGCACGTTCTTGCTGCCAAGCCAGGCGTCGGAAATTTCCTTCAGCTCTGCCAGCGGGGCATGCCCGGGTTCGTGGATTTCCAGGCTCAGGCCGTCACGGCCGCCACGGTTCCAGGTGTAGCGCAGGTCCTTCATCTCCTTGCCCTTGGCTTCGAGGTCGAAGCGGCGCAAGTCGACCCGGGCTTCTTCGCCCAGCTTCAGCGCGGTCAGGCCGATGTCCATGTAGAACGGCAGGTTCTCGGCGCGCACCTGATAGAACACCGGGCGGGCATGGTGCAGGTCGCACAGGTCGCGGAATTGCCAGATCATTTCGGCGCGCTCCTGGGCCGGGCCGATCGGGTCGTACAGGGCCACCAGGCTGCGGCCGCGACGGGCGTACATGAGGAAGGCGTTGTCGCGAGGGTGGAACAGCAGCGCCTTGTCGCCGGTCAGGGCCAGGCCGCCATCGGGCTGGTCGGAGGCCAGCAGAATGCGGTTGGCACGCAGCAGCTCTTCTTCGTCAGGCAGGTGGATCACCGGTGGTGCGGTGCGCAGCAGCCAGGTCAGGGCCACGGCCGCCAGCAGCACTGCGCTGCCCATGGCGGCGCGCAGGCCACGCGGGGCATCGGCATCGAGGGTGAACTGCCACCACAGCTGATGGCTGTAGGGCACATCCTGGTAGGCGAACAGCAACAACCACACCGATGCGCCGACCACACAGGCGCTGGCCACCAGAAACACCGGCGAGAACGGCAACTCGAGCAAACGGCTTGGACGGTAGAAGGAACGGCGGAACAAGGCGAGCAGGGCGGCAGTGAGGGTCAGCAGGCAGGCCTCTTCCCAATCGAAGCCCTTGAGCAGCGACAGCAGGGCGCCGACCAGCAACAGCACGGTGGTCAGCAGCCAGGCGGCGGACAGGCGCCGGCGCAGGCCCTGGGCCAGCAGCAGGCACAGCACGCCGATCAGGCTGGCGCCGAAGTGCGAGGCGTCGATCAGGCGGTGCGGAACCAGGAAACCCATGTGCTCCAGGCGGGTGTCGATCTCGGGCGTGGCCCCGGAGAACAGCAGCACCACCCCGGACAGGAACACCAGGATCGACAGGATCGGCGCGGCCAGCCCGGAAGCGGCCTTGATAGCCTGTTGCGCGAACAGCAGGCGCCGGGCCTCGTTGGCCAGCAGCAGCACGCAGGCCAGCAGCAGCGGCAGCACCACGTAGATCAGCCGATACAGCAGCAGGGCCGCTGCCAGCGGCGCGGCGCCGAGTTGGTCGGCAAAAGCTGCCAGCAGGATCGCTTCGAATACCCCGACGCCGCCCGGTACGTGGCTGAGCACACCTGCGGCCAAGGCCAGCAGGTACACCAGCACAAAGGCACCGAACGGCGGTGCTTCGGGCAGCAGCAGATACAGCACGGTGGCGGCAGCGGCGACATCCAGTGCGGTGATCAGCAATTGCAGGGCTGCCAGGCGTGCGCCAGGCAGGCGCAGTGTGCGGCGGCCCAGTTGTACCAGCAGGCTGTTGGCCAGTGGTTGCTCAGCCAGGCGACGGCGGTACAAGCCGAACACCAGCACGCTGCATACCAGCAGCACGGCTATTGCGACACCCGCCAGCAAGCCAGGCGCCAAACCCAGTGCGGCAGACGCCGCCGGCAGGTCGCTCAAGGTCGCCAAGGCGGCCAGGGGCGGCAGCGCGCAGCCCAGTGACAGGCTGGCAAAAACGGTCATCCGTGCAACTTCACCTGCGCCAACCCCCTGGCGTGCATACAGGCGGTAGCGCACCGAACCGCCCGAAAGCATCGACAGGCCGATGGCGTTGCCGATGGCAAAGGCGCTGAAACCGCCCAGCGCCAGGCTGCTCGCCGGCAGCTTCACGCCGGCATAGCGGCTGGCAGACCACTCGTAGCCCAGCAGGACAACGAAACCGAGCACGGTAGCCAGCAAGGCGCCAAGTAACGACTGGGGCGGGACGCTGAGCATGGCATCGTGCAAGGCATAGATGTCCAATTCGCTCAACAGGTGGCGGCAGGCGATCAAGGCCATGGTGAACAACACCAGGGTCACTACCAGGCCGATGGGCTGGCGGTAGCGGCTCAAGCGTTCGAGCAAGGGCAGGCGTTGCACCGCGCCGGGTAGCGCCGAGGCAAGCGGCACCGGGGGTTCGGGGTTGTGCGAAGTCATGGATTGCCCCGGGCTTGCAGCGCGAGGTGAGGGAAAGGTGTGGCCAAGTGAGAGTCCCTTAGGAAAACGTATCCAATGTTACTCCGGCCTCAAGCGCTTTCAGCGGCCTGGCAGGGTTAAAGATAGTTCATCCTGGGCACGACCTCTCAAGCCTGCGGGTTGGCTGGAGGGCGGGGGAATTGGGGGCGACGAAAAGCAGGAGGGGAAAAGCAACAAACCCCGCGCTGCTGTTACACAGGCGGGGTTTGTTCTGACGAATATGGTTGCGGGAGCCGGATTTGAACCGACGACCTTCGGGTTATGAGCCCGACGAGCTACCAGGCTGCTCCATCCCGCGTCAGTGGGGCGCATTCTACAGCTTTCAGAATGGGTGTCAAGCGCTAGTCATTGATTTTTTTGAAATTTCTTTCAACGCATTATTTGACGCAAAAGAAAAAGGCCACTGTGTGAACAGTGGCCTTTTCTCGAATCTGGTTGCGGGAGCCGGATTTGAACCGACGACCTTCGGGTTATGAGCCCGACGAGCTACCAGGCTGCTCCATCCCGCGCCTGTGAGATCGAATTCTACGGATTTACCCGTGGGTGTCAAGCTTTTTTCTGAAAAAACCTTTCCTGTTCAAACTCTTAGCGTTTGAATATAGCGCGCAGCTCAGGCGCGACGGGGCTTTCAGGCCGATTATCGACCAATGCCGGGCACAGGCTGCATGCCTCGAAGGCACATGCGATACTATCTGTATGAATTTACAGTGCTGACGGTCATCCATGTCCTTGCGCAAGATCATCCACGTCGACTGCGATTGCTTTTATGCCGCGATCGAAATGCGTGACGACCCGCGCCTGGCCGGTCGGCCCATGGCGGTGGGGGGCTCGGCCGACCACCGTGGGGTGATCGCCACCTGCAACTATGAAGCGCGTGCCTACGGCGTGCGTTCGGCCATGTCGTCGCGGCACGCCCTGAAGCTGTGCCCGGACCTGCTGATCGTCAAGCCGCGCTTCGAGGCCTACCGTGAGGCCTCGCGGGAAATCCACACGATCTTCCGCGACTACACCGAGTTGATCGAGCCACTGTCGCTGGACGAGGCCTACCTGGATGTGAGCGACAGCCAGTGGTATTCGGGCAGCGCCACGCGCATTGCCGAGGATATCCGCCGGCGCGTCGCCCGCACCCTGCATATCACTGTCTCGGCCGGTGTGGCGCCGAACAAGTTCCTGGCCAAGATCGCCAGTGACTG
Organism: Pseudomonas asiatica; assembly: GCF_040214835.1. Lineage (NCBI taxonomy): Bacteria > Pseudomonadati > Pseudomonadota > Gammaproteobacteria > Pseudomonadales > Pseudomonadaceae > Pseudomonas > Pseudomonas asiatica. The sequence continues at coordinate 4,468,057 of NZ_CP157874.1, read as the reverse complement.
GCGCAAGCCCAATGGCCTGTTCGTGATTACTCCGGGCGAAGTGGAGGCGTTCGTCGCCGCCCTGCCGGTGGCCAGGCTGCACGGGGTAGGCAAGGTAACGGCAGACAAGCTGGCGCGGTTGGGTATCGAAACCTGCCTGGAATTGCGCGACTGGTCGCGCCTGGCGCTGGTGCGCGAGTTCGGCAGCTTTGGCGAGCGTTTGTGGGGGCTGGCGCGGGGTATCGATGAACGTGCGGTGCACAATGACAGCCGCCGGCAGTCGGTCAGCGTGGAAAACACCTACGACACCGATCTGCCGGACCTGGCCAGTTGCCTGGCACGGCTGCCCGAGCTGCTGGAAAGCCTGAACGAGCGTATCGCCCGAATGGACAGCAGTTACCGACCGGAAAAGCCCTTCGTCAAGGTCAAGTTCCATGACTTCAGCCAGACCACCATGGAACAGGCGGGGGCGGGCAGGGACCTGGAGAGTTATCGACAATTGCTGGGGCAGGCGTTTGCCCGTGGTGGCAAACCGGTGCGCTTGCTGGGGGTAGGCGTGAGGTTGCGCGACTTGCGCGGGGCGCATGAGCAGCTGGAGCTGTTCCCGCCTCAATAAATGGCCCGCCAATTTAACGCGGTCCCTGTAGGAGCGGCCTTGTGTCGCGATGGGCTGCGAAGCAGCCCCGGCAATTCACGCATCAAGGCTGAAATCATGGGGCTGCTTCGCAGCCCATCGCGACACAAGGCCGCTCCTACAAGGTATTGCGTGATGCGGGTTACTGCGCGCCCGGGTCGGCCACCAACCGGCCAGTGGCCTTGGTCAGCGACTGCAGAAACTCCTGCTGTAACTCCGGATCGTTGCGGGTCAGTTCGATCAGGCTCTGTTCCATTTCACTGGCTTCCTCTTCCAGGCCCAGTTCGGACAAGCGCTTGACCCGGTGTACCCATTGGCCGACATCGTCATCTTCGAGGTCATCGAAGATCAGTTCATGGGCTTCGAGCAGCTTGTTGCGCAGGGTGGCGCTGACCAGCAGGCTGGCATCGCCTCGTACCGCGTTGTCCTCGTCCAGCACCTGCAGGTGCAGGGTGCCGATGTGGTTGAGGTTCTGCTCGGAGAACGGGCTGTCGAGCAGGTTCAGGCGCAGCACGCCGTTCCTGTCGGTGGTCAGCTCGTGGGTCATCTTGCCGGCCTTGACCTCGACCAGGCGCTCGCTCCAGGGAACGCTGGTAGATTCCTCGCGCTTGCCTTTCTGCACTTCGCTGATCCCGGCCAGGTTCTGCTGGGCACGGCCGTTGGACGGCACGTTCATGAACGGGTTGAGCCCGTCCACGCCATAGCTGAGCCAGTCGTGGGTGATGCTTTCCGGCAGGTTGCCCAGGGCGAAGACATTGACCACGTTGGCACCCACGCCTGCCACCACGGCCACCGCACCCAGCGGGATCTCGTAGATTTCCCGCCAGGGTTGGTAAGGCGTGTAGCGGTCATAACTGCGCGTGACTTCGAATTCGGTGACTTCGAAGCGCTTCTGCTCATGCACGCGCACACGTCGTTGCGGAAGCTCCATCACCTTCGGCTCGCCGACATCGATCTGCAGGGTGTGCTCGAGCAGTTTGCGCTCGACGCGCTCCTCATGGTCGCTGCGCTGGGACATCTGGTTGGCGCAGCCGCTGACGAGCAGGGCGCCGCACAGTGCGGCGCCCCCCAGGGGAAAGGTACTTCGCTTGAACATGATCACTCGTGCATTGGTTATCAGCGGCGAACGCGGGCCTGCAGGAAGGTCAGCACTTCATCGAGCGGCAACGACTGGGCGTCCTGCTCGGTGCGGTGCTTGTACTCCAGGTTGCCTTCGGCCAGGCCGCGATCGCTGACGACGATGCGGTGCGGGATGCCGATCAGCTCCATGTCGGCAAACTTGATGCCTGGGCTGGTCTTCTTGTCACGGTCGTCCAGCAGCACTTCGTAGCCGGCAGCAGTCAGCTCGGCGTACAGCTTGTCGGTCGCCTCGCGAACTACCTCGGTTTCGTAGCGCAGCGGTACCAGGGCGATTTGGAACGGGGCCAGGGCGTCGTTCCAGATGATGCCCTTGTCGTCGTAGCTCTGCTCGATGGCAGCTGCCACCACGCGGGACACACCGATGCCGTAGCAGCCCATGGACAGGGTTACCGGCTTGCCGTTCTCGCCCAGTACCTGGCACTTCAGCGCCTCGCTGTACTTGGTGCCGAGCTGGAAGATGTGGCCCACTTCGATGCCGCGCTTGATCACCAGGGTACCCTGGCCGTCCGGGCTCGGGTCGCCTTCGACCACGTTACGCAGGTCGGCGACCTGTGGAACCGGCAGGTCGCGCTCCCAGTTCACGCCGAAGTAGTGCTTGTCGTCGATGTTGGCGCCAATGCCGAAGTCGCTCATCAGGGCAACCGAACGGTCAATGACGATTTCCAGCGGCAGGTTCAGCGGGCCGAGCGAGCCGGCGCCGGCACCGATGGCCTCGCGCAGTTCAGCGTCGGTGGCCATGACCAGCGGGTCGGCAACCTGTTCCAGCTTGGCCGCCTTGATTTCGTTGAGCTCATGGTCGCCACGCACGATCAGTGCTACCAGCTTGCCTTCTTCGGCGCCGCGCACGATCAGGGTCTTGACGGTCTTCTCGATCGGCAGGCCGAAGTTTTCCACCAGCTGGGCGATGGTCTTGGCGTTCGGCGTATCGACCAGGCGCAGCTCCTCGGTAGGGGCCGGGCGCACGGTTTCACGCGGGATGGCCTCGGCCTTCTCGATGTTGGCGGCGTAGTCGGAGCTGTCGCTGAAGATCACGTCGTCTTCGCCGGACTCGGCCAGTACGTGGAATTCGTGCGAGTAGCTGCCACCGATGGAGCCGGTGTCGGCCTGCACTGGGCGGAAGTCCAGGCCCAGGCGGGTGAACACGTTGCTGTACGCCTGGTGCATGCGGTCGTAGGTTTCCTGCAGGGAAGCCTGGTCGGCATGGAACGAGTAGGCGTCCTTCATGATGAACTCGCGGCCGCGCATCAGGCCGAAGCGCGGGCGGATCTCGTCACGGAACTTGGTCTGGATCTGGTACATGTTGAGCGGCAGCTGTTTATAGCTGGACAGCTCGTTGCGGGCCAGGTCGGTGATCACTTCTTCGTGGGTCGGGCCGACGCAGAAGTCGCGCTGGTGGCGGTCCTTCAGGCGCAGCAGCTCGGGGCCGTACTGTTCCCAGCGGCCGGATTCCTGCCACAGTTCGGCGGGCTGGATGCTGGGCATCAGCACTTCCAGGGCGCCGGCGGCGTTCATTTCCTCACGCACCACGGCCTCGACCTTGCGCATCACCCGCAAGCCCATCGGCAGCCAGGTGTACAGGCCGGAGGCCAGTTTGCGGATCATGCCGGCACGCAGCATGAGCTGATGGCTGATGACCACTGCGTCGGCAGGGGTTTCTTTCTGGGTGGCGAGCAAATATTGACTGGTGCGCATGGTGAGCCGTGTCGATTGCCTAAGACATTGAAATGACCCCGCATTGTACGGGGGCGAAACGAAGGCGTACAGGATGCCCCAGGGCGTGACGCTTGTCAGCCAAGAAAAAGCCCGGCGTGATCGCCGGGCTTTTTCAGGTGCGGGGCACTGCAAGCCAGGCTTACAGGATGCTCAGCGGGTACTCCACGATCAGGCGCAGTTCGTCGATCGATGGGGAATCGTAGTAGGTGCCATCGGAAGAACGGTAGGTGGCTTGACGCACGCGGAAGCTCAGGTCTTTCGCCGGGCCGCTCTGCAGCACGTACTTGATATCTACGTCGCGTTCCCATTCCTTGCCGTTGCTGGTGCCGGTGACGTTGGCATCGGTACCGCGTACATAACGGGTCATGAAGGTCAGGCCCGGGATGCCGTATTCAGCAAAGTTCAGGTCGTAGCGAGCCTGCCAGGATTTCTCGTCTTCGGCGTTGAAGTCGGAACGGGCCACGGAGTTGGCCAGGAAGATGGTGCCGCCACCGTCGATGCCATAGCCATAGTCGCCGTCGCCGGTGACTTTCTGGTAGGCCAGGGTGAAGGTGTGAGCGCCGATGTTGTAGGCGCCCGACAGGCTGAATGCGCGGTTGTCCAGCTTGTCGCCATCGAATGCGCGGTACTCGGCCGAGCCTTCGCTCTTGGTGTCATAGATGTTGAAGTCGAACACCAGGCCTTGTTTGTCCGAGATCGGCAGAGCCCAGTTGACGTTGGCGTAGTATTTGCGCCAGTAGTCTTCAACCTTCGAGTAGTACAGGCTGGTGCTGAGGTTGTCGGTGAACGCGTAGGTACCACCTACCACGTTGGCTTCCTTCAGGCGGAAGCTGTCGCGGTTGGTCTGCTCCTGGGCGGTCAGGCTGGTGAAATGACCAGCGTGCAGGGTCAGGCCCTCGATCTCGTTGCTGGTGATCAGGGTGCCCTGGGCGATTTCCGGCAGCAGGCGGCTGTCGTCAGTGGCGAAGACCGGCAGAGCGGTGAACTGGTCACCCACTTTCAGTACGGTGTCGGAGATGCGGAATTTAACCGCGCCGCCGGCCTTGGAGTAGTCATCCTGCGAACGGCCGTCGGAGCCGGTCGGGAACAGGCCGGTACCGGCGCGGCCCTTGCCGCTGTCCAGTTTCAGGCCGAGCATGCCGATGGCATCCACACCCACACCAACGGTGCCCTGGGTGAAGCCGGACTCGAAGGTGCCGAGGAAGCCCAGGCCGGTTTCTTCGCGACGGCTCTGGCCGCCTTCGTTGTTACGGAAGTCACGGCTGAAGTACAGCATGCGGGTCTTGACGTTCAGCTTGCTGTCTTCGATGAAACCTTTGGACTCGTCCTGGGAAGAGGCCAATGCCAACTGCGAGGTCCCTGCCGCAACGGCCAGGGCGATCATGCTCCACTTCATCACGCGCATCGTGATTTGCTCCTTTGGTTTTTAGGAAGAGTACCGCTGCGTCCAAGTGTTTTAGTTATATGGGGCAGCTCTTTCTTGTTATGTCGGCGAAAATGTATAGCACGCTGACTGTTGTTGGCGATATGGGTATAAACATCCTTTTCGGAACTTTTTCACCATGTCGCTTTTAAGTATTTCCATGTCGCAAATCACGCCCCGGTTTAAGGGCCGTACAACACCAGCGCTGTTTCTTTCACCGTAACGAACCTGTAACTACCGATTCCGGTTGGGGAAACTCCCTGGTAACCAATGCCGCTGTTGTTATTTGTCGCGTACACCTGTCGATGCAGATGTCGTGCCGACTTGGCGTGAAAGGAATGCAACAAGCGTGCTCAAAATTCGCAACGCTTCATGAAATTTTCACAAAACCTGCTACCGGGGGTCGGAAAGTACCGTAAACACGGGGCGGGAGCCGCCTGACGGGGTGTCACGGTCAAGAATCATTAAAATTTGAAAAGCTGTCATGAAAGTCAATGTGTTACCGCAACTTGTTCATGCAGCGTCACCTTTGGGGTGGCAAGTGTGGTGCGAGGTGTACGGGCGGCCTCATTTTGGTGCGAAAAGTAGCGCTGTGTTACCGGGAACGTGCAGGGTATCCTTGCAGGCCTGTTTTCCGCGTGACGCGGGTTGGTTCTGCCTGAAGGAGATTTGCCGTGTTCGTCCTCGATTCGCGTTTGCAGCAGGATTCGCTGGTGCTGGGGGAGTTTGCGCTGTGCCAGTTGCTGCTGAGCAAGGATGCCAACTATCCATGGTTCATCCTGGTGCCCAAGCGCGCCGGTATCAGCGAACTGTTCGAGCTCGATGCTGCGGAGCAGCAGCAGTTGTGGCAGGAAACCACCAGCCTGGCCGAAGCGCTGAAAGCCAGCTACAGCGCCGACAAGATGAACGTGGCCACCCTGGGCAATGTGGTCAGCCAGTTGCACATGCACGTGATCGTGCGCCAGCGCGACGACGCCGCCTGGCCGGCACCGGTGTGGGGCAAGTGCCCGGCGGTGGCCTACACCGACGACCAGGTGCAAGCCATTCGTCAGCGCCTGCGCGGGCTGCAGCTCGCCGGCTACCAGGAGGCCTGACATGTCGCTTGAATCGCGAGTGGTCGAACTGGAAACACGCCAGGCGTTCCAGGATGACACCATCCAGGCGCTGAATGACGTGGTGGTCGAGCAGGGGCGGGTGATCGAGCGGCTGCAGTTGCAGATGGCCGAGCTGATCAAGCGTTACGAAGAGATGGTTGGCCAGTACGGCAGCGAAGGGGACGAGGCGCCACCGCCTCATTATTGATACCTGGACCCCTGCAGGAGCGGGCATGCCCGCTCCTGCAGGGAGTGGTTTCGACAAGTTGGATCAGCGGCGGGTTACCGCAACCACATCCTCGGCCTGCAGGCCCTTGTCGCGGTGCATCACGGAAAACTCCACGCGCTGGCCTTCCACCAGGATGCGGTGGCCTTCGCCGCGAATGGCGCGAAAGTGCACGAAGATATCATCGCCCGAGTCGCGGGAGATGAAGCCGAAGCCTTTGGACGTGTTGAACCACTTCACGGTACCGGTATCACGATTGCCGGCATCCTGCGCCGCGTGCTGGCTGGCGCGTGCCTTGCGCGGGATGCGGGCAAAGCCCACGGCCAGGTGCACGGCCACGGCCAGCGCCGCGCAGACCAGTGCGGCCAGGTTGCCCATTTCCGGGCGGGCCAGCAGTGTCAGGGTCTGCAGCACCACGGCCACCACCAGCAGGGCACAGGCCAGGTGCTGCAACTGCTGCCGCGCGCCGCGGTAGTACAGTGGCACGACCGGGGCCAGCACCAGGTTGAGCAGGCCGAGCAGGGCAAGGTAGACCGCGTCGGGTTGTTGCAGGAAGGGTGTCGCATCGGTTTTCAGGCTGGGTATGAGCGATAGCAGCAAGGCTGCCACGCCCGTCACCAGATGGACGATCTTGAACATGGGGTTGGCTCACAGTTGATAAGGCCGATCACAGGAAGAGCTGGCAGCACGGTGCGCATGAGGTGTAGAGCGCGAACACGTGGCAGGCCAGCCTATGCACCCGGCAATGACAATCCGCACGGGTGGCACCATGCCTATTTAACAGTAAAGCCGCAGGCTACTCAAACCGCAGGCCGCGACGGGCGATGTGTTGCGCCATGTCACATGCGGCGTGTACCAAGTGTTGCTACAGTGGTCGGCACCTGCTTGGGTCTCAAGCCTTATGGAAAGGGGAACTTCATGGCAATCGATATCGGTATCAGTGAAGAAGATCGCAAGTCCATCGTCGATGGATTGTCCCGCCTGTTGTCGGATACCTACGTGCTGTATCTGAAAACCCATAACTTCCACTGGAACGTCACCGGTCCGTCGTTCCGCACCCTGCACCTGATGTTCGAAGAGCAGTACAACGAACTGGCGCTGGCGGTCGACTCGATCGCCGAGCGCATTCGCGCTCTGGGCTTTCCGGCGCCGGGGGCTTATGCATTCTATGCGCGGCACTCCTCGATCAAGGAGGAAGAAGGGGTGCCGCCTGCCGACGAGATGATCCGCCAGCTGGTCCAGGGCCAGGAAGCCGTGGTGCGTACCGCGCGCAGCATCTTCCCGGTGGTGGACAAGGTCAGTGACGAGCCGACCGCCGACCTGCTGACCCAGCGCATGCAGGTGCACGAGAAAACCGCCTGGATGCTGCGGGTGCTGCTCGACGGCAAGTAGATACCCAGCGCTGTACCGGCCCTTGTAGGAGCGGCCTTGTGTCGCGATGGGCTGCGCAGCAGCCCCGGCAATTTGTGCAATTGCACTCAAACCCTGGGGCTGCTTCGCAGCCCATCGCGACACAAGGCCGCTCCTACAGGTCCTGCGCAATTTTGTGCGGGAAGATTTTGCCGCTGCTTTAAGCTCGCCCATCAGCGCTTCATAGGCCACCTGGTACCTGTGACGAGGAAGTGTGGCGCATGATGCAAGCAAGCAAACGTGTGGCTGGCCAGGGGCGTTGGCCGGGTAAACAGTGCATCGACCCGTTCAAGGCGGATTTCGACATGTTGCAGACCCAGCCGGTGTCACGCTCGGTGCGGCTCAACGGCTTTTCCACCTGCCTGCGGCTGGAGGCCGTCTACTGGGGCATCCTGGAGCGCATCGCCGCGGCCAACCGCTGCTCGGTCAGCGCGGTGCTGTCCTACGTCGACCGCGAGGTACACCTGCGCCAGGGTGGGGTGCGCAACTTCAGCGGGCTGATCAGGGTGATCTGCGTCGCCTGGCTGCTGGACCCGCCAAGTGTGCGCTGATCGCCTGGCGGGCTGCGCAGTGCTTGCTAACCATATATAATCCCGCTTTTTGCTGCCCCGGCAGCCAGCGTTGTGGTTGACGAGAGACACCCATGCCCCTTTATGACTATCAATGTGCATCCTGCGAGCACCGCATGGAAGTGCTGCAGAAGATCAGCGCCGCGCCGCTGACCGATTGCCCGGCCTGCCAGGCGCCGGCGCTGAAGAAGCTGCTGTCGGTGCCAGGCTTCCGCCTGAGCGGTAACGGTTGGTACGAAACCGACTTCAAGACCGGGGCGAAAAAGAATCTGGCAGGCGGCGACAAGGCCGACTGAGTTGAATGCTGTGACCGGGTCTTGCAGTATTAGCCCTCTGCGGGCGGCCAAGGCCTCCACCGAATACACGAATCACGAGAAGCGAAACCACCATCATGATGCGCAGCCATTATTGCGGCCAACTGAACGAGAGCCTGGACGGCCAGGAAGTCACCCTTTGCGGCTGGGTCCATCGTCGCCGCGACCACGGCGGGGTGATCTTCCTCGACATCCGTGACCGCGAAGGCATGGCCCAGGTCGTGTTCGACCCGGATCGCGCCGAAACCTTCGCCGCTGCCGACCGCGTGCGCAGCGAATACGTCGTGCAGATCACCGGCAAGGTCCGCAAGCGCCCTGAAGGTGCGGTGAATGCCAACATGGCTTCCGGCGCCATCGAGATCCTCGGCTACCAGCTGAACGTGCTCAACGAAGCGGAAACCCCGCCGTTCCCGCTGAACGAGTACTCCGACGTCGGCGAGGAAACCCGCCTGCGCTACCGTTTCATCGATCTGCGTCGCCCGGAAATGGCCGACAAGCTGCGCCTGCGTTCGCGCATCACCAGCAGCATCCGTCGCTTCCTCGACGAGAACGGCTTCCTCGACGTCGAGACGCCGATCCTGACCCGTGCCACCCCGGAAGGCGCCCGTGACTACCTGGTGCCTAGCCGTACCCACGCCGGTAGCTTCTTCGCCCTGCCGCAGTCGCCGCAGTTGTTCAAGCAGCTGTTGATGGTCGCCGGCTTCGACCGCTACTACCAGATCGCCAAGTGCTTCCGTGACGAAGACCTGCGTGCCGACCGCCAGCCGGAATTCACCCAGATCGACATCGAAACCAGCTTCCTCGATGAAAGCGAGATCATGGGCCTGACCGAAAGCATGATCCGCAAGCTGTTCAAGGAAGTGCTGGACCTGGAATTCGGCGAATTCCCCCACATGACCTTCGAAGAGGCCATGCGCCGCTACGGCTCCGACAAGCCGGACCTGCGTATTCCGCTGGAACTGGTCGACGTCGCCGACCAGCTCAAGGACGTCGACTTCAAGGTGTTCGCCGGCCCGGCCAACGATCCGAAGTGCCGCGTTACCGCCCTGCGCCTGCCAGGCGGCGCCAGCATGCCGCGCAGCAAGATCGACGAGTACACCAAGTTCGTCGGCATCTACGGTGCCAAGGGCCTGGCCTACATCAAGGTCAACGAGCGCGCCAAGGGCGTCGAAGGCCTGCAGTCGCCGATCGTCAAGAACATCCCCGAGGCCAACCTCAACACCATCCTCGACCGCGTTGGCGCCGTTGACGGCGACATCGTGTTCTTCGGTGCCGACAAGTTCAAGGTGGTCAGCGAAGCCCTGGGCGCGCTGCGTATCCGCCTGGGCCACGACTTCGAGCTGCTGACCTGCGAGTGGGCACCGATGTGGGTGGTCGACTTCCCGATGTTCGAAGAGAACGAAGACGGCAGCTTCACCGCGCTGCACCACCCGTTCACCGCGCCGAAGTGCACCCCGGAAGAGCTCGAGGCCAACCCGGCCGTGGCCCTGTCCCGTGCCTACGACATGGTCCTGAACGGTACCGAGCTGGGTGGTGGTTCGATCCGTATCCACCGTAAAGAGATGCAGCAGGCCGTGTTCCGCCTGCTGGGCATCGAGGCGGCAGAACAGGAAGAGAAGTTCGGCTTCCTGCTCGACGCCCTGAAGTTCGGTGCACCGCCTCACGGTGGTCTGGCCTTCGGTCTGGACCGCCTGGTCATGCTGATGACCGGCGCCCAGTCGATCCGTGAAGTGATCGCCTTCCCGAAAACCCAGAGCGCCGCGTGCGTCATGACCCAGGCCCCTGGCATGGTCGACGCCAAGGCCCTGCGCGAGCTGCACATCCGACTGCGCGAACAGACCAAGGTCGAGTAAGCAGTCCCCGGGCGCATCCACATGGATGCGCCTTTGCGTTTCGGCGCAGGCAATTTCCCGTCCCGCCCCGTACAGGGGCGGGGCTGTTTGTGATTCAAAGGATTCGGAGTCGTTATGGCTGGTCATTCCAAGTGGGCGAACATCAAGCACCGCAAAGAGCGCCAGGATGCCAAGAGAGGCAAGATCTTCACCAAGTGGATCCGCGAACTGACGGTCGCTGCCAAGCAGGGTGGTGCTGACCCGGCATCCAACCCGCGCCTGCGTTTGGCGCTGGACAAGGCCCTGGGCGCCAACATGAGCCGCGACATCATCGATCGTGCCGTGGCCCGTGGCGCCGGCACCAACGAAAGCGACAACGTCGAAGAGCTCAGCTACGAAGGTTACGGCCCGGGTGGCGTGGCGATCATGGTCGAGGCCATGACCGACAACCGCAACCGTACCGCCGCTGCCGTGCGTCATGCCTTCACCAAGTGTGGTGGCAACCTGGGCACCGACGGTTCGGTGGCCTACCTGTTCGAGCGCAAGGGGCAGATCAGCTTTGCCCCGGGCGTGGAAGAAGACGCGCTGATGGAAGCGGCGATGGAAGCCGATGCCGATGACGTGGTGGCCAACGACGACGGCTCGTTCGACGTGTTCACCTCGTTCAACAGCTTCTACGCCGTGCGCAATGCCCTGGAAGAGGCGGGCTTCAAGGCCGCTGACGCGGAAATCGTCATGCAGCCGACCACCAGCGCCGAACTCGACCAGGACGGTGCCGAGAAAGTACTCAAGCTGATCGACATGCTCGAAGACCTGGATGACGTGCAGAACGTCTACTCCAATGCCCAGATTTCCGATGAGATCATGGAAAACCTCGGCTAAGGTGTCCTGGCGATCCATGCCAGTTCTTCAAGTTTGTCAGCGCCTGTACCGGCCCTTTCGCGGGTAAACCCGCTCCCACAGGTACTGCACCACATTCAGAGTCGGTGCAGTACCTGTGGGAGCGGGTTTACCCGCGAAAGGGCCGGTACAGTTTGCAGAGATGCATCAATTTTTCGACAGGCACTATGACTCTGATTCTTGGTATCGACCCCGGCTCGCGCATCACCGGCTATGGCGTGGTACGCCAGACCGCCCGTGGTTGCGAGTACGTGGCGTCGGGCTGCATCCGCACCGGCAGCGGCGAGCTGCACGAGCGGTTGCAGATCGTTTTTCGTGGCGTGGGTGAAATCATCGCCCAGCACGGCCCGGTAACCATGGGCATCGAACGGGTGTTCATGGCTCGTAACGCCGACTCGGCGCTCAAGCTCGGCCAGGCCCGTGGCGCGGCCATCGTCGCCGCCGCCGAAGCCGGCCTGGAGATCGCCGAATACAGCGCCACCCAGGTCAAGCAGGCGGTAGCCGGTACCGGTGGGGCCAACAAGGAGCAGGTGATGATGATGGTCATGCACCTGCTGAAACTGACGCAAAAGCCGCAGATCGACGCCTCCGACGCCCTGGCCATCGCCCTGTGCCACGCCCATACCCGTTCCAGCCTGGTGCCGCATGGCCTGGCCACGGCACGGCGACGCGGCGGGCGCTTGCGTCTGTAGGCGCTTCATGCGCTGATACATATTTTGTTCGGGTGATGCGTTCACCCGCTGCATTTGCTGATAGGGTTGAGCGGTCTTTGACCGGCTCCCCGAGAGGAAGGATCGGAACGTGATTGGACGTTTGCGCGGAACCCTGGCGGAAAAACAGCCGCCGCACCTGATTATCGACGTCAATGGCGTAGGTTACGAACTGGAAGTTCCCATGACCACGCTGTACCGTCTGCCCAAGGTGGGCGAACCCGTAACCGTGCACACCCATCTGGTGGTGCGCGAGGATGCTCACCTGCTCTACGGTTTTGCCGAAAAGCGCGAGCGCGAACTGTTCCGCGAACTCATCCGCCTGAATGGCGTAGGGCCGAAGCTGGCCCTGGCGCTGATGTCCGGGCTGGAAGTGGACGAGCTGGTGCGCTGCGTGCAGGCTCAGGACACCTCGGCCCTGGTGCGCGTGCCCGGTGTTGGCAAGAAAACCGCCGAACGCCTGCTGGTCGAGCTCAAGGACCGCTTCAAGGCTTGGGAAACGTCCCCGGCCATGTTCACCCTGGTCTCCGACGGGCCGCTGCCGGTCGCCAGCGCATCCACGGCCGAAGCCGATGCCGTCAGCGCCCTGGTTTCGCTGGGCTACAAGCCGCAGGAAGCCAGCAAGGCGATCGCCGCGATCAAGGACAAGGCCGGCCTGAGCAGTGAGGAGCTGATCCGCCGCAGCCTGAAAGGGATGATTACCAAGTGATCGAAGCCGACCGCCTGATCGCCGCCAGTGGCCGCGACCGTGAAGAAGTCCAGGACCGTGCGATCCGCCCGCTGCGGCTGGACGAGTACATCGGCCAGCCGGTGGTGCGCGAGCAGATGGCGCTATTCATACAGGCCGCCCGTGGCCGCAGCGAGTCGCTCGACCATACGCTGATCTTTGGCCCGCCCGGCTTGGGCAAGACCACCCTGGCCAACATCATTGCCCAGGAAATGGGCGTGTCGGTCAAGAGTACCTCGGGGCCCATCCTCGAGCGCCCGGGCGACCTCGCGGCCATGCTGACCAACCTCGAACCGCACGATGTGCTGTTCATCGACGAGATCCACCGGTTGTCACCGGTCGTCGAAGAGGTGCTGTACCCGGCGATGGAGGACTTCCAGCTCGACATCATGATCGGCGAAGGGCCTGCGGCCCGCTCGATCAAGCTCGACCTGCCGCCGTTCACCCTGGTCGGTGCCACCACCCGTGCCGGCATGCTCACCAACCCGCTGCGCGACCGTTTCGGTATCGTCCAGCGCCTGGAGTTCTACAGCGACAAGGACCTGGCCACCATCGTCAGCCGTTCGGCCGGCATCCTCGGCCTGGCCATCGAAGACCTGGGTGCCTACGAGATCGCCCGCCGCGCCCGCGGCACGCCACGTATCGCCAACCGCCTGCTGCGCCGCGTGCGCGACTACGCCGAAGTGCGCGGCAAGGGCCAGATCACCAAGGCCGTGGCCGACATGGCGCTCAACCTGCTGGACGTCGACGAGCGCGGTTTCGACCACTCCGACCGCCGCCTGCTGCTGACCATGATCGAGAAGTTCGACGGTGGCCCGGTCGGCGTGGACAACCTGGCCGCGGCCATCAGTGAAGAGCGCCACACCATCGAGGACGTGCTCGAGCCGTACCTGATTCAGCAAGGCTACATCATGCGCACGCCGCGCGGCCGCGTGGTCACCCGGCATGCCTACCTGCACTTTGGCCTGAACGTGCCCGGGCGCCTGGGGGAGGGTGGGGATTTTTCCGAAACGGGTGATGAGTGACAGATCGAAAACGGCTTTTCGTGGTCCTACCGCTGGCATGCCGAGGGTGCGCTGGCAATAAGACATTAATGAAGAAAAAACAGTTGCCACAGCGGATTGGCAAGCTGAGGAGTAAGCACTAGAGTATGCGCGCGCAAAATGGCCTGGAACCGTTCGCACACCGTTGTCGCGTCTATTACGAAGATACCGATGCCGGTGGCGTGGTGTATTACGTCAATTACCTGAAATTCATGGAGCGCGCGCGTACCGAGCGGCTGCGGCACCTGGGCTTTTCCCAGGCGCAGCTGGCCGAAGACAACCTGCTGTTCGTGGTCCACTCCAGCGAAGCGCGCTATCACGCGCCGGCGCGGCTGGACGACGAGCTGCGGGTCACCGCGCAAGTACTTGAACTCAATCGCGCCAGCCTGCGCTTCGTGCAGCAGGTCTGGCGGGAAAAGGATGAAACGCTGCTTTGCGAAGGGCAGTTCCTGGTGGCCGCCGTGCGCGCCGACACTTTCAAACCCCGAGCCATACCCCCGGAGCTGCGTGACGCCTTTGCGGCGGACGGCTCGGGTACTCAATCGAATGCAGGAGAATAAGCGTGGAAGCTAACGTCGTCGACCATACCTCCATGTGGAGTCTGGTCAGCAATGCCAGTGTGCTGGTACAGCTGGTAATGCTGACCCTGGTGGCCGCCTCGGTCACCTCATGGGTCATGATCTTCCAGCGCAGCACCATGCTGCGCGCCGGTCGTCGTGCGCTGGATGCCTTCGAGGAGCGCTTCTGGTCGGGCATCGACCTGTCCAAGCTGTACCGTCAGGCAGGCAGCAACCCAGACCCGGATTCCGGTGTCGAGCAGGTCTTCCGTGCCGGCTTCAAGGAATTCTCGCGCCTGCGCCAGCAGCCGGGCGTTGACCCGGACGCGGTCATGGAGGGTGTTGCCCGTGCCATGCGCGTAGCCATCTCGCGCGAGGAAGAAAAACTCGAGCAGAGCCTGCCGTTCCTGGCCACCGTCGGTTCGACCAGCCCGTACATCGGCCTGTTCGGTACCGTATGGGGCATCATGAACTCCTTCCGCGGCCTGGCCAGCGCCCAGCAGGCCACCCTGGCCACGGTTGCCCCGGGTATCGCCGAAGCGCTGATCGCCACCGCCATCGGCCTGTTCGCGGCAATCCCGGCGGTCATCGCCTACAACCGCTTCTCGGCCCGCAGCGAAGTGCTGATCGGCCGTTACTACACCTTCGCCGACGAGTTCCAGGCGATCCTGCACCGCAAAGTGCACACCAGCGAAGAGTAATCAGGTAGAAGCCCATGGCCCGAGTTCGCCACAAACGCAAGCCCGTCGCCGAGATGAACGTGGTGCCCTACATCGACGTGATGCTGGTACTGCTGGTCATCTTCATGGTGACGGCGCCCATGCTCAACCAGGGCGTGAAGGTAGACCTGCCCAAGGTTTCCAGTGAAGCCTTGCCGCAGGACAACAACGTCCAGATCCTCACCATCTCCATCAAGGCCGACAAGACCTACTACTGGAACCTCGGCAGCGAAGTCGATACCGACAAGCAGATGGACAAGGCCATGACCTTGCCTGCCATGACCGACGCGGTGACCAAGATCATTGCCGCCGGCCGTGACCAGGGCAAGCAGACCCAGGTGTTCATTCGTGGCGACAAGGCTGTCGACTATGGCGCGGTCATGGGTGCCATGGGCGGGTTGCAGAAGGCCGGTGTCGGTAACGTTGGCCTGATTACCGAGGCGCCCTGATGCAACAGCGAGAGCCATCCGCCTCGGAAAGCTACTTCTGGCCCAGTATCTGGGCCATCGGCCTGCATGTGCTGGTGTTCGCCCTGCTGTTCGTCAGTTTTGCCATGACGCCTGAGCTGCCGCCATCCAAGCCGATCGTCCAGGCTACCCTGTACCAGCTCAAGTCCAAGAGCCAGGCGACCACCCAGACCAATCAGAAGATTGCCGGGGAAGCGAAGAAAACCGCTTCGCGCCAGACCGAGGTCGAGCAGCTGGAACAGAAGAAGGTCGAGCAGGAGGCCGTGAAGGCCGCGGAACAAAAGAAAGCCGACGCCGCTCAAAAGGCCGAAGAGGCTCGCGAGGCCGCCGAAGCCAAGAAAGCCGAGGCAGCTGCCGAAGCCGCCGAGGCCAAGAAAGCCGCCGAAGCCAAGAAGGCCGAAGAGGCGAAGAAGGCTGCCGAGAAGCAGCAGGCCGACATCGCCAAGAAGAAGGCCGAGGAAGAAAAGAAAAAAGCCGAAGAAGAGGCCAAGAAAGAGGCCGCTGAAGAGGCGAAGAAACAAGCCGCCGAGGACGCCAAGAAAAAGGCGGCCGAAGAGGCCAAGAAGAAAGCAGCCGAGGACGCCAAGAAGAAAGCGGTAGCCGAGGAAGCGAAGAAGAAGGCAGCTGAAGAGGCCAAGAAAAAGGCCGCTGCAGATGCCCAGAAGAAAAAGGCACAGGAAGCGGCCCGCAAGGCGGCGGAAGACAAGAAAGCCCAGGCCCTGGCCGAGCTGTTGTCCGACACCACCGAACGGCAGCAGGCGCTGGCCGACGAGCAGGGTGACCAGGTGGCCGGCGACTTCGACGACCTGATCCGCATGCGCGCGGCCGAGGGCTGGGCACGTCCGCCTTCCGCGCGCAAGGGCATGACGGTGGTCCTGCAGATCAACATGTTGCCGGACGGTACCATCACCAGCGTCAGCGTGGCCCGGTCCAGTGGTGACGGCCCGTACGACAGCTCGGCGGTGGCAGCAGTGAAGAACATCGGTCGTTTGACCGAGATGCAGGGTATGAAGCCGAGCGATTTCAACCAATATCGTTCGTTCAAGATGACATTTACACCTGAGGATCTAGCGTTGTGATTAAACGTCTGAGAGGACTGCTGGTCATGCTGTGCTGCGTGGCAGGCATGGCCGTGGCAGAGGAAAAGAACATCCTGGTCACCAGCGGCAGCGACCGGGCCACGCCCATCGCGGTAGTGCCGTTCGGTCTGCAGGGCGGCAGCGTGCTGCCGGAAGACATGGCCGACATCATCGGCAACGACCTGCGCAACTCCGGCTACTACTCGCCGATTCCGCGGCAGAACATGATCAGCCAGCCGTCGCAGGCCAGCGAAGTGATCTTCCGTGACTGGAAAGCGCTGGGCGCGCAGTACGTGATGGTCGGCAGCATCGTGCCGTCGGGCGGTCGCCTGCAGGTGCAGTACGCGCTGTTCAACGTCGCCACCGAGCAGCAAGTGCTGACCGGTAGCGTGGCGGGCAGCGTCGACCAGCTGCGTGACATGGCGCACTACATTGCCGACCAGTCGTTCGAGAAGCTCACCGGCATCAAGGGTGCGTTCTCCACCCGCATGCTGTACGTGACGGCCGAGCGCTTCTCCACCAACAACACCCGCTATACCCTGCAGCGTTCGGACTACGACGGCGCACGTGCGGTTACCCTGCTGCAATCGCGTGAACCGATCCTGTCGCCACGCTTTGCTCCGGATGGCAAGCGCATCGCCTATGTTTCGTTCGAGCAGAAGCGCCCGCGCATCTTCGTCCAGCACATCGATACCGGTCGCCGCGAGCAGGTCACCAACTTCGAAGGCCTGAACGGTGCGCCAGCCTGGTCGCCGGACGGCACGCGCCTGGCGTTCGTGCTGTCGAAGGACGGCAACCCGGACATCTACGTGATGAACGTGGCTTCGCGCCAGATCAGCCGTGTCACCGCCGGCCCGGGCATCAACACCGAGCCGTTCTGGGGCAAGGATGGCAACACCCTGTATTTCACCTCCGACCGTGGCGGCAAGCCGCAGATCTACAAGCAGTCGGTCGGTGGCGGTGGTGCCGAGCGTGTAACTTTCGTGGGTAACTACAACGCCAACCCGAAACTGTCGGCGGACGAAAAGACCTTGGTGATGATCCATCGCCAGCAGGGCTTCACCAACTTCAAAGTTGCGGCCCAGGATTTGCAACGCGGAAGTGTAAAGATTCTCTCGGAAACGAGTCTTGATGAGTCTCCCACTGTTGCGCCAAACGGCACCATGCTAATCTACGCCACCCGCCAGCAGGGCCGGGGAGTCTTGATGCTCGTGTCGCTTAATGGCCGCGTGAGGCTCCCACTTCCTACCGCTCAAGGCGAAGTCAGAGAACCGTCCTGGTCCCCTTACCTGAACTGATTGCGGCGTAATACTTTTGCTTAACACACTGGGGTTTCATTAGGAGTTTCACGATGGAAATGCTGAAGTTTGGTAAATTTGCTGCGCTGGCTCTGGCCATGGCCGTAGCTGTAGGTTGCTCCTCGAAGGGCGGTGACAACGCAGGCGAAGGCGCTGCTGTAGATCCGAACGCTGGCTACGGTGCCAACACTGGCGCTGTTGACGGCTCCCTGAGCGAAGAAGCTGCCCTGCGCGCAATCACCACCTTCTACTTCGAATACGACAGCTCGGACCTGAAGCCAGAAGCCATGCGCGCTCTGGACGTTCACGCCAAGGACCTGAAAGCCAACGGCAACCGCGTTGTCCTGGAAGGCAACACCGACGAGCGCGGCACCCGCGAGTACAACATGGCTCTGGGTGAGCGTCGTGCCAAGGCCGTTCAGCGCTACCTGGTTCTGCAGGGCGTTTCCCCTGCTCAGCTGGAACTGGTCTCCTACGGTGAAGAGCGTCCGGTTGCCACTGGCAACGACGAGCAGTCCTGGGCTCAGAACCGTCGCGTAGAACTGCGTAAGTAAGTTCTTATGCGTATGTGCCGCCGTGTAGTAACCGTCCTCGCACTCAGCCTGCCGCTCGCGGCCTGGGCTGAGGTCCCTGTAGTTGATGACAACGCAGGCAGCTATCCGCCTGCGGGTTATGGCACGAGCGGCGCCTATGCCGGGTCAGGGGCTTCGGCCCCTGCCTCTGCACAGGGCCAGCTGTTCATGCAGCTGCAACAGATGCAGGATCAGCTTTCCCGCCAGCAAGGCATCATCGAAGAGCTGCAGAACGATGTGTCGCGCATGAAGCAGGAAAACCTGGAGCGTTACCAGGACCTGGACCGTCGCATCAACAGTGGCGCCGCGCCTGCCGCGACCCCTGACAATTCCTCCGGTGGTGGTGCATCCAATGCCGCCCCCGATGCAGCAGCAGGTGCTGCTGCGCAACAACCGGCCGCCAGTAGCGAGCCCGGTGATCCGGCGAAAGAAAAGCTCTACTACGATGCCGCTTTCGACCTGATCAAGCAGAAAGACTTCGACAAGGCCAGCCAGGCGTTCAACGCCTTCCTGCGCAAGTACCCCAACAGCCAGTACGCCGGCAATGCCCAGTACTGGCTGGGTGAAGTGAACCTGGCCAAGGGCGACCTGCCGGCTGCCAGCCAGGCCTTCGCCCAGGTCAGCCAGAAGTATCCGAAGCACAGCAAGGTGCCGGATTCGCTGTACAAGCTGGCCGACGTCGAGCGCCGCATGGGCCACACCGACAAGGTCAAGGGTATCCTGCAGCAGGTCATCACCCAGTACCCCGGCACCTCGGCCGCGCAACTGGCCCAGCGTGACCTGCAGAAGCTCTAAGTAGTACCGCTTGAAAGAAACCCGCGCCTGTCGCGGGTTTTTTCGTTAGAATCACTGCCCTTTTTTCGTAAACACGCTGCTGCGGATAACGCTATGTCGAGTCCGCGACAGTGCCTGACGGAGGCGGGCAGCCTGTTTAGCTGTCACGCCCGTGGCGAGCATGCAAGACACATTACGCATCACCGAAGTCTTTTACTCCTTGCAGGGTGAAACGCGAACGGCTGGGTTGCCCACGGTATTCGTGCGCCTCACCGGTTGCCCCCTGCGCTGCCAGTACTGTGACAGTGCCTATGCCTTCAGTGGCGGTACCGTACGCACCCTCGATTCGATCCTTGAGCAGGTCGCCGGCTTCAAGCCGCGCTACGTCTGCGTCACCGGTGGCGAGCCATTGGCCCAGCCCAACGCCTTGCCGCTGTTGCAGCGCCTGTGTGACGCCGGTTACGAGGTGTCGCTGGAAACCAGCGGCGCGCTGGATATTGCCGGCACCGACACCCGCGTCAGCCGCGTGGTCGACCTGAAGACCCCTGGCTCCGAAGAGTCGCACCGTAACCGCTACGAGAACATCGAGCAGCTGACCCGCAACGACCAGGTCAAGTTCGTCATCTGTTCCCGCGAGGACTACGACTGGGCGGTCTCCAAGCTGATCCAGTACAACCTGGCCGAGCGTGCCGGCGAAGTGCTGTTCTCGCCCAGCCACCACCAGGTGAACGCCAGCGAGCTGGCGGACTGGATCGTTGCCGACAACCTGCCCGTACGCTTCCAGCTGCAGCTGCACAAGCTGCTGTGGAACGACGAACCCGGACGTTGATTGAGGAGCAAGCACACATGACCGACAAACGCGCAGTAATCCTGCTGTCCGGCGGCCTGGACTCGGCTACCGTGGTTGCCATGGCCAAGGCCGAAGGCTACAGCTGCTACACCATGAGTTTCGACTACGGCCAGCGCCACCGCGCCGAACTGAACGCCGCCGCCCGCGTTGCCCGCGACCTGGGCGTGGTCGAGCACAAGGTTATTGGCCTGAACCTGGATGGCATCGGCGGCTCGGCATTGACCGACAGCAGCATCGACGTGCCGGAAACCCCGGGTGAAGGCATCCCGGTCACCTATGTGCCAGCGCGCAACACCGTGTTCCTGTCCCTGGCCCTGGGCTGGGCAGAGGTGCTGGAAGCCCGTGACATCTTCATTGGTGTGAATGCCGTGGATTACTCCGGCTACCCCGATTGCCGCCCCGAGTTCGTCGAAGCCTTCGAGCGCATGGCCAACCTGGCGACCAAGGCTGGCGTCGAAGGGCAGGGCTTCCGCATCCAGGCGCCGCTGCAGAACATGAGCAAGGCGCAGATCGTGCAGGCCGGTATGGCTCGCGGCGTGGACTACAGCCTGACCGTTTCCTGCTACCAGGCCGACGATGACGGCCGTGCTTGCGGCAAATGCGACAGTTGCCGCCTGCGTGCCGACGGCTTCAAGGCCGCCGGAGTCGAAGATCCGACGCGGTATTTTTGAAAAAAGTTTGATGGGGTGTTGATTTCCCGTTAGAAATCAGTATTATACGCGCCATCCAACGGGTCGTTAGCTCAGTTGGTAGAGCAGTTGGCTTTTAACCAATTGGTCGTAGGTTCGAATCCTACACGACCCACCATACGCAGTACGTCAAAGCCCGCTACCGGCAACGGTGGCGGGCTTTTTCGTTTTCCGTTGGCCGAGTTTTATTGCTCGGTTTGCGCGATCGACTGTAGGAGCGGCCTTGCGTCGCGATCGGGCTGCGCAGCAGCCCCAGGGTTTCAGCAAAAATGCACAAATTGCTGGGGCTGCTGCGCAGCCCGATCGCGACGCAAGGCCGCTCCTACAGGGGCTGCGCAGACTCCAGATGGCTTACTCAGCCCACTCCGGATCCCCGGTAAACACCACCGTCAGCCAACGGTCCGGCCCTTCACCACCCACGGCATCACCGATCTCGTTACGCCACGCATCCCATTCATCGATGGTTTTCGCGGCCATGGCCTTCGGCACGATGAAATACAGTTCGATCTCCCGCGAGCGCCCGACCTTGGCCACATAGGCGCGGTACGACTGCAACCCATGGCGTGCGACGAAGGCCTTGGCGACTTCATCCACGTGCAGCTTGAGGTCGCCAGGGGTCACCAGGAAAATTTCCGAAAGGGCCTGGCGCACCACCGACATCGGCAACGGCACGATCACCAGGCAGACCAGCGCCAGCACCGCCGGGTCGATATACGGCGACACCCACTCCAGCGATGTGCCCTGCACCGCATAGCCAAAGCAGAAGGCGATCAGCAGCGCGGCGGTGATGCTGGCCGACATCACCCAGCCCTTGACGTCCATGCGCACGAAATCCGAGCCCAGCTTGCGGTTGGCGCGGGCCTCGACAATGGCGATGGTCACGCAGGCGATCACGGTCAGCACCGCGTAGACCATGGCGATGCCGAACTCCAGGTGGCGCCCGCCTTGCAGCAGGCTGCTGACGGCGTTGATCAGCGCATAGATGGCCACGCCGCTGAGCAGGATGCCGTTGAGCGCCAGCACCATCGGCTCCAGGTGCCAGAAGCCCATGGTGAAGCGCTCGCGCAACTTGCGTGACATCTGCACGCTGGTGGTGTGCGCGGTAATCAGCCTGACCACCACCAGCGACAGCCCGCTCATGCTGGCATCGACCAGCGAATAGACGCCGTCGAACACGATGGAGAACGAGCCGGAGGCCAGACCGAAGGCGATGCCGATGATGGCGATGAAGAGGGTGACGGCGATCGAGGTGCGTAACAGGCCCTGTTCGCTGGTGATGTCGAAGAAGGAAAATCTGGTTGGGGTTTGCATGATTGTGCTCGGTAAATAGCCCTGCTGCTATGTTGTATGTGCTGGCCCCTTCGCGGGTAAACCCGCTCCCACAGGGTTATGCTCTGACCTTGAAGGCAGCGCCGGACCTTGTGGGAGCGGGTTCACCCGCGAAGAGGCCCTGACAGGTTAGACGCGGAACTGCTCCATCAGCGCCTGCTGCTGGTTGGCCAGCCGGTTCAGGGCCTGGCTGATCCGAGCCGACTCATCGGCCTGGCCTGCCAGCGATTCGGTCACATCGCGAATGCCGGCCACATTGCGGTTCACCTCTTCGGCTACGGCGCTCTGCTCTTCAGCCGCCGAGGCAATCTGCAGGTTCATGTCGCTGATCACCGCCACTGCCTCGCCAATACGTTGTAGCGCCGGCAGCGCCTGTTCCATCCGCGCGGCGCTGTCCTGGGCCTGGCGCTGGCCTTCGTGCATGGCGCCCACCACATCCTGGGTGCCTTGCTGCAAGCCTTCGATGACCTGGCGAATTTCCTCCACTGACACCTGGGTGCGCTGGGCCAGGCCACGCACTTCATCGGCCACCACGGCAAAACCACGCCCGGCTTCGCCTGCGCGGGCGGCTTCGATGGCGGCGTTGAGTGCCAGCAGGTTGGTCTGCTCGGCAATGGTGCGGATCACTTCCAGCACCGAACCGATTTGCCCGCTGCGGCCTTCCAGTGCGCGTGCCTCGCCCATGGCGGTGTTCATGCCGGCGGCCAGGCGGTCGATGCCCTGGCGGGTGCTGTCGATCAGTTGCAGGCCCTCGCGGCTGGCTTGGTCGGCAGCGCGTGCGGCCTGGGCCGCCTGCGAAGCGTTATGGGCGACATCCAGAGCGGTGGCGCTCATTTCATTGGCGGCGGTGGCCACCTGTTCGATTTCGCGGTGCTGTTGCTGCATGCCGTTGCTGGTCTGGCTGGCGATGGCTGCGGACTGGTCGGCGGTGCCGCGGGCTTCCTGCAGTGAGCCTTTGACCTGGGCTATGACCGGCTGCAGTTTGTCGAGAAAACGGTTGAACCAACCGGTAAGCTGGCCCAGTTCGTCCTGGCGGGCGTAGTCCAGGCGGCGGGTAAGGTCGCCTTCGCCGCTGGCGATGTCTTCCAGGCGCGCGGCCACGGCCAGGATTGGCCGGGTCACCCCGCGCGCGGTCAGCCACACCAGCAGCAAACCGACTACCGCAGCGCCCAGGCCAACCAGCAGGCTGGTGAGGTTGGCGCTGTGGTTGTGCGCATCCAGGCGCTGGTTGAGGGTGACGGAAGGCGCCTGCAGCACGCTTTCCGGCAGTTCCAGCAATACCTGCCAAGGGGCGGCATCAGGGATTGGCGTGAACGGGTGGGCAACACGCAGCAGGCCGTCGGCTACCGCCTTGTCCATGGGCTCGCCGAGCTTGCTGTCGTCGCGGCTGTTGCCGGCCAGCAGGCCGGCCGCGCTGGCGATACTGACCTGGCCCTGGCCGTCGAACAGCTCCTGGCGGCCTTCCAGGCTCAGCTGTTGCAGGTTGGCCAGGCCGATGTCCAGGCCGACCACGCCGACCACCTTGCCGTGCTCCAGCAGCGGCAGGGCGATGCTGGTCATCAGCACCTGGCGGCCATTCACTTCGTCGAGGTATGGCTCGAGCATGCAGGTTCTGGCAGTGTCCTGCGGGCAGGTCAGCCAGCGGTTCTTCGCCACACCGTTGCTGCCGATGCTGGCGTCACCAAGCATCGATTCCGGCATGGCTTCAAGCTCCAGGGTGCCGGGGCGGGGTTGTGACCAGTAAAGCGAGAAGCGCCCGCTCTCATTGCTGCCCATTGCATCCTGGCCGAGGTACTGGCTGTCCGGGTCCAGGGCGTTGGGCTGGAACACCAGGTACAGGCCGATCACATCCGGGTTGCCGGCCAGGCTGGCGCGGGCCTGGCGCGTCAGTTCGGCGCGCAGGTCGTTGCCGCCACGGGCCTTGAGCACCTGCACCAGGCGGGCAAAGCCATTGCCGTACTGGTAGGCGTCCATGAAATAGCGCTGGATGCGCAGGGCCTGGGTTTCGGCATGGGCCTGCAGGCGCAGGCGTGCGCTGCTGTCGAGCATTTCGGTGTTGGCCTGGTTGACCAATGCCGCGCTGCGCCGCGCCTGGGCCAGCGATGTGGTTACCAGCAGGGCGACAATGGCCAGCAGGCACAGGCCGGCGAGCAGGGTGATCTTCCACTGGATGGAGAGGCGACGCAGCGGCATGAGGGCTTTCCTTTTCGATCAAATGCAACGCCCGCGATCAGGCGCGGGCGTTGTCGGCAGCATGGGTCATTCAGCGATGTAGTTGGGCGGGGAGTCCCTGAAGGCTTTGGTCAGCCAGGCCAGGTACAGCAGGCCGAGCAGTGCCCAGACGCCACCGAACAGCAGCGAGTGTGCGTTCAGGTCCAGCCACAGCGAGACGATGATGCAGAAGCCGATGGTGGGTGCCACCAGGTATGTCAGCTGGTTGGCCAGGCCCTGGCGCTTGCCTTCGCGCAGGTAGCAGTGGTTGATCACCGACAGGTTGACGAAGCTGAACGCGACCAGCGCACCGAAGTTGATGATCGAGGTGGCGGTGACCAGGTCGAAGAAGATCGCCGATAGCGAAATCAGCCCCACCACCGCGATGTTCAGCACCGGCGTCTTGTAGCGTGAGTGCAGGCGGGCGAACAGGCTGGCCGGGATCACGTTGTCGCGGCCCATCACGTACAGCAGGCGCGACACGCTGGTCTGCGAGGCCAGGCCCGAGGCGATGGTGTTGATCACGGTGCAGGCGATGAAGATCGATTGGAACAACTTGCCGCCGACGTACAGGGCGATTTCCGGCAGTGCCGCTTCCTGGTCGTGGAAGCGGGACATGGTCGGGAAGTAGGCCTGGATGAAGTACGACACGGTGATGAACACCAGGCCGCCAATCAGGGCGGTGAGGAAGATCGCGCGAGGGATGGTCTTGCCCGGGTCGCGGGTTTCTTCGGACAGGCAGGTGACCGCGTCGAAGCCGAGGAACGAGAAGCACAGGATGGTCGCACCGGCGGCCAGGGCGCTGAGCTGGGTCTGGTCGTCGGCGAACGGCAGCAGGCTCCAGGCGGTACCCAACCCTTCACCCTGGTCCAGGCCGCGCACGCACAGGTAGATGAACACGGCGATGATCGCCACCTGCACGGCCACGAACAGCAGGTTGAAGTGCGCCACCAGGTTCACGCTGCGCATGTTGATCAGGCTGATCAGGGTGACGAAGCCAGCCACCCACATCCACTCCGGTACTTCCGGGAACATGGCCGAAAGGTACAGCTTGGCCAGCAAGGCGTTGACCATTGGCAGCAGCAGGTAGTCCAGCAACGACGACCAGCCGACCAGGAAGCCGACGTGCGGGTTGATCGCACGTTGGGTGTAGGTGTAGGCCGAGCCCGATTGCGGGAAGCGCCTTACCAGGGTGCCGTAGCTCACGGCGGTGAACAGGATCCCGGCCAGTGCCAGGATGTAGGCGCTGGGTACGTGGCCGGCAGTAATCCCGGAAACGATACCGAAGGTGTCGAACACGGTCATCGGGGTCAGGTAGGCCAGGCCGATGATGATCACGTGCCAGAGGCGCAGGGTTTTACGGAGTTGGCCGTTGCCGGAAGCGCTGTGGTCAGGCTGCATGCTGGCATGGCTCCTGCGGCTGGGCGTAAACGGCGGGCACGGTGTACTGCGCATGCGGCAAGGGCGAGCGGGTGGGCTCCATGTTGTTCACCTTTATTGTTGGAGCAGCGGGGGCGCGGGGGAGCGCGCAAAGTGGTGAAAATAAAAAACGATGGGTAGCTTAGTGTCAAGTTAAACATGACAAGATGTTGCTGTTTTGAAATATTTATCGATTAAAGTGGGGTTTTGTTCGGTTTTTGCGCGTTTTTTTGCGGTTATGATCAATTCTGGTGTTCGCAAAAATTAACGAATGCCGTCTCCCTTGGAAGGTCTGTCAGGCGTTTCCCAAAAACCGGATTTCTCGAGCCTGGCCAGCGCCAGGGCTGGGTTGCAGTGGTACTCTTGGCGTCCTGTGTGGCCCTTGGCCGCCTACGAAGCCCATATGGACAGCAATCGGTTCTATTCATGAAGAAATCAGTTGGCATCCTTTCTGGCCTGGCTATCGCCATCGCCGTCGCAACCACCGCTGGCGCCTGGTACACCGGCAAGCAGCTGCCTGCGGAGCTGGACAACGCCCTGGTCCGCAGCAACGCGGAACTCAAGAAGGCCCTGGTGAGCACCGGTGGCAGCATGAGCATCGAACGCGTGTCGCTGGAGCAGCATTTCTTCAGCAGTACCGCCCAGTACCGGCTCAAGGCCCGCGATATCAACCTGGGCGAAGGCGAAGTGGTGAATTTCGACGTTGGCGTGACCGACCAGATCGAGCACGGCCCGTTCCCCTGGTCGCGGGTAAAGGCACTGAAGCTGATGCCGGTGCTGGCAGTCAGCAACAGCACGCTGCAGAAGGACGACGCCACCGCGCCGTGGTTCGCCGCAGCGGGCGAGCAGGCCCCGGTGAGCGCACAGACCAGCCTGGGCTACGACGGCAATGTGGTCAGCCAGGTGCAGCTGGCACCGGTCAAGCTCGACGAAGCGGATGGCAACAGCCTCGATTTCTCGGGCATGCAACTGCAAGTCAGTGGTGACCAGGAAGGCAAGGCCTCGAGCTTCCACGGCCAGGCCGATCGGTTCGTGATGAAACTGGTACGCGATGACCAGCCGCCTGCCACCTTCGAGCTCAATGGCCTGAAGGTCGGCGGCCAACTGGCGGCCACCGCGCACCAGGCCATCTACGTAGGCAACGTCGACTTGGCGCTGGCCGAAACCAAGGTCACCCTGGGGCCCAAACAGCAGGTGCTGGTGGTCAAGGGGCTGGAGCAGAACGCCCTGCAAACCCTTGACGGCCCGGATACCGTGGGTGGCCGCGTGGAGTACAAGGTCGGGGATATCACCTGGGATGGCCGTGCGGTGGGCAAGGCGCAGATGGCGGTGAGCATCACGTCGGTCAACGCGCCGGCGCTACAGGCGTTGTCGACGTGGTACCAGGCGCATCTGCCGGAATTCGAGGCCGCAGCTGCCGCTGGCCAGCCGGCGCCGGAAATCCAGATGGACGATGAGGAGAAGGCCAGGTTCCAGGGCGAGCTGCAGAGACTGCTGGCTGCCAAGCCCCGGGTGGCGGTGGAAAACCTGTCGTTCAGGACCGCCAATGGCGAAAGCCGCTTTGACCTGTCGATGGGCTTCGCCGCCCCGGCCAGCTTCGACCTGCCGCCAGACCAGTTGAGCAAGCAACTGATCACCGAGGTGAAGAGCAAGCTGTCGTTGTCCAAGCCGATGATCGGTGACCTGGCAACCTTGCAGGCACTGCTGGATGGCCAGACCGACGCCCAGGCAATTGCCATGCAATCGAGCCAGGCCGGGGAAATGGTCGGCATGATGGCGCTGCAGAGTGGCATGGCCACCGTGCAGGGCAATGATGTGGTGAGCAGCCTGCACTATGCCGACGGCATGGTCGACTTCAACGGCAAGAAGATGACCGTGGAAGAGTTCGCCATGCTCATGGCGGCGCAGCTGGCGGCCCTGTCGCCGCAGGGCTGATCGTTTCTCCTGTTCCGGCCTCTTCGCGGGCGCGCCCGCTCCCACAGGTTACTCTTTGCCCCCGAGGGCAGCGCTGTACCTGTGGGAGCGGGCGTGCCCGCGAAGAGGCCAGCACAGGCAACACAAAAACCACTTTAGAAATCGCTGGATTGTCTGTAGCCTTCGGCCTCCGATAATAATCCGCGCCCGCAGAGGGCCGTGGCGGCCTTCGTGCCGTCCGGCACCCTTAGCCGATCTGTCAGGGCCGGGTGATACACTCGATTTGACGCGCGCACGCGCCTGCAGGTCCAGCGATCATGACCCAGATTTCCGAACGCCTGTTGGTTCAGGCCCACCTCGACGCCAAGCAGCCAAACCCGCTGACAGCCGAGCAGGAGGCCGAATACCGTGCGGCCATCGCTGCCGAGCTCAAGGCCCAGAACGCCGTGCTGGTCGCCCACTATTACTGCGACCCGGTCATCCAGGCGCTGGCCGAAGAAACCGGCGGCTGCGTGTCCGACTCGCTGGAAATGGCCCGCTTCGGCAAGAACCACCCGGCCGAAACCGTGATCGTTGCCGGTGTGCGCTTCATGGGCGAGACGGCGAAAATCCTAACCCCGGAAAAGCGCGTGCTGATGCCGACCCTGGAGGCCACCTGCTCGCTCGACCTGGGCTGCCCGGTAGAAGAGTTCTCGGCCTTCTGCGACCAGCACCCCGAGCGTACCGTGGTGGTCTACGCCAACACTTCCGCTGCCGTGAAGGCCCGCGCCGACTGGGTGGTGACCTCGAGCTGCGCACTGGAAATCGTCGAAAGCCTGATGGACAACGGCGAAACCATCATCTGGGGCCCGGACCAGCACCTGGGGCGTTACATCCAGAAGCAAACCGGTGCCGACATGCTGCTGTGGGACGGTGCCTGCATCGTTCACGAAGAGTTCAAGTCGCGCCAGTTGGCCGACATGAAGGCGCTGTACCCGGATGCGGCGATTCTGGTCCACCCCGAGTCGCCGGAAGCGGTGATCGAGCTGGCCGATGCGGTGGGCTCCACCAGCCAGCTGATCAAGGCTGCCCAGACCCTGCCGAACAAGACCTTCATCGTCGCCACCGACCGCGGCATCTTCTACAAGATGCAGCAGCTGTGCCCGGACAAGGAGTTCGTCGAAGCACCCACCGCCGGTAACGGCGCGGCATGCCGCAGCTGCGCGCACTGCCCGTGGATGGCGATGAACACCCTGGAGCGTGTGCTGGATTGCCTGCGTAATGGCACGAACGAGATCTTTGTCGACCCGGCGCTGGTGCCGAAGGCGATCAAGCCGCTGAACCGGATGCTGGACTTTACCCAGGCAGCGCGCCTGAAGTTGTCCGGGAACGCCTGACGCCAGACCGCGTCGCTTTCATCGCGGGTAAACCCGCTCCCACAGGTACAGCGCAGCGCTCACGGGCGGTGCGGTCCCTGTGGGAGCGGGTTTACCCGCGAAAGGGCCCTCAACGCCCCATCATTTCCTGAACCATGCGCTGCTGCTCCATGATCTCGCGCTGGCGCTGGTCAATCTGTGCCGCCAGCGGGAAGTTCCCACCCGACCTGCGCTTGGCGTAATCCAGCTGCTGGATGGCCTGGTCGAAATCGCCCACCAGGGTGAAGTACTCGGCCCGCGCCCGGTGCAAGCCAATGGTATTGCCTGAAAGGCCCCGCACTTCGGCCATGTCGTACCACACGTCCGGGTCATCCGGCCGGCTCTTCACCAGTTCGTTCAGCACCTTTTCCGCCTCGGCGGGCTTGTTCAGCTTCACCAGCAGATCGGCACGCACCTGTTTCAGCGGGTAGTTGCCCGGATACAACCCCTGCATGCGTTCGGCGCGCTGCTGTGCGTCGGCCAGGCGGTTGTTGGTGATGTCCAGGTCGATCTGCGCCAGGTTGTAGGTAATGTCGTTGGGTGCCTTGGCCAGCAGCGGCTTGAGCAGTTCACGCGCCTCGTTCAGCTGGCCGCCCTTGATCTGCGCCAGGGCCAGGCCGTAACGCGCGGCGTCCAGCTTGGGGTCTTCGTCCAGCTGGGCGCGGAAGCGTTTGGCCGCCAGCCCCGGGGTGCCTTCGTAGGTCAGCGCCACCCGGGCACGGATCAGCTGGTAGCGCATGCTGTCCTCGACGCCGCCCTTGGGGGCCTGCTCGGCACGGTTGCGGGTGTCGGCGATACGCGACTCGGTTACCGGGTGGGTCAGCAGGAATTCCGGCGGCTTGGCGTCGTAGCGGTACTGCCGGGCCAGGCGCTCGAACATGGTCGGCATGTTGCGCGGGTCGTAGCCGGCCTTTTCCAGGTTCTGGATGCCGATGCGGTCGGCTTCCTGTTCGTTCTGCCGCGAGAAGCGCCGCTGTTCCTGGATCGCCGCTGCCTGGGTGCCGGCGATCACACCGATACCGGCATCACCGCCGCCACCGGCCGCCAGCACGATGCCGGCCAGCAGCGCTGCCATCATCGGCAGTTGCATGCGCTGCTGGGCCTCGACGCCGCGGGCGAAGTGGCGCTGCGACAAGTGCGCCAGTTCGTGGGCCAGTACCGAGGCGTACTCGCCTTCGGTCTGGGCGTTGAGGAACAGCCCGCCGTTGACCCCGACGATGCCGCCGGGGGCGGCAAAGGCGTTGAGCTCGCGGCTATCGATGAGGATGAATTCCAGGCGGCGGTCCTGCAGCTGGCTGGTTTCGGCCAGGCGGTACACGCTGGTTTCGACGTAATCCTTCAGCTGCGGGTCGTTGAGCTGGTTGACCTGGCCGCGCAGCAGGCTCAGCCAGGCACGGCCAAGCTGGTGCTCCTGTTGTGGCGAGACGATCGCGGAACTGGCGTCGCCCAGTGATGGCAGGTCGTCAGCATGGCCGGGAAGGGCCAACAGGCAGGCCAGCGTCAGCAGGGTAGGGCGCAGTAGATTCATGCATGAAGCTCGCGTCGGTCAAAGATACCTACTGTAGCGGGCTCACACGTTGGCGACCAGTGGCGCTATCCTAGCCGGCCAAATCCAGATACAGCCTGGCAATGCCTTTGGAGAGCCCCGCAATGAGTGAAACCCTGACCTGTGACGCCGAACTGGACGCCAGCGGGCTGAATTGCCCTTTGCCGCTGCTGAAGGCCAAGATGGAGCTCAACCGCCTGGCCAGCGGCGCGGTGCTCAAGGTAATCGCCACCGACGCCGGCTCCCAGCGCGACTTCCGCACTTTCGCCCAGTTGGCCGGTCATACCCTGCTGCGGGAAACGGCCGAGGCCGGTACCTACACTTACTGGCTGCGCAAGGCCTGAGTCTTTCCAAGGATCGTCAATGTTCAAAGTGCTTCGCGACTGGATGCAGCGCTACTTCTCCGATGAGGAAGCGGTGGTGCTGGCGGTCCTGTTGTTCCTGGCTTTTACTGCGGTACTAACCCTGGGTGGCATGCTTGCGCCGGTGCTGGCGGGCATGGTGCTGGCGTTTCTGATGCAGGGGCTGGTCAATGCCCTGGAGCGCTTGCGGGTACCCACCCGGTTGGCGGTGATGCTGGTGTTCGCCCTGTTCATGGGCGCGCTGGCGGTGTTCATGCTGGTGCTGGTGCCGCTGCTGTGGCACCAGTTGATCACCCTGTTCAACGAACTGCCGGGCATGCTCGGCAAGTGGCAGTCGCTGCTGTTGCTGTTGCCCGAGCGCTACCCGCACCTGGTGTCGGACGAGCAGGTGCTGCATGCCATCGAGTCGGTGCGCGGGGAAATCGGCAAGTTCGGCCAGTGGGCGCTGACCTTCTCGCTATCGAGCCTGCCGCTGCTGGTCAACGCCATGATCTACCTGGTACTGGTGCCGATCCTGGTGTTTTTCTTTCTCAAGGACCGCGAACTGATCGGCCGTTGGGTAAGCGGCTACCTGCCACGCCAACGCAGCCTGCTGAACCGGGTGGGCAGCGAGATGAACCGGCAGATCGCCAACTACATCCGCGGCAAGGGCATCGAGATCCTGATCTGCGGCATTGCCACCTACATCGCCTTCATCAGTCTGGGGCTCAACTACGCCGCGTTGCTGGCGCTGTTGGTGGGGCTGTCGGTGGTGGTGCCTTACGTGGGCGCGGTGGTGGTGACCGTGCCGGTGACGTTGATCGCACTGTTCCAGTGGGGCTGGGGTGACCAGTTCATCTACCTGATGACGGTGTACGCGATCATCCAGGCGCTGGACGGCAACGTGCTGGTGCCGCTGCTGTTCTCCGAGGCGGTGAGCCTGCACCCGGTGGCGATCATCTGCGCGGTGTTGCTGTTTGGCGGGTTGTGGGGGTTCTGGGGGATCTTCTTTGCCATCCCGCTGGCGACCTTGATCAAGGCCGTGCTGGATGCCTGGCCGCGGCAGGAGCCTAGCGTGTCACCAATGCTGTAATTTTGGGGCTGCTTTGCAGCCCATCGCGACACAAGGCCGCTCCTACAGGGATACGCGATTTCCTGTAGGAGCGGCCTCGTGTCGCGAAAGGGGCGCAAAGCGCCCCCAACGATCTCAAGCCTTGTTCAGGGCCTGGGCAGCAGCCAGTACTGCATCCACATGCCCGGGCACCTTCACCCCGCGCCATTCCTGGCGCAGCACACCGTCCTTGTCGATCAGGAAGGTGCTGCGGTCAACGCCCATGTATTCCTTGCCATACAGCTTCTTCAGCTTGATCACGTCGAACAGCTGGCACAGGGCTTCGTCCTTGTCGCTGATCAGCTCGAACGGGAAGCCTTGCTTGGCCTTGAAGTTCTCGTGCGACTTGATGCCATCGCGCGATACGCCGAACACCACGGTGTTGGCTGCGGCAAAGGCATCGTGCTGGTCACGGAAACCCTGGCCTTCGGTGGTGCAGCCCGGGGTGCTGTCCTTCGGGTAGAAGTACACCACCACTTGCCGGCCCTTGAGTTCGGCCAGGCTGACGGTTTGCCCGCTGGTGGCCTGGGCCTGGAAGTCGGCAACGGGTTGGTCGAGTGCTACGGCCATGGTCGGTTTCCTTACATTGGGTTCTGTGGACGCCATGGCTCGATCAGCGCATCGAGGTTCAGGGCATCGGCAAAGTCCAGGAACTGGTCACGCAGCCAGCTGATCTGGGTGCCGGCCGGCAGAATCACGGTGAACTGGGCATTGAGCATGCTGCTGCCGGTCTGCGGTGCCAGGTAGGTATCGCAGGTCATGGCTTCCAGCTCGACGCGGTGGTCGAGGAAGAACTGGCACAGCTCGTTGATGATGTCCGGCCGGTAGGCGGCGCTGACGTAGGCCACGTAGGGCAGGGCCTGCGGGCGCACTTCCTGGTCGGCGCTGCGCACCACGTCCAGGGTCAGGCCGTGCTTCTTGCCCAGGCCCGGCAGCATGGCTTCGAGGCGCGCCAGGGCGTCCCAGCTGCCACCTACCTGCAGTACCAGGGCGCTGGTCTCGCCGTGGCGGCTCAGGCGCGAGGTGACCACCGCGCAGCGGTTTTCGAAGGCAGCGCGGCTGAGGACGTTGGCCAGCTCCATGGGGTTGGGGCCCAGGGCACTGATGACAAGGAATTGTTCGCGGACGGTGGGGGTGGACATGCAGCATTCCTAAAGCGATGAGCGGTCGGCACAGGACGGGCGAAAGCCTCCTGTCGGCAGGGCCCGGGGCTCGCATGCGAGGTCGTGGACGCTGGCGGGGAGCAAGGTCGACGGCCCGGCGGGCCGCGCTGCACCGATCAAAGCATCAAGGGTAGCGAAATAAGGCGCCGAGGGGAATGCTCCGCCCGCCTGCTTCGCTTGTGCAAGGCCGATGCCCCCAGTACCATTACCGCTCTCTTTTTCCGGCAGGAGCAGTTACATGATTGCGGGCAGTATGGTGGCATTGGTCACTCCCATGGATGCACAAGGGCGTCTCGACTGGGAAAGCCTCGACAAACTTGTAGACTTCCACCTGGAAAACGGCACCCATGCGATCGTCGCTGTCGGCACCACCGGTGAGTCCGCCACGCTGGATGTCGAAGAACACATCCTGGTCATCAAGCACGTGGTCGAGCGCGTCAAGCGCAGCACCCGCCGCATCCCGGTCATCGCCGGTACCGGTGCCAACTCCACTGCCGAAGCCGTGCACCTGACCCAGAACGCCAAGAGCGCCGGCGCCGACGCCTGCCTGCTGGTAGTGCCGTACTACAACAAGCCGACGCAAGAAGGCCTGTACCAGCACTTCAAGCACATCGCCGAAGCCGTCGACATCCCGCAGATCCTCTACAACGTACCCGGCCGCACCTCCTGCGACATGCAGGCCGATACCGTGATCCGCCTGTCGAAGGTCAAGAACATCATCGGTATCAAGGAAGCCACCGGCGACCTGGTACGCGCCAAGGCCATCCTCGATGGCGTCGACAAAGACTTCATCGTCATGTCCGGCGACGACCCGACCGCCGTCGAGCTGATCCTGATGGGCGGCAAGGGCAACATTTCCGTCACTGCCAACGTCGCCCCGCGCGAAATGGCCGACCTGTGCGAGGCCGCCCTTGAGGGCAATGCCGAGAAGGCCCGCGCAATCAACGAAAAACTCATGCCGCTGCACAAAGACCTGTTCTGCGAGTCCAACCCGATCCCGGTGAAATGGGCACTCGTCGAAATGGGCCTGATGCACAAAGGCATTCGCCTGCCGCTGACCTGGCTGAGCGAAGGCTGCCACGAAAAAGTCCGTACTGCCTTGCGCCAGTCCGGCGTACTGGTTTAAGAGGAAGTACACCGCATGAAGCGACTGGCTGGTCTTTCCGCCCTTGCCCTGATCATCTCCAGCACCAGTGGGTGTGGCTGGCTGTGGGGCGAGGATGGCTATTTCCGCGACCGCGGCAGCGATTACCTGCAGGCGCGCCCGACTGCGCCGATGCAGCTGCCGCCGGACGCCAGCAACGTCAAGCGCCTTGACCCGCTGCTGCCGATCCCGCGCAACGTCGCCGACGACAGCGCTACCGGCGAGTTCGAGGTGCCGCGCCCGCAACCGATGACCGGTGGCGCCGCCCAGGTTACCGACTACAGCCTGCAGCGCAGCGGCAGCAGCCGTTGGGTGCTGGCCCAGCATTCGCCGGCCGAAGTATGGCCGGTGGCTCGCCAGTTCTTCGAGGACAACGGCTTCCGCATCGCCGAAGAGCGCCCGCAGACTGGTGAATTCAACACCACCTGGCAGCGTTTCGACGAACTGTCGGCTTCGCTCGGCCAGCGCCTGGCCAGCACTGCCAGCAGCGCTGACAGCGAAGTGCGCGTGCGTGTGCGCATGGAGCCTGGCGTGCAGCGCAACACCTCCGAGGTGTATGTGGTCAGCGTCGAGCGCCCGGCCGGCAGCACTGCCGA
Source organism: Pseudomonas asiatica (assembly GCF_040214835.1). Taxonomy (NCBI): domain Bacteria; kingdom Pseudomonadati; phylum Pseudomonadota; class Gammaproteobacteria; order Pseudomonadales; family Pseudomonadaceae; genus Pseudomonas; species Pseudomonas asiatica. Next base: position 4,433,170 of record NZ_CP157874.1, on the reverse strand, counting down.
GCCCGATTTCCCGTCCACCTCCAGCAACACCGGTGCCGATGCCCTGCTGGTCGACGAAATGCTTGCCAGCATGAACCGCAGCGCCGAGAAGGGCGGTTCGGTATCGCTGCTGGCCGCGCGCGATTTCGACGCGCCAAGCCGCGTCAGCCTGAGCGAAGACGGCAGCGGCAACCCGGTGCTGTACCTGGGCGCCGACCTGGACCGCGCCTGGTCCAGCGTGGGCCGTGCCCTGGAGCAGGGTGGCGAGTGGCGTGTCGAGGACATCAACCGCAGCCTGGGCCTGTACTACATCAACCTGTCTGAAAAGCCTGAAGACAAGCAGAACCAGCCTGGCTTCTTCGGCCGCATGTTCGGCAGCGAGCCGACCAAGGAAGAGCGTGAAGCCCGTGCCGAGCGCTACCAGGTTCGCCTGAGCAAGGTGGGTGAGAGCGTGCAGGTCACGGTCGAGAAGAACATCAACACCGTGGCCCCGGCCGATGTCGCCCGCCGCGTGCTGAGCGCCATTCAGGACCACCTGGGCTAAGTGCGCTTCGCGGTACTCGGAAGCGGCAGCCAGGGAAACGGCACGCTGATCGCCAGTGGTGACACGTTCATCCTGGTCGATTGCGGGTTTTCCCTGCGCGAGACCGAGCGGCGCCTGGCGCTGCTCGGCGTGTCGGCCGCCCAGCTCAGTGCGGTACTGGTCACCCACGAACATGCCGACCACGTGCATGGGGTCGGCTTGCTGTCACGGCGCTACAATGTACCGGTCTACCTCAGCCAGGGGACCTTGCGCGGCATGCGCAAGTCGGTGGAGGTGGCCGGTTTTCTCGCTTGTGGCGAAAGCCTGCGTATCGGCAGCCTGGAAGTGACCGCGGCGCGGGTCGAGCACGACGCCTACGAGCCGCTGCAGTACGTGGTCAGCGACGGCCAGCGGCGCTTCGGCATGCTGACCGACCTGGGCTCGTACGACGCGCTGCTGCTGGAGCGTTACCAGGGCCTGGATGCACTGCTGATCGAGGCCAACCACTGCCGCGACCTGCTGGCACGCGGTCACTACCCGGCCTTCCTGAAGCAGCGGGTGGGTGGCATGCAAGGGCATTTGAACAATCACCAGGCCGCGCGCCTGGTGCACGAGTTGGGCTGGAGCAACCTGCAACACCTGGTGCTGGCCCACCTCAGCAGCAAGAACAACCTGCCACACTTGGCTCGCCAGTGCTTCGTCGACACCCTTGGGTGCGACCCGGACTGGCTCCAGGTGGCGAATCAGGAACACGGGCTCGACTGGCGCGAAATCGCCTAGCCCAACACCTCAAGCAAGCGGAGCCCAATCATGGAAAAACGCGACGAACTCTACCGCGGCAAGGCCAAATCGGTTTACAAGACCGACGACGCCGACCGCTTGATCCTGCTGTTCCGTAACGACACTTCGGCGTTCGACGGCAAGCGTATCGAACAGCTCGACCGCAAAGGCATGGTGAACAACAAGTTCAACGCCTTCATCATGCAGAAACTGGAAGAAGCCGGCGTGCCGACCCAGTTCGACAAGCTGCTGGGCGACAACGAGTGCCTGGTGAAGAAGCTGGACATGATCCCGGTCGAGTGCGTGGTGCGCAACTACGCCGCCGGCAGCCTGGTCAAGCGCCTGGGCGTGGAGGAGGGCATCAAGCTGGAGCCGTCCACCTTCGAGCTGTTCCTGAAGAACGACGAGAAGGGCGATCCCTTCATCAACGAATCCCACGTTGTCGCGTTCGGCTGGGGCACCGCCGAGCAGCTGGCCGAAATGAAAAAGCTGTCGCTGAAGGTCAACGAAGTGCTGAGCAAGCTGTTCGATGACGCCGGCCTGCTGCTGGTCGACTTCAAGCTGGAGTTCGGCGTATTCCACGGCCAGATCGTGCTGGGCGACGAGTTCAGCCCGGACGGCTGCCGCCTGTGGGACAAAGAGACCCGCAAGAAGATGGACAAGGACCGCTTCCGCCAGGGCCTGGGCGACGTGATCGAAGCCTACGAAGAAGTTGCCAAGCGCCTGGGCGTGCCGCTGTAAGCGGCACGTTCACGCAAGCGCCTGATACCACGCGATTTTTTTTAAAAAAAGGTTTGCGTTTTAAAAGAACGCTGGTATGATGCGCGGCATTGGAGAGATGCCGGAGTGGTCGAACGGGACGGATTCGAAATCCGTTGTACTGGCAACAGTACCTAGGGTTCAAATCCCTATCTCTCCGCCATATATCGAAAAGCCCCGCAGGTTAACTTCTGCGGGGCTTTTCGTTTTCTGGGTTGTACTGCCCATTTGTACTACTTTGGAACTGTCGTCGCTGACAGGTCGGCTGGTGCGTATGGTGGGAAGCGATTGAGTGATCTCACCGTCCTTGGCGTCACGCTGATCGACAGTTGTGAGCTGGTGAAAACTCAGCAGAAAGCACATACTATTTGCCCTAAACAAGGACAGTTCAGGGCTCGCGCCTTCGTGTCGGTGTCACGGTCGTCGAGCGGACTGGCTACTCAATGCCAACCCGGGCGCGATCTATGACATCCAGACCTGAAGACGTACTGATCTATCACATCACAGATATTGCCAATCTACCTGGGATAATCGCTTCCGGCCTTCAGTCAGATGCCGTGATGGTTCAATCAGGGCAGCACTCAGTTATTGGCTACGATCACATCAAGCTTCGTAGGCTCCAAGAAATAGGTGTAGGCTGCTGTGGGCCTCGGTATGTCGGGGAGTTTGTGCCCTTCTATTTTTGTCCGCGTACTCCAATGCTCTACACCGTCAACAGAGGTAACACCGGCAAGCCCGAAGGATGTCAGAGTGACATCGTGCATTTGGTGAGCTCCGTCGGTACTGGTGTTGGGCTTCAACGAGAATGGGCCTTCAGCGACGGCAACGCTGGCGCTTACCATACGGATTTTTATAACGATATTAGTAAGCTAGCTGACTTGGATTGGTCCACAATCAATGCCAAGTATTGGGGAGAAAAACGGCACCAAAAACAGTCAGAATTCTTGGTGGCGGAGCAGTTCCCTTGGCAGGGTATCCATTTCATTGGCTGCTACAATCAGGCGGCGGTTGAGAGAGTGCAAGAGATCGTGCGCAATTCGACGCATCAGCCTGAGGTGAGAGTCAAAAATGACTGGTACTTCTAAAATGATCAAGCTTAGCAAAGGCAACCTTCTAACAGCACCTACTGAAGCGTTAGTGAATACCGTGAACACGGAAGGTGTCATGGGTAAAGGTATCGCGTTGCAATTCAAGCAGGCGTTTCCTAGCATGTTCAAAAGCTATCAGGATGCTTGCAAAAATGATGCCGTTCGGCTGGGTAAAGTTCATATCTTTGATCTTGGCGGGTTGGTTGGAGGTCCGCGTTGGATTATAAACTTTCCAACCAAAGGGCATTGGAAGTCAAAAAGTAAACTTGAGAATATTCAAAGCGGCCTTGATGATTTAGTTCGTAAGGTGAATGAATTGCATATTAAGTCTATTGCAATTCCTCCACTTGGTTGCGGGTTGGGTGGCCTAAAATGGGAAGAGGTTCAGCCCGCAATTGAAGAGGCATTTTCAGTTTTGCCAGATGTTGAGGTGCTGCTGTACCCTCCGTCTGGTGCACCTGTAGCAAAAGAAATGCCAAATAGAACAGAGCGTCCCAAAATGACTGACGGTCGTGCCGCACTGATTCTTTTAATGGACCGCTATCTCAAAGGGCTTCTGGATCCATTTGTCAGTTTGTTAGAAGTTCATAAGCTGATGTATTTCTTGCAGGAAAGTGGCAAGCCTCTTCGGCTGCAGTTTGAGGCCAAGCAGTTTGGCCCATATGCTAAGAATCTCAGGCAAGTACTGATAAAACTAGACGGTCACTTTATCCATGGCTACGGAGACGGTCAGGACGACCCCACCAAACCGTTGGAGCTGAAGGCGGGCTCTATCGAAGAAGCGGAGCAGTTTTTGTGCGAAGATGTCGAAACTATGCATCGAATGGAAAGGGTTGCCGAGTTAATTGATGGGTTTGAAGATCCGTATGGAATGGAGCTACTTAGCACCGTTCATTGGGTTATGTGTAATGCCCCTGGAGCCAAAGATGATCCTGAACAGGCAGTCAAGGCGGTACATGGCTGGAGCGAGCGGAAGAGAGCTTATCTAAAGCCCTCTCACCTAGAAAGAGCTTGGCATCGACTGAAGGAGTTGAATTGGGATGCGGAGTCTCGAAGCAGCACCTGCTAGAATTTTATTGCGGTAAGGCTCTAACTCTCAGCCACACATCGAAAAACCTCTCAGTTTCAAATCTGTGGGGTTTTCCGTTTCTGCATTTAATTTTGATACATTTTCGTAAGCGCTGTACTTGGCGCTTACTGATGTATCCGGCAGTATTGATCTCCAATCGCGCCCGATCCTCTGGTGCTGGCTTGGTCCGGCATTACGTTCGGGCCTTCTTATTTCTGGGGAATGGATTTTGCACTGCTGGGCTCCCGCAGAGGTGGTCTTTCCAAGTACTGCGCTTGGGATTTGGTACCCCGCAGCTGTAGGCCTGCGGGGCTGTTTCGTTGCGGGACAGGTAGTAATCGGCTACTGCACGCGTGTTGTCTTTGAGACTTCTCTCAACGCTTGCTTCAGAACGTAAACATCATTAGTCTTCATGGCTTCTTGCAGAAATACATTTATCGTTTCGGGGCTATCGAGAAACCGGGAAGCCTCGAAACGCTTGGTGTTGCTCAAATCCAAGTCGAGAATTGGCATATCGACGTTCATCTTTTCATCATCCCCAATTCAGCATCATCCAGCAGCGCCTTGGCCATCGCACTCAGGTAATGCGAGGCCCAGATCAGCTTCTGGTCGCCATCCATCAAACCGGTGATGATCAGGTCGCGGACGTAGCCCATCAGTTCGGATGCCTGTTCGCGGGCGTCCTGGCAGGGAATGCCGGGCTCGATGCGGAACAGCGGGTGGGTGTTGTTTTCGCCTTGGTAGAAGCAGGTCTTGCCGACTGTGGTGGGTTGCTTTGTGTCGTCGGTGGGCATTGTTTTTCTCCCTGGAATCTTGGGTGTCTGTGCCGGCCTCTTCGCGGGCGTGCCCGCGAAGAGGCCAGGCCTGCTAGTGCAAAGTTCTTAGCTCAGCCGGTAAATGGGCCTGCATCTGCAATTGCATCAATGCGGACTCGACCAGGCCCTGTACCGCCTCCATTTCATGGATCACGGCTTGCATCACGATCGAACTTGGGGCCGTGGGTTTGAGTTGCACGGATTGGCGGGCCACGAACAGGGCGCAGAGTACGTACTCTGAGGACTGGACCAGCGTGTCTTGCAGAGCCTGGGTGGAATCGAGGGAGTGGGGTGGATCGGGGACCATCTTGCGCATAGTTAGCTCCAGAGTCAGTCGAGCTGCTACGGACTTGCTGTCAAACAAGAGGGTGGCAGCGGTACGCGGGTTGACAGACCGAGGACTCCGGAGACTCGGCGCACACGAGGTGCCCCACGTACTGCCGCCATAACGGGTGTACGTGCACGGAGAAGTTGTCGGCCTGTCAAAGCCGGTCGTTGAGTTGACAACGACAAGCCGAGACTAGAGCGCGACCTAATCCGTCGCAACAGTTTGAGCGGGTTGGCAGTATGTTTGGGAAATGGCCTACAAGGAAGGGGATAATTCTGAGTTTCAGCTGTAGGACTGGGGGCCGCTTTGCGGCCCATCGCGACACAAGGCCGCTCCTACAGGGGATCGCGCACAGGTCCAGCCTGGTGCGATCGCTTGTAGGAGCGGCCTTGTGTCGCGAAAGGGGCGCAAAGCGCCCCCCAGGGCCTTCAGCGCATTGCCGCCAGTTTGATGCCGAACCCCACCAGGCAAGCCCCCGCCAACCGCTCGAACATATTGGCAATCCGCGGATTGGCGCGCATGCGCTCGGCCAACTGGTGCGTCAGCACCACGGCAATCAACCCGTACAGGAAGGTCACCACTGCCACTGTCGCCGCGAGGAAGCCGAAGGTCACCAGCCCCTGGTGCTTCACCGGGTCGACGAACAGCGGGAAGAACGCCATGTAGAACATGATCGCCTTGGGGTTGAGCAGGGTGATCATCATGGTCTGGCGCAGGTACTGGCCGTTGTCCATGCGGCTGGCCCGCGGCGCGCCTCCGGGTTTGCTCAGCAGCATGCGCAGGCCCAGGTAGGCCAGGTACGCAGCACCGGCCCACTGCACCACGTGGAAGGCGGCAGGGTAGGCCGCCAGCAGGGTGGCAACGCCGGCCACCGCCAGCCACAGCAGCACCTGGTCACCCAGGATCACCCCGCACGTCGCGGCCATGCCGGCCTTGATCCCGCCCTTGCCGGTGGCGGTGATCAGGGCGAAGTTGCCCGGGCCGGGGATGGCCAGGACGATGATGAAGGCGATGACGAACGCGCCGTAGTCGGTGACGCCGAGCATGGGGAACTCCTGTTGGTGGTGCGTAGGCAGAGCTCAAGACTATCGTCGCCACCGGCCCGCTTTTCAACCGTCTACCAGGAAATTGGAAACAAGCTCTGAATTTTCAGAAGTGCGAGAAATTTCCTACAAGGGCAACTTGTTGTTGCACACGTGCAACCAGCCAGTGCACTTTGCGACTTGGATCCAATGCCTAGGTTCTGTATCATCCCGCCGCCATCAGAATGATGGCCGAAGATGATTCATTTAAAGGACTTAGTATGAAAAAGCTGTTCAAGGCTACCGTAGCCGTTGCTGTCGTTTCGGGTGTTGCCCTGCTGTCGGGTTGCACTGGCCAGGTTTACAACCAGCCGAAAAACTGCACCTACGACTACCTGTTCCACCCTTCGGTTTCCATCTCCAAGATCATCGGTGGCTGCGGCCCGATCGATAAGCTGCCTCAGCAGCAGTAATCTTGGCGGTACCCTGATCGCGACGCTTGCGGCGTGATCCAAGGCCCCCGGTCATTTACGTGATCGGGGGTTTTTGTTTTTCCGCGTGACAATCTGCCACTGAGGCAACCCGTCGCCTTGACGCTCCGGGTGGCAATTTGTTTGTGCTGGCATTTGAGCTACAATCGGAAAAACGATTCAGCCTTGTCGGTCAATTCGACAAAAGGCCGAGTCGTTTTCTGGTTCTCTGGCTGCTGAACAATGATCAACAACAAGCCTGCGCTGCAGAACATGCTTTACTTGGGCCAGCCACAGGCCCACCCCCTGTTCTCCTGACTGGAATCGATCAATGTTCAAGAAAGCTGGCAAGACCTTGCTGGGTCTGGCTGTCGCTGCAAGCGTCATGCAAGCGCACGCCGCAGAAACCAAGAAAGTAGATGTGCTGCTGGTCGGCGGCGGCATCATGAGCTCGACCCTGGCCGTGTGGTTGCACGAGCTGGAGCCAAGCTGGTCGATGGAAATGGTCGAGCGCCTGGATGGCGTGGCCGAAGAAAGCTCCAACGGCTGGAACAACGCCGGTACCGGCCACTCCGCGCTGGCCGAGCTGAACTACACCCCGGAAGACAAGGACGGCAACGTCAATATCACCAAGGCCATCGAAATCAACGAGGCCTTCCAGATCTCCCGTCAGTTCTGGTCGTGGCAGGTCCGCCAGGGCGTGCTGAAGAACCCGCATTCGTTCATCAACACCACGCCGCACATGAGCTTCGTGTGGGGCGATGACAACATCAAGTTCCTGAAGAAGCGTTACGACGCACTGCAGGCCAGCCCGCTGTTCCGCCCGATGCAGTACTCCGAGGACCACGCGCAGATCGCCAAGTGGGTCCCGCTGATGATGGAAGGCCGCGATCCTAACCAGAAGCTGGCCGTGACCTGGACGCCAATCGGCACCGACGTCAACTTCGGCGAGATCACCCGCCAGTTTGTCGGCCACCTGAAAACCCAGGAAAACTTCGACCTGAAGCTGTCCAGCGAAGTGCAGGACATCACCCGCAACAAGGACGGCTCGTGGCACGTCGAGTACAAGAACCTGAAGGACGGTAGCGAATCGGCCACTGACGCCAAGTTCCTGTTCATCGGTGCCGGCGGCGGCGCGCTGAAGCTGCTGCAGAAGTCGGGCATTCCTGAAGCCAAGGAATACGCAGGCTTCCCGGTGGGCGGCTCGTTCCTGGTGACCGAGAACCCGACCGTGGCCATGCAGCACATGGCCAAGGCCTACGGCATCGCCTCGACCGGTGCGCCACCCATGTCGGTTCCGCACTTGGACACCCGCGTGCTGGATGGCAAGCGCGTGATCCTGTTCGGCCCATTCGCCACCTTCTCGACCAAGTTCCTGAAGAACGGCTCGTACCTGGACCTGCTGAGCAGCACCACCACCCACAACGTGTGGCCGATGACCAAGGTCGGCATCGATCAGTATCCGCTGGTGGAATACCTCGCTGGCCAGCTGATGCTGTCTGACGACGACCGCTTCGAAGCCCTGCGCACCTACTTCCCGAACGCCAAGAAGGAAGACTGGCGCCTGTGGCAGGCCGGTCAGCGCGTGCAGATCATCAAGCGTGATGCCGAGAAGGGCGGCGTGCTGAAGCTGGGCACCGAAGTGGTCGCTTCCGAAGACCGCACCATCGCCGGCCTGCTGGGTGCATCGCCAGGTGCTTCGACTGCGGCACCGATCATGCTGAACGTGCTGGAAACCGTGTTCAAGGAGAAGGTCGCTACCCCTGAGTGGCAGGCCAAGATCAAGCAGATCGTGCCGAGCTACGGCACCAAGCTGAACGACTCGGCGGCGGCCACCCAGAAAGAGTGGAACTACACCGCTGAAGTGCTGCAGCTCGAGAAGCCACCGGTGATCGACGAAAGCGTCGGCACCACGGTTGCACCGAGCCAGCCGGTCGAGAGCAAGCCTGAGAATGACATGGCGCTGTAATTGGCCATTGTTGTGACAGAAGCCACGGGGGAGACCTCGTGGCTTTTTTGTTGCTTGTTCCGGCCCTTTCGCGGGTAAACCCGCTCCCACAGGGACCGCGCTGGCCACAGGCTTGGCGCTATCCCTGTGGGAGCGGGTTTACCCGCGAAGAGGCCAGTTCAGGAAACCACTGATCGGAAACCCAGCTCAGCCCCAATAAAAACATATTTTGATGCTTAAATTAATCTTGTCAGTCGATCCCCCTCCAGGAGGGTGCCGTCATGAACATCAAGATTGCCGCCTTACTGCTGCTCGCCCTGTGCGCCCAGCCGGCATGGAGCCAAAGCTACTCCTACTCCAGCGACTCCCCCGCCGCCAAACCCGCCGAATCTGCTGCAATGACCACGCGCATGGCCCTGCGCGACCTTTGGGTCGAGCACATCTTCTGGGTGCGCAACTATGCTGTCGCAAACCAGGCCGGCAACGCCAAGGAGGCTGAAGTCGCTGCCAAGGAGGTGGTTACCGACGCTACCAGGATCGCCAACAGCATTGCCCCGCTGTACGGCCAGCCCGCCGCCGATCAGTTGCTGAAACTGCTGGCCGGCCACTGGGGAGCCATCAAGCACTACAGCGACGCCACCGTGGCCAAGGACAAAAAAGGCCAGCAAGCCGCGGTCAATGAGCTGACCAGCAATGCCAAGGGCATCGCTGCGTTCCTGGCCAAGGCCAACCCGAACCTGCCCGAACCGACCCTGCTGACGCTGCTCAGCGCCCACGGCGGGCACCACGTGGCCCAGATCGACCAGCTGGCGGCCGCTGACTACGTGGGCGAGGCGCGCACCTGGGCGATGATGCGCGAGCATATCCTGACCCTGTCCGACGCCCTGGCTGCGGCGTTGGTCAAACAGTTCCCGGACAAATTCTGATGCTCGAAGGCCTGGGCCGTACTCAACAGGACCTGCTCCATGCGTTGCTGCTCCAGCCGGCCGGCATGAGCATCGACGACCTGGCGCAGGCCCTGGCCATCACCCGCACGGCGGTGCGCCAGCACCTGGCAGCGCTGGAGCGCGACGGCCTGGTCAAGCGTGGCGCTACCCGGCCCACAGGGCGACGCCCGGAGCAGTTGCACGAGCTGACCGAACAGGCCCGCGAACTGTTCCCGCGGCAGTACCCGTTGCTGGCCAACCTGCTGATTGCGGAAGTGGCCGGCTTGCTGGGGCAGGAGGCATTGCTGGCGCTGATGCGCCAGCTGGGGCGCAAGCTGGCGGCGGACCTGGAGCATCAAGTGGTGGATGAAGCACGCATCGTCGAGCATATGAACAATGCCGGGTACGAGGCGCAGGTGTTCTTCCGCTCGGGGGGCGAGCCGCAGATCGTTGCCCACAATTGCGTGTTTCATCACCTGGCCAAGGCGCACCCCGTGGTGTGCGAGTTGGATCTGGCCTTGATCGGGGCATTGGGGGGGGCTGAGGTAGAGCATCAAGAGTGCATGTTGCGTGGTGGCAGGGCCTGCCGCTTTACTTTGTCCAAAAAGAATATTGGTTAGCACTATTTCAATATTTTGGTAACTGATGTTTTTGCTAGTTTTTCTGTGGAGTAGCGGCGGATATATTCAGCGCTCATCTTGTATGGAGCGCTTGAACATGAATGATTTAAAAGAATTACCGCCGCGGGTAGTTGCGAAGTCTCTTCTGTTAGGCCTCGGGATGGGCGATGTGCTGGAATACCCTATCACTATCCGCATTTTTCGACTGAGTAAGACGGATAGCCCCAAGGTTTATGTGAGAAATTCTGAGAATATCAGCTACCAAGCAGATATCACCAATGACGATGTACTGTCGCATGTGAATAATCGTGATCTTGTTTTTGAGGATGACGTTTTTTACAGCGTTACCAAGGTCTCGGCTGGCGACAAGGTAGAAATTAAAAAGGCGCCAATTCCGGTGTGCAAAGACAGCCTTGCAGGTATGGAGCCACTCACGGGGCTGTTAGCGATTACGCGGGGCAAGATCTTTATGGACGGTGACAAGGTCCAAATTGCTAAGGATCGAACCTTCCATAAAATTAATGGGAGTGACTATGTAGTGGTGCGTACTCAATCAGACGAAAAGTACTACGAAACGTGTGAGTCTGCTGAAAAGAATAAATATGGTCAGATTGGTGATTTTGAAATCATCGACAAATTGCAGAGATATTGTTATGGCAGTCGAAAAAACCTAGCCGGTGACTATGTGGCCGGATTTACGGCCGTGCATATTAACCCGACTTGAGTTGCGCGTTACCGCGTAAACGGGATAGTTGAAACATCACTGCTGCTGCAAAATGCAAATCAGCAACCCTGGGAACCGCCCCTCCATGACTTCACGGCGCAGCGAATTCATGTGGGTGGTTCCTACATTGCGTGTATGCACCAACCCTGCATCACGCAGCACGCGGAAGTGGTGCGACATGCTCGACTTCGGCCGCCCGCCATCGAGCTCACCGCAGCTGGCCTCGGCCACGCCGGCCAGGTGGCGGACAATGCCAAGGCGCACCGGGTCGCTCAGCGCATAGAGCACACGCTCTAGAGTCAGGTCTTCAGAATTGGGATGTTGATAGGCTCGCATGGTCGTCATGATAACGGGGCTATCATTAATTGCCATAGTTCGATTATGATCGAACTATCGTAATCAGACAGCCCGGGAGCTTGCTCATGTCCGCCTTGTTCGAACCCTATACCCTCAAGGACGTCACCCTGCGCAACCGCATTGCCATTCCGCCGATGTGCCAGTACATGGCCGAGGACGGCATGATCAACGACTGGCACCACGTGCACCTGGCCGGCCTGGCCCGTGGCGGTGCCGGCCTGCTGGTGGTCGAGGCCACTGCCGTGGCACCGGAAGGGCGCATCACCCCCGGTTGCGCCGGTATCTGGAGCGATGCCCACGCCCAGGCTTTCGTGCCGGTGGTGCAGGCAATCAAGGCCGCCGGTTCCGTGCCGGGTATCCAGATTGCCCACGCCGGGCGCAAGGCCAGCGCCAACCGCCCGTGGGAAGGTGACGACCACATTGCCGCCGACGACGCCCGCGGCTGGGAAACCATCGCCCCGTCCGCCATCGCCTTCGGCGCGCACCTGCCACAAGTGCCGCGCGAGATGACCCTGGACGACATCGCCCGGGTCAAGCAGGACTTCGTCGATGCCGCCCGCCGTGCGCGCGATGCCGGTTTCGAGTGGATCGAACTGCACTTTGCCCATGGCTACCTGGGCCAGAGTTTCTTCTCCGAACACTCCAACAAGCGTACCGACGCCTACGGTGGCAGCTTTGACAACCGCAGCCGCTTCCTGCTGGAAACCCTGGCAGCGGTGCGTGAGGTATGGCCAGAGAACCTGCCACTGACCGCGCGTTTTGGTGTGCTGGAATACGACGGCCGCGATGAGCAGACCCTGGAAGAGTCGATCGAACTGGCGCGCCGCTTCAAGGCTGGCGGCCTCGACCTGCTGAGCGTGAGTGTCGGCTTCACCATTCCCGACACCAAGATCCCATGGGGCCCGGCGTTCATGGGGCCGATTGCCGAGCGCGTGCGCCGTGAGGCGAAGCTGCCGGTGACCTCGGCGTGGGGGTTTGGTACGCCGCAACTGGCGGAAGCGGCGCTGCAGGCCAACCAGCTGGACCTGGTATCGGTAGGGCGTGCGCACCTGGCAGACCCGCACTGGGCTTACTTTGCGGCCAAGGAGTTGGGCGTGGAGAAAGCCTCCTGGACCTTGCCGGCGCCGTATGCGCACTGGCTCGAGCGTTATCGCTGAGGCATGAAAGGGGCTGCTTTGCAGCCCAATCGCCGGCAAGCCAGCTCCCACAGGTACCGCACAGGGCTTGAGGTCTATGCAGTACCTGTGGGAGCTGGCTTGCCGGCGAATGGGCCGCACAGCGGCCCCACGAATCTAGAACCGATCCAACCGGTAAGCCGCCATATCAGCCCCACTCTCCCTGTCAGCCAACCTCCCCACCCATTCCGCCGTCACCGCCGCCTGGGTCAACCCCAGGTGCTGATGCCCGAACGCCAACAGCACCCGCCCATCACACACCCGGTCGATCACCGGCAACGAATCTGGCAACGAAGGCCGGAAGCCCATCCACGGCGTCGCTCCCTCAACACTCAGGTCCCTCCGGAACAACCCCTTGCTCAAGCGGTGCAACTGCCACGCCCGCTGCATGCTCGGCGGCGCGTCCAGCCCGGCGAATTCCACCGTGCCGGCCAGGCGCAAGCCCTCGGCCATGGGCGTCATGATGAACTTGCGCTCCAGCGATGTAACTGCAAACGGCAAACGCTGATGCTCGCCAGGCAACATCAGGTGGTAGCCGCGCTCGGTGTCCAGTGGCACCTGCTTGCCGGTCAGCGCGCCGGTCAACCGTGCAGAATGCGCGCCACAACTGATCAGCACCTGGCGGGCCTCGAGCGTGCCCTGGTCGCTGGCCAGGCTGACCCCACCGCTGTGCAGCTGCCCGCCATCGACCTGCGCCTGGATAAAGCGCACGCCACTGGCCTTGGCCGCTTCGAACAGTTCGCACACCACCCGGTAGGGGTCGATGAAGTGCCCGGTACGTGGGAAGAACAGCCCACCCTGCAACGACGGGCTCAGTTGCGGCGCCGCCTCGCGCACGGTGTCGGCCGACCAGAAGTCCACCGGCACCGCCTGCTGTTGCATGCGTGCGCGCAAGGCCTCCAGGGTCTGGTGCGACTCCGGCCGCTCGAACACCAGCAACGAGCCATCTTCCTGGAACAGCTCGCTGCGCCCGATCGAACCCAGCAGCCGCTGCCAGGCACCCAGGCTGCCTTCGTTCAACGTGCGGATGCCGGCCACGCTGCGCTGAAACGGGCCCGGGCGCAGGTTGAGCAGCAGGCGGGTGAACCACGGCATGGCCTTGGGCAGGTACTTCCAGTCCAGGCGCAGCGGGCCCATCGGGTCCAGCAGCATGCGCGGCAGGCGTTTGAGAATCGACAGGTCGGCAATCGGGAATACCTGCTCGGTGGCCAGGTGCCCGGCGTTGCCGTAGGACGCGCCCTGGCCGGGTGCCTGGCGGTCCACCAGGGTTACCCGGCGGCCCTGGCGGGCCAGTTGCAGGGCACAGGCGACGCCGACAATGCCGGCGCCGACCACGGCGATATCGGTTTCAGCGGTTTCGACCATGCTCAGCCTTCCCGTTTACCGTCGAGCAGGCGCCGCAGTTGCAGCGGGTTGCCGTGTTTCAGCGCCTGCGGCAGCAGGGCATCGGGGAAGTCCTGGTAGCACACCGGGCGCAGGAAGCGCAGGATCGCCGCCGTGCCCACCGAAGTGGTGCGGGCATCGGAGGTGGCCGGGAACGGCCCGCCGTGGACCATCGCGTCGCATACCTCTACACCGGTCGGCCAGCCATTGACCAGGATGCGGCCAGCCTTGCGCTCAAGGGTCGGCAGCAGCGCGCGGGCGCTGGCGATGTCGGCTTCGTCCAGTTGCAGGGTGGCGGTCAGTTGGCCTTCCAGATGCTCGGCCACCTGGCGCACTTGCTCATCGTTGGCGCAGGCCACCACCAGCGACGCCGCGCCGAAGACTTCGGCCTGCAACGCCGGGTCGGCGAGGAACGCTTCGGCCTGGGTCACGAACAGCTGCGCCTGGCACTGGTTGGGGCCTTGCCCGGCCTGGCCACTGGCGGCGGCCTGGGCATTGGCGTTTGCGGCCAGGGCGCCGACACCGGCCTGGTAGGCACTGAAGATGCCCGGGGTAAGCATGGTCTGCGCCGCAGCCTGGCGTACGTGTTCGCTGGCGGCGTCGATGAAACGCTGCAACGCCGGCCCCTGGCGGGCAATCACCAGGCCGGGGTTGGTGCAGAACTGGCCGGCACCCTGGGTCAGCGAGGCGACGAAGCCTTGTGCCAACGCCTCGGCGCGGGTCTGCAGGGCGGTGTCGAACAGGAACACCGGGTTGATCGAGCTCATTTCGGCGTACACCGGGATCGGCTCCGGGCGGGCCTGGGCCGCCTGGCACAGCGCAATGCCACCGCTGCGCGAGCCGGTAAAGCCAACGGCCTTGATGCGCGGGTCGCTGACCAGCGCAATGCCCACTTCACGACCGGAGCCGTACAACAGCGAAAACACACCGGCCGGCAAGCCGCACTGCTTCACGGCCTTTGCCACTGCCTGGCCGACCAGCTCGCTGGTGCCTGGGTGGGCACCGTGGGCCTTGACCACCACCGGGCAACCGGCGGCCAGGGCAGAGGCGGTGTCGCCACCGGCCACCGAGAAGGCCAATGGGAAATTGCTGGCGCCGAATACCGCCACCGGCCCCAGGGCCACTTGGCGCTGGCGCAGGTCGGCACGCGGCAGGGGCTGGCGCTCGGGCAGGGCGTTGTTGACCCGCACATCCAGCCATTCGCCGGCCCGCACCACACGGGCGAAGGTGCGCAGCTGGGTGCAGGTGCGGCCACGTTCGCCCTGGATGCGCGCCTTGGGCAGGCCGCTTTCGGCCACGGCGCGATCGATCAGGGCATCGCCCAGCGCTTCGATCTGCGTGGCGATGGTTTCGAGGAATTGTGCCCGTTGCTCGAGCGAGGTTTCGCGGTAGGCATCGAACGCCGCGCAGGCCAGGGCGCAGGCCTGGGCCACGTGTTCGCCAGTGCCGCCGAGGTAGGTCGGTTCCAGCGCCTGGCCGGTGGCCGGGTCGATGGCACGGATGGCGTCGCGGCTGCCGGTTACCGGCGTCTGGCCGATCAGCAGGTTGCCTGTGAGGGTCATGGAGCCTCCTTTGGAATCAATATCAAGGGAGACCGCGGCCCTTGTGGGAGCGGGTTTACCCGCGAAGCAGGCGACTCGGTGCCTGGCACCGGCTTCGCCGGTGTTCGCGGGTGAACCCGCTCCCACAGGGGCTGCGGCTCGGCCTGGAATCAGGTGATCAGGCCAGGTTCTGCTCAGCCGACCAGCTGGCGTACCAGCTGCGGAACAGCGCGTACTGCTGCTCGGCATAGTTGCGCTGGGCGTCGGTCAGCACGTCGGTCTCGTTGAAGTGCAGGCTGTATTCGCTGTCACCGTTCAGCACCATCAGGTGCTTGTAGTAGAGCACCAGGTCGCAGCCTTCATCGAACGACGACAGCACCGCCAGCGCCGCCTCCAGCTCACGCGCCAGGCGGCGGGCCTTGGCATCACCCTTGGCCGCCTGCTTGCTCAGGCTCACCAGGTGCAGCACCTCACGCGGCAGAGCGTTGCCGATGCCGGTGATGGCGCCGGTGGCGTTGCAGTTGACGAAGCCATGCACCACCTGGGTGTCGACGCCGACCATCAGGGTCACATCGTCATCCTTGGAGGTGATGTGCTCGGCGGCGTAGCGCAGGTCGGCACCGCCGCCGAACTCCTTGAAGCCGATCAGGTTGGGGAACTCGCTGCGCAGTTCGAAGAACAGGTCGGCGCGGGTGGCGAAGCCGTAGTACGGGCTGTTGTAGATCACCGCCGGCAGCTTCGGCGCGGCTGCCAGAATGGCCGAGAAGTGGTGCTTCTGGGCAATCAGCGAGGCGCCGCGGCTGAGCACGCGAGGGATGACCATGAGGCCGGCGGCGCCAACCTTGGCCGCGTGGGCGGCGTGGGATACTGCTTCACGGGTGTTCACCGCGCCGGTACCGACGATGGTCGGGATGCCGGCGGCCACCAGGCGCGCCACGCCTTCCTGGCGCTCGGCTTCGGTCAGCAGCGGCCAGTCGCCCATCGAGCCGCAGTACACCACGGCGCTCATGCCGGCCTCGATCAGCTCGCGGCCCTTGCGCACCAGGGCGTCGAAGTCCGGCTTGCGCTCGGCGGTGCAGGGGGTCATCAGGGCGGGCATGGTGCCGGTGAAGATGTTGTTGGTCATTGTTGTCACTCCTCGCGATATTCGATTTTTTGGAAAAAGCCGGGGTCAGATGCCCCAGGCGAACGGGTCCTGTTCGTCGATCAGCAGGGTGCTGTCGGCGGTCATGTAGGCGCGGCCGGTGATGAACGGGCGAATGCGTTCGCCGTCGCGCTCGTAGCGGCCCTGGAACTGGCTGCCGGTGATACTGGCCTGTACCCATGTCTGGCCTTCGTCGAGCTTGCCGTCGGCGGCCAGGCAGGCCAGCTTGGCGCTGGTGCCTGTGCCGCAGGGCGAGCGGTCGTAGGCCTTGCCGGGGCACATCACGAAGTTGCGGCTGTCGGCGTTGGCGTCGTCGGCGAATAGTTCGACGTGGTCGATGGGGGCACCGTTTTCACCGGTGATGCCCTGGGCTTCGAGGGCCTTGAGCATCGCCCAGGTGTACTCGGTCAGCGCCTCGCGGTTGCCCAGCTCGATGCGCTGGCCGTGTTCGGAGACGAGGAAAAACCAGTTGCCGCCCCAGGCGATGTCGCCGCGCACCAGGCCATGGCCGGGCACGTCCACCAGTACCTGCCGGCGGTAGCGGTAGGACGGCACGTTGCCGACGGTTATGGCGCCGTCTTCATGCAGGGTGGCGCTGACCTGGCCGACCGGGGTGTCGATCTTGTGCACGCCCGGTGCGATCAGGCCCAGGTGCTGCAGCGAGGCGACCAGGCCGATGGTGCCGTGGCCGCACATGTTCAGGTAGCCAGCGTTGTTGAAGAAGATCACCCCGCAAGTGGCGTCGGCCGATACCGGTGGGCAGTACAGCGCACCGACCAGCACATCGTTGCCACGTGGTTCCAGCAGGCAGGCACGGCGCCACTGGTCGTGCAGCTCGCGCAGCTCGTCGCGCTGCTCGGCCATGCTGCGGCCATGCAGTTGCGGGAAGCCTTTCATCACCAGGCGGGTCGGTTCCCCGCCGGTGTGCGAGTCGATGACGTGAATCTGTTTCATGAGCTTGTCCATTCTTTGATCAGCCAAGTCTTGTGCTGTTTGTGCGGGCCTCATCGCCGGCAAGCCAGCTCCCACAGGTATTGCATCGGCCTCTGGGGCAGCGCGGCCCCTGTGGGAGCCGGCTTGCCGGCGATAGGGCCAGTAGCCGTTACGGAGCCAGTGCAGCCGGGCGCTGGCCTACCAGAGGTTCATGGCTGGCTTCGCTTTCGTCCTCACCTTCCAGGCGCACCAGGTGGGCAGGCACGCCGGTGGCAGCGCCCCAGTAGTAGATGCCCAGCGCACAAGCGGCCACGACCACGGTGTCGAACGGGTGGCCGAGTACTCCCAGGCCGCCGAAGCTGCCCAGCCACGACAGCAGGATGGTCACCGCGTAGAAGCCGATCAGCCACGCCGATGAGCGCACTTGCTGGGCCAGCGACAGGTGCTGGGTCGGCACGAAGCGGCCGCACAGCAGGTACAGCACGAACATCACGATCTGCAGGGCCAGCAGCCACGACACGGTCTTCCAGCCCGACCAGTACACGATCAGCGCGGCGATGATGAACGACAGCGGGCCGAGCACGCCCATGCCCTTGACCCGGAACGGGCGCGGCATGTCGGGGGCGTTGCGGCGCAGGGCGGCGACGGTGACCGGGGCCACGGCGTAGCTCAGTACCAGGGCGGCGGAAACCACGTTGATCAGCGCTTCCCAGGACGGGAACGGCAGGGTCCAGAACACCGACAGGCCAAAGGTCAGCCACAGCGCCGGGCGCGGGATGCCGGACTCGGCGTCGATACGGGTGAAGTACTTGAAGAAGGTGCCGGTCTGCGCCCAGCCATAGACCACGCGCGGGGTGGCGTTCATGTAGATGTTGCCGCAGCCGCTGGGCGAGATCACCGCGTCGGCCACCACCAGGTAGGCCAGCCAGCCCACACCCAGGGCCAGGGCGATGTCGCGGTAGGGCAGGGCCAGTTCCTTGGTCACTGCGGCCCAGCCGTTGCTCAGCATTCCGGTCGGCACGCTGCCGAGGAAGGCCAGTTGCAGCAGGGCGTAGATCGCGGTGGACAGCAGTACCGAGAGGATCAGCGCGATGGGGATGGTGCGTTGCGGGTTCTTCACCTCGCTGGCCACCGAAATGATCGGCGTCAGGCCCAGGTAGGCGAAGATGATGCCACCGGCCGATACCGCCATTTCAACGCCGGACAGACCGAACGGGGCAAAGCCCTGGACCTCGAAGTTTTCCGGCTTGAAGAAGGTGAACAGCACGCCGATCACCAGCAGCGGCACGATGAACTTGAACACACTGACCAGGTTGTTGGCCTTGGCGAAGGTTTTCACGCTGCGGTAGTTGAGGAAGAAGAACAGCCCCAGCAGGGCGAACTGCACCAGCCAGCCGAGCACGGTCGGGTCGCTGGAGCCGGCCTTGGTCAGCCCGGGGAACCAGGCGGCGGCGTATTGGCGCGAAGCGACCACTTCGATGGCGATCAGGCTGGAAAAGGCGATGAGGGTGATGAAACCCATCAAGTAGCCCAGCAGCGGGCCGTGGGAGTACACCGGGTAGCGCACCACGCCCCCGGCACGCGGCAGGGCGGCGCCCAGTTCGCAATAGACGATGCCCAGCAACAGTACGGCGAAGCCGCCAAGGAACCAGGACAGGATGCCGGCCGGGCCGGCGATGGCCGAGACGTGGCTGGCGGCGAACAGCCAGCCGGAGCCGAAGATGGCGCCTAGGCCGATGAAGGTGAGGTCCAGCAATGACAACTGTTTTTTGAATTTGCCTGACATGGGTTCGCCTTTTTGTTGGTTATTGGATAGGCAGGTCTGATGTCACGAGATGCGGCTTTTTGGGCCGCGCTCTTGTAGGACTTGGGGCGGCTTGCGTGGGGCATAGAGTGGACCGATCGGGGCGGCGGTTCTTGATGGTTTTCTGCAGGGGGGATGACGAAATCGGCACAGTTGCAAAAAAACAGTGGTGGGAGGGAAGGGCGGTGGATAGGCTGTAAGCCATACCGCATAAGGGTTGTAGACATTTACTCGCTGTGCCGGCCTCTTCGCGGGTAAACCCGCTCCCACAGGTATCTCCGCAGCTTTCGAGGGCTGCGCAGTACCTGTGGGAGCGGGTTTACCCGCGAAGAGGCCGGCACAGCAAACCGAGATAGAGCAGATGACCAACACCCCCCTGGCAACCCTGTACCAGTCCCTCGACCAGCACCGCCCCGCCAACCTCGAGGCCCTGCTCGCCGGTGTATCCCTGCTGCTGCCGATCCTCGACGCCATCCCCAACGCCGCGATCTTCATCAAGGACCCGGCCGCCCGCTATGTGCTGGCCAACAACACCCTGGTCCAGCGCTGTGGCCTCAAGCGCCTGCAACCGCTGCTGGGCAAGACCAGCGCCGAAGTGTTCCCGGCACAGCTGGGCCCCGGCTACACCGAGCAGGACCGTCGCGTTCTCAAGGAAGGCCTGGTGCTGGAAGACCAGCTGGAGCTGCACCTGTACGGCAGCCGCGAGCCTGGCTGGTGCCTGACCCACAAGCGCCCGCTGTACAACCAGGCCGGCGAGATCATCGGCCTGGTCGGCATCTCGGTCGACTTGCAGTCAGCCGCCGACAGCCACCCCGCCTACCAGCGCCTGGCGGCGGTGGACGAGCATATCCGTCGGCATTTCCACCAGCCGATCAGCATGGGCGAGCTGACCCGTATCGCCGGCATTTCCGTGGCCCAGCTGGAGCGCTACTGCAAGCGGGTGTTCCACCTCACGCCACGGCAGATGATCCACAAGGCGCGCCTGGAGCACGCCCACCGTTTGCTGCATTCGGAACTGCCGATCACTGAAGTGGCGATGTGCTGCGGCTATACCGACCACAGCGCCTTCAGCCGCCAGTTCAAGCAACTGACCGGCTTCACCCCGCGCCAGTACCGCCAGGCAACCAGCGATCAGTTGGCCTGAAACAGCGCCCGCGCCTCATCGAAGCACTGCTCGGCAATTGCCGAACGCGGTTCGCTGCGGCGTAGCAGCAGGCCGACAGGGCTGTGGATGGCGGCGTCGGCCACCGGCAGGATGCGCAGGTGCTCGCTCAGGTCTTCCAAGCCGCAGCCCAGCGGCATGACCGCGCAGCACATGCCGGTGTTGATGGCCTGGATCAGCTGGAAGCTCGAGTCGCTTTCCAGTACCGCATTCGGCTCCAGGCCACGGCTGCGGAAACTCAGGTCCAGCGACTGGCGGTAGTGCATGCCCTTGCTCAGCAGGCCCAGCGGAATGTCGCCCAGCTCGTCCCAGCGCAGGGTGTCGCTGGTGAACTTGAAGTGCCGGGTATCGTGCAGCAGGCCCATGGTGGTGGTGCCAAGTTCGATCACTTCGAAGAAGCTGGTGTTGACCTGGTCCAGGTAGCAGATCCCCAGGTCGAGCTGGTTGCGGCTGAGCCCGTCGATGACCTGTTCCGAGCTGAGCGAGCTGATCTGGAAGTGCAGCTCGGGGTATTTTTCACGCAGCGGCAGCAGCAGGTGCATGGGGTTGAAACTGGCCAGCGGCACCGTGCCCAGGCGCAGGCTGCCGACCACCTGGCCGCGGCAGCTGGCGGCCTCGGCCTGCAGGCCGTCGTGGGCGGCGAGCAGCGTTCGGGCCCAGGCCAGGATGCGCTCGCCGGCCTCGGTGAAACCTTCGAAGCGCTGGCCGCGCTTGACCAGCACCAGGTCCAGCTCGTCCTCCAGGTTGCGCAGGCGCATGGACAGCGTCGGCTGGGTGATATGGCATAGCGCCGCCGCCTGGCCGAAGTGGCGTGTCTGGTCGAGCGCGATGAGGAATTTGAGCTGCTTGATGTCCATGGAAGTGCCTGATGTCGGGTTATGCAGACCTTAACCCACGTCTGCGATAGATGTCATTGATCAGTCGGTACGCCATATCGATTGGACGACCCCGGGCCATGCCTCTAGCGTGGCGGCACTGCCACTCGAGGAGCCCCACCGTGCGCGTCCAACCCGACGCGGTCTTCGTACCGCTCAACATCGCCGTGCTGACTGTCAGCGACACCCGTACCTACGACAACGACACCTCCGGTGAGCTGCTGGCCAGCCGCTCGGTGGAGATCGGCCACCGCCTGGTGGCGCGGGCGTTGCTCAAGGACGACCTTTACAAGATCCGCGCCCAGGTCGCCACCTGGATTGCCGACGAGCAGGTGCAGGTGGTGCTGATCACCGGCGGTACCGGTTTTACCGGGCGTGACAGCACGCCGGAAGCGGTCGAGTGCCTGCTGGACAAGCGCATCGATGGCTTTGGCGAACTGTTCCGGGCCCTGTCGATTCTCGATATCGGCACCTCGACCGTGCAGAGCCGGGCGCTGGCCGGGCTGTCCAACCGCACGTTGGTGTGCTGCCTGCCGGGCTCCACCGGGGCCTGCCGTACGGCGTGGGAGGGCATCCTGGCCGAGCAACTGGATGCGCGGCACCGGCCGTGCAACTTCGTCAAGCACCTGAAGCCGATCGAGGCCTGTGCAAGCCGGGGCTGAGTTTTCTCCTGTACCGGCCTCTTCGCGGGTAAACCCGCTCCCACAGGTACCGCGCAGGGTTCGAAACCTGTGGGGTCCCTGTGGGAGCGGGTTTACCCGCGAAAGGGCCGGCACAGGCCACTGCATTCAGTCAGCTCAATACATGGTCCACCGGCAACAACGCCGGCGGTAGCTGTTGTTCCCCCAACCCCGCCAGCACATCGCGCTCCACGGTCCGCACCATGGCATCGGTCGGCAGGTCGTTCTCATCGCGCCCGAACGGGTCTTCCAGTTCGTTGCCAATCGCGTCCAGCCCGAAGAATGTGTACCCCACGATGGTGGTGAACAGCGGCGCCAGCCAGCCCAGCGGCTCGGCCAGGGCAAACGGCAGCAGCAGGCAGAAGATGTAGATAGTGCGGTGCAGCAACAGCGTGTAGGGGAACGGCAACGGTGTGCCCTTGATCCGCTCGCAGGTGGCCTGCACTTCGGTCAGGCCCACCAGCCGCTGCTCCAGCAGGCTGTAGCGCCAGTCACTGATCTGCTGCTGTTCGGCCAACCGCGAGCAGTGCCCGCCGATTTCGCGCAGGATGGCGTCGCACACGTTGTGCGGGCTGATCGCTTCGGGCCGGGCCAGCCAGGGCCGGGCGGCGGCCAGTTCGTCCTCGCTGCGCAGCCGTGCATTCAGCGCATGGGCAAAGCCGCACAGGCTGCGCAACAGTTCGGCACGCAGGGTTTCGTCGGTAATTACCAGGCTTTCGCGCACGAACGAACGGGTTTCGATGATCAGCTTGCCCCAGGCCTTGCGCCCCTCCCACCAGCGGTCATAGCAGGCGTTGTTGCGAAAACTCATGAAAATCGACAGCGACAGGCCCAGCAAGGTGAACGGGGTGGCGCTGACCGGGTAGAAAAACGCCGGGAAATGCCGCTCGACCAACACGATCAGCGCGGCCAGCAGGGTGACCGTCAGGCAGCGCAGGGCAATGCGTTTGACGATCGAACCCTTGAGGGTGAACAGCACACGCAGCACATCGGGGGTGGGGTGGACGATCATGGAAATCCAGAGACGGCTGCCTAGCCGCCGGTCATGTTCATGAAGCGCAGGATCTGCACGTCGCCACCGACTTCGAAATGATGGCGGTAGGGCTTGAGGTGCAGCGAGTCACGAATGGCCTTTTCCAGGCGTTCGGGGTTGCCGGGGTGGGCGCGCAGCACCTGCTTCAGGTCCACCGAGTGTTCATTGCCCAGGCACAGCAGCAGGCGGCCTTCGACGGTGAGGCGCACGCGGTTGCAGGTGGCGCAGAAGTTGTGGCTGTGTGGCGAAATGAAGCCGACCCGAGTGTTGGCGGCTTCGGCCAGGCGCCAGTAGCGGGCCGGGCCCTGGGACGACTCGGTCGATTCGACCAGGGTGAACTGCTCGGCCAGCAGCGCACGTACTTCATCGCTGGAGCAGAACGACTCGCCGCGTTCATGTTCGCTGATCACGCCCAAGGGCATTTCTTCGATGAAGGTGATGTCCAGCTCGCGGTCGATGGCAAAGCGCACCAGGTCGACCAGTTCATGATCGTTGCGGCCCTTGAGGACCACGCAGTTGAGCTTGGTGCGCTTGAAGCCGGCCTGGCGGGCGGCGTCGATGCCAGCGATGACCTGGTGCAGGTCGCCGGTGCGGGTCAGTTGCTTGAAGCGCTCGGCGTCCAGGCTGTCGAGGCTGATGTTCAGGCGCGTGACACCGGCGTCGAACAGCGGCTGGGCCAGGCGCCCGAGTTGCGAGCCGTTGCTGGTCAGGCACAATTCGCGCAGGCCGGGCAGGGCGGCGATGCGCCCGCACAGGTCGACGATGCCCTGGCGCACCAGCGGCTCGCCGCCGGTCAGGCGGATCTTGCGGGTGCCGAGGGCGACGAAGCGCTCGGCCACCTGGAACAGTTCCTCGAGGCTGAGGATTTGCTGGCGCGGCAGGAACTGCATGTCTTCGGCCATGCAGTACACGCAACGGAAGTCGCAGCGGTCGGTGACCGACATCCGCAGGTAGTCGATTTTCCGGTTGAAGCCGTCGATCAGGGCCCGGCTGTTCTGTTCCACGTTCGCGCTCGAATGGGTAGGGACTCGATTCAAGCTATAACTTGGGCGCAGGGCCGTCAAATTGCTTTGTCCGACCGATTGATCGATGGCCTCTATCATGGCTGCAGGCCACGTATTTCAAAGTGTTGACCGCGTCGCCCAATTCGCGGGTAAACCCGCTCCCACAGGTAAAGCGCAGGGCTCGAAACCTGTGGTGGCCCTGTGGGAGCGGGTTCACCCGCGAAGGCCCTGGCGCGGTTCCAACCCATGATCGATACCACCTATCACCCCGTAAGATCTTTCGATTGGACGGCTCTACCCCACGCTCCATAGGCTGAAAAAAAGCATCGAAGCGTGAGGATTCATCGCATGAGCCAGGACCAACACATCAGGGACTACAAGGGCGCCGCCGCCGGCTGGGGGGCGCTCAAGAGCGTGACCAAGAGCTGGCTGGGCAGCGAAAATGCCTTCAAGAACCTGCGGGCCATGCTCAAGACCAACCAGAACGGCGGCTTCGACTGCCCCGGCTGCGCCTGGGGCGAGTCGCCGGAAAACGACATGGTCAAGTTCTGCGAGAACGGCGCCAAGGCAGTCAACTGGGAAGCCACCGGCCGCTCGGTGGACCCGGCATTCTTCGCCAGGTACAGCGTCAGCGCCCTGGCCGAGCAGACCGACTACTGGCTGGAGTACCAGGGCCGCCTGACCCACCCGATGCGCTACGACGCGGCCACCGACCACTATGTGGAAACCAGCTGGGAAGAAGCCTTCGCGCTGGTTGCCCAACACTTGCGCGCACTCGAATCGCCCGACCAGGCCGAGTTCTACACCTCGGGCCGGGCCAGCAACGAGGCGGCGTTCCTCTACCAGCTGTTCGTCCGCGCCTACGGCACCAACAACTTCCCCGACTGCTCGAACATGTGCCATGAAGCCAGCGGCGTGGGCATGTCGGAAACCCTCGGCGTGGGCAAGGGCACCGTGGTGTTCCACGACCTGGAGCTGGCCGACGCCATCTTCGTCATCGGCCAGAACCCCGGCACCAACCACCCGCGCATGCTCGAGCCGCTGCGTGAAGCGGTGAAGCGTGGTGCCCAGGTGGTCTGCTTCAACCCGCTCAAGGAGCGCGGCCTGGAGCGCTTCCAGCACCCGCAGCACCCGTTCGAGATGCTCAGCAATGGCTCCGAACCAACCAACACGGCCTACTTCCGCCCGGCCCTGGGCGGCGACATGGCAGTGATGCGCGGCATTGCCAAGTACCTGCTGCAGTGGGAACGCGAAGCCCAGGCCAATGGTGAACCGGCGGTGTTCGACCATGCCTTCATCGCCGAGCACACCAGTGGCATCGACGCATACCTGGAAACCGTGGATGCCACGCCCTGGGCGCACATCGTCGAGCAATCGGGCCTGACCCAGGCCGAGATCGAACTGGCCGCGCGCATGTACCGCAAGGCCGAACGGGTGATCATGTGCTGGGCCATGGGCGTCACCCAGCACCGCCACTCGGTGCCGACCGTTCAGGAAATCGTCAACCTGCAGCTGCTGCGCGGCAACGTCGGCAAGCCCGGCGCCGGCCTGTCACCGGTGCGTGGCCACAGCAACGTGCAGGGCGACCGCACCATGGGCATCGACGAGAAGCCCGGGGCGGCGCTGCTCGATGCCATCGAAAAACGCTTCCAGTTCCGCGTGCCGCGTGCCCACGGGCACAACGCGGTGCTGGCGATCAAGGCCATGGAAGAGGGGCGGGCCAAGGTGTTCATCGGCCTGGGTGGCAACTTTGCCCAGGCCACGCCGGATACGCCGCGCACCCATGCGGCCATGCGCAATTGCGCGCTGACCGTGCAGATTTCCACCAAGCTCAACCGCTCGCACCTGGTCACCGGCCGCGATGCGTTGATCCTGCCGTGCCTGGGCCGTACCGAAATCGACATGCAGGCCAGCGGGCCGCAAGGCGTGACCGTGGAGGACACCTTCAGCATGGTGCACATCTCCCACGGCCAGCTGCGCCCGCGCTCGCCGCACCTGCGCTCGGAGCCGTGGATCATCGCCGGCATGGCCCAGGCGACCCTGGGCAAGCAGCCGATCGACTGGGAATACGCAGTTGCCGACTATGGCCGTATCCGCAGCATGATTGCCGATGTGATCCCCGGCTTTACCGATTTCAACGAGCGCCTGCAGCACCCGGGCGGCTTCCACCTGGGCAACAACGCCGCCGACCGTACCTGGCGCACGGCCACAGGCAAGGCGCGCTTCAGCCCGCACCAGCTGCCGGAGCAACTGGTGAATGCCAAGGTGCTGGCGCGCGGCGACAAGCCCGACCTGATCCTGCAGACCCTGCGCTCGCACGACCAGTACAACACCACCCTGTATGGCCTGGACGACCGTTATCGCGGGGTGTTCGGCCTGCGTGAAGTGGTGTTCGTCAACGAGGTGGACATCCGCCGGATGGGCTTCGAGCCGGGCGAGCATGTGGACCTGGTGTCGCTGTGGGAGGATGGCGTGGAGCGGCGGGTGTCGGGCTTCCGCCTGGTGGCGTATGACGTGCCCGAGGGGCAGGCGGCGGCCTATTACCCGGAGACCAACCCGTTGGTGCCGCTGGAAAGCTATGGCGAGGGGACCTATACCCCGACCTCGAAGTTCGTGGCGATCAAGGTCGAGAAAGCCAAGGCCGGGAACCGGATTGCGGCGGTGCTGGCCGCGGATTGATCGGTTGCCTGTGCTGGCCTCTTCGCGGGCAAGCCCGCGAAGAATCCAGCACCGATCAGGAACGATGCACCGGGTAAGCCGTGGTGTACTTCATCTGCTCCATGGCAAAACTGGAAGTGATGTTCGACAGCCCATCAGTACTGGTGATCAGCTTTTTGTAAAACCGGTCATACGCCGCAATATCCCCCACCACCACCCGCAGCATGTAATCCCAGTCCCCCGACATGCGGTAGAACTCCATCACTTCCTCGAACCCGGTCACGGTCGCGGCAAACTGCTCCAGCCAGGCGCTGTCGTGGCGCTGGGTCTTGAGCTGGACGAACACCGTCAGCCCCAACCCCAGCCGTTCCGGGTCGAGCAGGGCGACACGGCCGACAATGTAGCCGTCTTCCTCCAGGCGCTTGACCCGCTTCCAGCACGGCGTGGTAGACAGGTTTACGGCCTCGGCCAGGTCCTTGAGCGAGATCGAGGCGTCGCGCTGAAGCAGGGTGAGAATGTGCTGGTCGAAGCTGTCCATATCGCGCGTGGGCCGTGGAGAAAAATATTTCACAGATTACCCCAAGGCCAGAAGATTTGGGTTGTGCGATAGTTGCAGCTTTCACTCTGCCAATGGGCCTGACCATGTCCGACAAGCCGCGCAATTTCGCCACCCGTACCATTCACGCCGGTGAGCAGTTCAGCGTCGCCGATAACGCTATTTTCCCGGCGATCGTCACCGCCAGCTCGTTCACCAAACGCAGCCTGGACGACAAGCCGGAATACTCCTACAGCCGCGTCGGCAACCCCACCCGGCATGCCTATGAAACCTGTGTCGCCGCCCTGGAAGAGGGCGTTGGCGCGGTCGCCTGCGCCTCGGGTGTGAACGCCACCGCCACCGTGCTGGAGCTGCTGCCCAAGGATGCCCACGTGGTGGTGATGAACGGCGTGTACGGCGGCACCTTCCGCATCATGGAAGACTACCGCAGCCGCACCTCGGGCCTGACCACCACCTACGTCGACCTCAACGACCTCGAGGCGGTGGCCGCCGCCATCAAGCCGGAAACCCAGCTGATCTGGATCGAGTCGCCGACCAACCCGTTGCTGCACCTGGTCGACATCAAGGCGGTGTGCGACCTGGCCAAGTCGCGGGGCATCCTCACCTGCATCGACAACACCTTCTGCTCGCCGTGGAACCAGCGCCCGATCACCTTGGGCGTGGACCTGGTGATGCACTCGGCCAGCAAGTACATCGGCGGCCACTCCGACCTCACCGGTGGCGTGGTGGTAGCTGCCAATGATGCGCTGTTGGCGCGCCTGCGCCGCATCAGCATGGCGATTGGCGCGGTGCAGGGGCCGTTCGACTGCTACCTGGCCCTGCGCGGTCTGAAGACCCTGGATGTGCGCATGGAGCGCCAGTGTGCCAATGCCCTGCAGGTGGCTCGCTTCCTCGAAAGCCACGCGCAGATCGAGCAGGTGTATTACCCGGGGCTGGAGAGCCACCCACAGCATGAGCTGTGCAAACGGCAGATGCGCAGTGGCGGGGCGGTGGTGGCGATGAAGGTCAAGGGCGACCGCGCCGCGCTCAACCGCCTGGTGGAGGCGCTGCAGATCTTCGTGCTGGCCGACTCGCTGGGCGGGGTGGAAAGCATGATCAACCACTCCTGGAGCATGTCGCACTGCTCGCTGAGCCCGGAGCAGAAGGGCGTGATGGGGATCAGCGAGAACCTGCTGCGGTTGTCGGTGGGGATCGAGGATTACCGTGACCTGGTCGAGGACCTGGATGGGGCGTTGAAGGCTGCGGCTGCTGGCTCGTGATGATGCGGTTGTAGGAGCGGCCTTGTGTCGCGATGGGCTGCGCAGCAGCCCCAAAATCTATGTCTCTGTCGAGATTTTCGGGGCTGCTGCGCAGCCCATCGCGACACAAGGCCGCTCCTACAGGGGGCCGTGCAGGCCTGTGGTATCTATCTGGATTTGGGCGGATGAATGATCCGTTCGATCTTGTCCTTGATCTGCAAGCGCTCCTTGCGCAGGCGGTTGACGGTTTCGTCGTTGGTGCCGTTGCCTTCGGCAGCGACCACCTCTTTGTCTTTTGCGTTGTATTCCTTGTGCAGTGAGTGCAGCGTCTGGTCCTTGTCCATGAGCGCCTGGAATGCATCAGCGGTAACGTGCAGGTCAGCGAGCAGATCATGCGGAACTGGCATTTCTTCACCTCTGTCGGGGGGTTGGCGGATGGTTCTGACCTTTGAGGATAGTCGTCTTTGCGCAGGTAGGGGACTGGGGTAGGCTGTCGCATCTCCCCCGTGACCCGGAACCTGCGCCATGCCTCACCTGAACCTCGAATACAGCGACAACCTGCGTGAGCTGAATGTCGACGTCCTGCTGCTGCGCCTGAACCATGCCCTGGTCGGAAGTGGCCAGTTCGCCGACGAGGCCGATATCAAAAGCCGCGCCGAAGCCTTCAAGCACTATCGGGTGGGCACTGCGCCCGGCGAGCGTGCCTTTGCCCATGTGCGCCTGGCCATCCTCAGCGGGCGCTCGCCCGAGGTCAAGACGCAATTGTCCACCAGCCTGCTCGACGTGTTGCGTGACGCCATCCCCGAGCAACCCGGGCTTGATATCCAGCTGTGCGTGGAAGTGCTGGACATCGACCGCGAGCCGTATGCCAAGGCACGCCTGCCAGGCTGAACAAGCGCTGAATGAACTTCTTTTAATGTAGAAAAGGCGCCTGCTCACGAATTTGTTGGCGTCTTTTTCACAAAATATTGATGGCATGCTTTCTAGAGTTCAGCCAAGTTTCCCCGGTGCCGCGCAGGCCCTCGGGCTGATAATCACTCTTGATTGCGAACACTGATGCTCAACTTCAAATCCCTGCGGACTGAATGGGTCACGCTGCTGGCCAGCCTTTACCTGCTGATCGGCTTCAATGTCTTCCTCTGGCAGCATCTTGAACAAGTCGTGCCGCCCGGTTTTCCGGGGCTTTGGCTGAGCCTGGCGTTTGCCGTGCTGATGCTGTTCGCGTTCAACCTGATCCTCACGTTGTTCGCCTTCCGTTATATATTGAAGCCAATACTTGTCGTGTTGTTCATGAGCGGCGCGGGCGTGGCTTACTTCATGAGCCAGTACGGCGTACTTATTGACGCGGGCATGTTCCGCAATATCGCGGAAACCAACGTGGCGGAAGTGCGTGACCTGCTTTCGTTGAAGTTTGCCTTGTATATCCTGGGCCTCGGTGTAGTGCCTTCGGTGCTGTTGTGGAAGGCGCCGATCGCCTATCGCGCCTGGCACCGTGAACTGCTCGGCAAGCTGGTGGTTGGCGGTGCCTGCGTGGTGGCCCTGGGCTCGGTGGCACTGGTCAACTACCAGGGCCTGTCGTCGCTGTTTCGCAACCACCACGAACTGCGCCTGATGCTCACCCCCAGCAATATCGTGGGTGCCTCCATCGGTTATGTCAGCGAGCGCGTCGGTACCGCATCGCGGCCCTTCCAGCATTATGGCGAAGATGCCAAGCGTGATGCCGCCTGGCAAAAGCACGAACGCAAGTCGCTGACCGTGCTGGTGGTGGGCGAAAGTGCGCGGGCAGACCACTTCGGCGTGCTTGGCTACAACCGCGATACCACACCGAACCTTGCCAGGGAACAGGGCCTGCTGGCGTTCTCCGATGTGCACTCCTGCGGCACGGAAACCGCCGTTTCGGTGCCGTGCATGTTCTCTGGCATGAAGCGCAAGGACTACGATGCCCGCGTGGCGAAGAACCGCGAAGGGTTGCTGGACATCCTCCAGCGTACCGGCCTGGCGGTGCAGTGGCGTGACAACCAGTCGGGCTGCAAGGGCACCTGCGACCGCGTGCAGTTCATCGATGTCAGCAAACTCCAGGACCCGCAGTTGTGCGCTGATGGTGAATGCCATGACCAGATCCTGCTGCAGGGCCTGGGTGAGCTGATCGACAACCTCGACAAGGACACCGTGCTGGTGCTGCACCAGATGGGCAGCCACGGGCCTGAATACTTCAAGCGCTACCCCGGCGCCGACCAGCGCTTTGCCCCGGTGTGCCAGAGCAACGCGCTGGACCAGTGCAGCGAACAGGAAATCGTCAACGGCTACGACAACACCCTGGCCTATACCGACAAGGTACTGGCCTCGCTGATCGACACCCTGCGCAGCAAGCAGGACAAGGTCGACACGGCGATGATCTACCTGTCCGACCATGGCGAGTCGCTGGGTGAGTACAACCTGTTCCTGCACGGCACGCCTTACGCCATCGCCCCCGAGCAGCAGAAGCACGTGCCGCTGCTGACCTGGTTCTCCGACAGCTACAAGGAGGACTTCGGCGTCGACACCGACTGCCTGGCCAAGCTCAGCGATGCACCGCTGTCGCAGGACAACCTGTTCCACTCGATGCTCGGCCTGTTGCAGGTGCACACCGAGGTCTACCAGCAGTCGCTGGACATGTTCGCCAGCTGCCGGCCATGGCTGGCGGCCAAGCGCTGAGGCAAAGCGCATTCAAAAACCGCTAGCTTGCGCGGTCTTTGTGGGAGCGCGAAGCTTGCGGATTTTGCGCACGAGAGTTGCTGCTGCCTGCACACGCCAACAGCACCGCTGATCGATATCAAGGATGGCCCGGGTTTCACCAGCAGTGCCCGCGCCGTATATACTGCGCGCCAATGTTAGTGGGAGAGCCTCGTGGCCATCGAAATACACTGGATCCGTGACGACCAGAGCCTGGCCGAACACTGCCGCGACTGGCATCAGCTGCCCTTTGTCGCCGTCGACACCGAATTCATGCGGGTCGACACCTTCTACCCGAAAGCCGGGCTGATCCAGATCGGCGATGGCCAGCGTGCCTTCCTGATCGACCCGTTGCTGATCGGCAACTGGCAACCCCTGGCCGAACTGCTGGATGACAGCGGCGTGGTCAAGGTGCTGCACGCCTGCAGCGAAGACCTCGAAGTGCTGCTGCGCCTGACCGGCAAGCTGCCACAGCCGCTGTTCGACACCCAACTGGCCGCCGGCTACCTGAACCTGGGCTTCTCCATGGGCTATTCGCGCCTGGTGCAGGAAGTGCTGGGGATCGACCTGCCCAAGGGCGAAACCCGTTCCGACTGGCTGCAGCGCCCGCTCTCGGAAACCCAGGTCAGCTATGCCGCCGAGGATGCCGTGCACCTGGCCGAGCTGTTCACCGTGTTGCGCCCGCGCCTGAGTGACGACAAGTACGCCTGGGTGCTGGAGGACGGCGCCGAGCTGGTGGCCGCATTGCGCCGCGAAGTCGAGCCCGAAAGCCTGTACCGCGACGTCAAGCTGGCCTGGAAGCTGGCCCCCCAGCAACTGGCAGTGCTGCGTGAGCTGTGCGCCTGGCGCGAGCGTGAAGCGCGCAACCGCGACGTGCCGCGCAACCGCATTCTCAAGGAGCACTCGCTGTGGCCCATGGCCAAGAGCCAGCCGAACAACCTGTCGGCGCTGGCCAAGATCGACGAGATGCATCCGCGCACCATTCGTCAGGACGGTGAGTTCCTCATCCAGCTGATCAAGCGTGCCGCCAGCTTGCCAGCCGAGCAATGGCCACAGGCCTTGCCCGAGCCTTTGCCGATCGAGGCCAGCGGCATCCTCAAGCAGCTGCGTGCCATCGGCCAGGCCGAAGGTGAGCGCCTGGGCATTGCCCCCGAGCTGATGCTGCGCAAGAAAGCCCTGGAAGCGCTGCTCAAGAGCGGCTACCCCAATGGCCCCTATCAATTGCCCGATTCGCTGCGCGGCTGGCGCCGTGAGCGCATGGGCCAGGCCCTGCTGGACAGCCTGGCAGGCGCCGGAGAGACCCGATGAAACGCATTTGCTCTATCTACAAGAGCCCCCGCAAGAACGAAATGTACCTGTACGTGCTCAAGGCCGACGGCCTGGAGCGCGTGCCCGAAGGCCTGCTGCCGTTCTTCGGCACCCCCGTGCACGCCTTCGACCTGGTGCTTACCCCCGAGCGCAAGCTGGCCCGCGAGGATATCGCCAAGGTGCTGGAAAACCTCGACAACCAGGGTTACCACCTGCAGATGCCGCCGCCGGAAGACGACTACATCGAGCATCTGCCCGAAGAGTTGCTGCGCCGTAACGACCCTGCCTGATCATGCGAGTACTGATTGCTGAGCATGATCATGCTCGATACGCCGAGATTTTGCGCGCAGCCGCGCCAGAGCTGGAGATCCTGACCAGCGGCGACTCCGCCGAACTGGCCGGCCAGGCGCCACAGTGCCCGGTGTGGCTGGGCCAGCCGGACCTGCTGGCAAGCCTGCTGCGCCAGGGCCACAAGCCGGTCTGGATGCAGTCCACCTGGGCCGGTATCACCCCGCTGCTGGCCGAGGGCCTGCCGCGCGACTATCGCCTGACCCGCGCCGTGGGCATCTTTGGCCAGGTGATGGCTGAGTACATGCTCACCTACATGCTCGGCCATGAGCGCGAGGTGCTGTCGCGCCTGGTCAGCCAGGTCGAGCGGCGTTGGGACGACCGCCCGGGGCGTACCCTGGAAGGCCGCAAGGTGCTGATCGTCGGCACTGGCGACATTGGCCAGCGGGTGGCCGAGTTCCTGCAGGCGTTTGGCGTGGTGCTGTATGGCGTTGCCAGCAGCGCCCGCGAGCAGGCGCCGTTCGTCGAGGTCGCGGCGTTGGCCGACCTGCCGCGCATGGTTGGCCAGGTCGACTACGTGCTCAACCTGCTGCCGGATACCCCGGCCACCCACGACCTGTATGACGCGGCACTGTTCAAGTGCTTCCAGCCCACGGCGCTGTTCATCAATGCCGGGCGTGGGGCGGCGGTGGTCGACGCTGACCTGGTCGAGGCGCTGAAGGAAGGGCACCTGGCTGGGGCGGTGATCGATGTCTGCCGGCAGGAGCCGTTGCCCAGGCAACACCCGTTCTGGACGGCGTGGGGCTTGCTGCTGACCGGGCACAGCTCGGCGCCCACCTCGCCGGCGGCGATGGTGCGGTTGTTTGTCGAGAATGTGCGGGCGTATGTGGCGGGGCAGGGGTTGCGAGGTGAAGTGGACTTCGCCCGGGGCTATTGATTTTGTAGTGCCTGTGCTGGCCTTTTCGCGGGCTTGCCCGCTCCCACAGGTATTGCGCCGCCCTCGAAGGGTGTGTTGTACCTGTGGGAGCGGGCGAGCCCGCGAAGAGGCCGGTACAGCCAATGCAAGGCTTACAGGCTGAAATCACCCTCGGCAGCCAGCTCGCTCAGTGGCTTGCGCGGGCTCGGTACTTCCCGCGCCTGCAGGGCTTCGTCCAGGCTGGCCTTGTCACCCAGCTTGCCAATCGCCACCATGGCATGCAGCACGTAGCCTTCCGGAACCTTCAACTCCTGACGCGCCAGTTCCTGGTCGAAACCGGCCATGCCATGGGTGTGCCAGCCGCTGATGCTGGCTTGCAGGGCCAGGTGCCCCCAGGCGGAACCTGTGTCGAAGGTGTGCCACAGCGCCGGCTTTTCTTCAGTGGCGCCGGGTGCCGCGAAGGTGGTCTTGGAAATGACCAGCACCAGCGCCGAAGCCTGTTGCGCCCAGCTGCGGTTGAACGGCACCAGCAGGTTCAGGTAGCGCTCCCAGTTCGGCGTGTCGCGGCGGGCATACAGGAAGCGCCAAGGCTGCGAGTTGTACGCCGACGGTGCCCAGCGTGCGGCTTCGAGGAAGCTCAGCAGGGTCTCTTCGCTGATCGGCTCGGCGGTGAAGGCACGTGGCGACCAGCGGTTGATGAACTGCTCGTTGATGGCGTAATCGGCAATGCGGGGGGTGGCGCTCATGGCGGCTCCTGCAAAAGGACGGGAAACGCGCACGCTACTGCGTTGCGTCGCGACTGACAAGCGGTCTGGCTTTGCCGAAGGCCAGGCTCTAGACTGGCGCCGCCGCGCGCCGTGGCCCCACGATGAATGCAGGAAACCCGTGTCATGATCGCTGAAAACGCGCCGTTCTGGCGGCGCAAGACCCTCGAACAACTCAGCCCGCAAGAGTGGGAGTCGCTGTGCGACGGCTGCGGCCTGTGCTGCCTGCAAAAGCTCGAGGACGAGGACGACAACAGCGTCTATTACACGCGCATCGCCTGCAAACTGCTGGATCTGCACACCTGCCAGTGCAGCGATTACCCCAACCGCTTCGCCCAGGTACCTGACTGCATCCAGCTCACCCCGGGCAAGGCCGACCAGTTCAAGTGGCTGCCGAGCACCTGCGGCTACCGCCTGGTCAGTGAGGGCAAGGACCTGCCGGCCTGGCACCACCTGGTCTGCGGCGATCGCCAGCAGGTCCATGAACAGCGCATTTCCCAGTCGGGGCGCATGCTCAGTGAACACGATGTGCACGAAGACGACTGGGAAGACCACCTGATCTTCCGCGCCAGCTGACCGGCGCGGCCCGCTGCCACGGGGAAACAAGGAGTTTCTGTATGCGTTGCCAGCTGTTGTTGCTGTTTGGCCTGATGGCCAGTTCGCCGGCCTGGGCGAAAAAGGTCGACCTCGACTACCAGGTGCGCCTGTTGCCGGCCAGTGGCCAGGCGGAGGTCCGCCTCACCTTGGCCGAAGGCAGTGCCGTGCGCAGCCTGGACTTCGACCTGGGCAAGGCCGGGGCCTACAGCGGCTTCCAGGCTGATGGCCAATGGCAACTGCAGGGCCAGCGCGGCGTGTGGCAACCGGCGGCCGGCAAGACCAGCCTCAGCTACCGCGTGCAGCTGGACCAGAAACGCGGCAGCGGCGCCTATTCGTCGCGCATCACCCCGCATTGGGCGCTGTTCCTCGGCGACCAGCTGGTACCGCCTGCGCGCCTCGACCAGCAGGATGGCACCGAGCTGGTGGCGCGGCTGGCGTTCGACCTGCCCGAAGGCTGGAAGAGCATCGAGACTTCCTGGCCGCGCATCGGCAAGGACAAGTTCCGCATCGACAACGTTTCGCGCCTGTTCGACCGCCCTACCGGCTGGATGCTCGCCGGCGACCTGGGTAGCCGCCGCGCCCGCCTGGGCGAAACCGACGTCACCGTGGCCGCACCGGTGGGGCAGGGTATGCGGCGCATGGACAACCTGACCATGCTGACCTTTGTCTGGCCGCAATTGCAGGCGGTGTTCCCGCGCAACCCGCCGAAGCTGCTGTTGGTCGGTGCCCGCGACGGCATGTGGCGCGGGGCGATGGCCGCGCAGGGCTCGTTGTACCTGCACAGTGCCCGGCCTATGGTCAGCGAGAACGGCAGCAGCCCGTTGCTGCGCGAAGTGGTGCAACTGTTTGCGCAGATCCATGGGCGTGACGGCAGTGACTGGCTGGTGGAAAGCCTGACCGACTACTACGCCAGCGAGTTGCTGCGCCGCTCGGGCGGGGTGAGTGACGACCGTTACCAGGCCTGGCAGGCGCGCCTGAGCAAGCAGGGCGCCAAGGTCACCCGGCTCAAGGGCGAGCATGCCACCCCGGCGCAGGTGGCGCGGGGGGTGATGTTGCTGCAGGCGCTGGACAAGGAAATCCGCATCCACACCCAGGCCAAACGCTCGCTGGACGATGTGGCGCGCGGGCTGATGCGCCTGCCCAGCGTCAGCACCGAAGACTTCATACAGATCAGCGAGAACGTGCTGGGGCGGCGCTCCGAGGTGTTGCAGAGCAAGGCGTTGCGCTGAGCACCTCTTTCGCCCGTACCGGCCTCTTCGCGGGTGAACCCGCTCCCACAGGTTTCTCGTTGCCCTGTAGGAGCAGCCTTGTGCTGCGAAGAGGCAATTACAGCCACAGACCCTCTTTGATCATACTGGCCCTTTCGAAGCACAAGGCTGCTCCTACAGGTAATGTACTGCCCTCAAGACGGTGCCGTCCCTGTGGGAGCGGGTTCACCCGCGAAGAGGCCGGCACAGGCAGTGCAAAACTCAACTGCCAGCCAACGGATCCTTCCCGGTCACCGTCACCCCCTGCGTCGCCGCGTCGGCACTGGCCCGCAACGCCTCCAGCTCCGCCGCACTGCGCTCGATGTCCGCACGCAGCCGCTGGTATTCCTGGCGATGCCGCTGCCACCAGGCCTTGGTCGAGCAATGCCCGCTGACACCGCGGGCCACCGCCAAACCTCCCACCACCATCTGCAGCAAGCCGACCAGGCCGCCATGGCGCATCCCCTTGCTGAACATCAGCGCCCCCCCGGCCAGCGAGCTGACCCGTTCCAGCCCATGAACATTGTGCTGCGACGATGCCGTCGCGGAATGGATATCGAGCATGGCAAGGCCTCCTCGTGAAGTGTAAGCAGCTGACCCGCTGGCCGCCGTCATCGTTCACTCGGTATGCCGAACGACATCCCCTGTCGCATAGAAGGCTCTGCCATGCGCCTTTCAAAGGAACCGATGTCACTTATGGTCAAGTCCGTGGCGGATCCAGTCAACTTGACCGCCCCCTCGCTGGCGTACCGTGACCGGGCGCGAAGCTCATCCACGCTGGGTTTCGATCCAGGAGCTTCACGTCCCCCCACAAAGAAAACAAAAGCAGGGATCAGGATGACAATGACAAGCGCGAGTGGCGCCAGCAATCAGCTGGCGCAAGGCTTCAAGCAACGCCATGTGACCATG
This sequence comes from Pseudomonas asiatica, assembly GCF_040214835.1. Classification (NCBI taxonomy): domain Bacteria; kingdom Pseudomonadati; phylum Pseudomonadota; class Gammaproteobacteria; order Pseudomonadales; family Pseudomonadaceae; genus Pseudomonas; species Pseudomonas asiatica. The sequence continues at coordinate 4,395,835 of NZ_CP157874.1, read as the reverse complement.
CTCTCCATCGCCGGGGTGATCGGTGCCGGGTTGTTCATCGGCTCCGGGCACGCCATTGCGGCGGCCGGCCCTTCAGCCATCGTCGCCTATGCACTGGCCGGCGCGCTGGTGGTGCTGGTGATGCGCATGCTCGGGGAAATGGCCGTCGCCAGCCCCGATACCGGCTCGTTCTCCACCTACGCAGACCGCGCCATCGGCCGCTGGGCCGGCTTTACCATCGGCTGGCTGTACTGGTGGTTCTGGGTGCTGGTGATTCCCATCGAAGCCATTGCCGCCGGCGTGGTGCTCAACAACTGGTTCCCGCACATCGATGCCTGGTTCTTCGCCCTTAGCATGACCGTGCTGCTGACCGCCACCAACCTGTTCAGCGTGGCCAAGTACGGCGAGTTCGAGTTCTGGTTCGCCATGCTCAAGGTCATCGCCATCGTCGCCTTCATCGCCCTGGGCGCCGCAGCCCTGGCTGGCGTATTGCCGGGGCGTGAAGTCAGTGGCCTGCCACTTCTGCTGGAGCAGCAGGGCGGCTTCATGCCCAATGGCTGGACCGCGATCATCGGTGCCTTGCTGACCACCATGTTCAGCTACCTGGGCACCGAAGCGGTCACCATCGCCGCCTCCGAATCGAAAGACCCGGCGCGCAACATCGCCAAGGCCACCCGTTCGGTGATCTGGCGCATCAGCGTGTTCTACCTGCTGTCGATCTTCGTGATCATCTCGGTGGTGGCGTGGAACGACCCGCTGCTGCCGGTACAGGGTTCGTACCAGCGGGCGCTGGAAATCATGAACATTCCTTACGCCAAGCAACTGGTGGACATCGTGGTACTGGTGGCGGTGGCCAGCTGCCTGAACTCGTCGATCTACATTTCGTCGCGGATGCTCTACTCGCTGAGCAAGCGCGGTGATGCGCCAGGCTTCATCCAGCGCACCTCGAAGGTGGGCGTGCCACGTGCGGCGGTGATCGGCAGCACGCTGATCGGCATGCTGGCGACCATCGTCAACTACTTCGCCCCGGCCGAGGTGTTTGCCTTCCTGCTGGCCAGTTCCGGGTCGATCGCGTTGCTGGTGTACCTGGCGATTGCCTTCTCGCAACTGCGCATGCGCGCCATCCTGCAGCGGCAGAATGTCGAGATTGCCTTCCGCATGTGGCTGTACCCATGGCTGACCTATGCGGTGATCGGTTTCATCATCTTTGCCCTCGGCACCATGTTCGTCATGCCCAAGCACCGCATGGAGGTATCGCTGACCCTGGCGCTGGCCCTGGTGATCCTGGTGCTGGGGGTGATTACCAGCAAGCGGCATGCGCGGCGGGAGGCCTTGGCAACCGCGTGAAGAAATTTGTGTGAATGGAAGAGAGCCACCTGCCTGCAGGTGGCTTTTTTGTTTGTGCCGGCCCTTTCGCGGGTAAACCCGCTCCCACAGGGGTACCACTGTGCTCAAGTCCTGTGGTGATCCTGTGGGAGCGGGTTTACCCGCGAAAGGGCCGGCAAATTTTGCCCATTTGTCTGATATGGATAATTTTCTGCCCGGTTTGGCAATGCAGCCCCAAGGGGTGTTTAATCTCACCCTTGAACCCGCTGGACCCCCTGAAAACAAAGGCCCAGACAGATTTCACCGTTCATCGAAAATGCTGTAGACATATTGTCTAACAGTGCCCTATAGTCGTTATACAAATAGTAGACACAGCTCTATGACAACAAAGAAGGCCGCCATGAAAGCCACCGTCCAACCACTCAGTGCAGAAGTGCCGCAGGACCGCAAGGCCGTCCTCGCCGAAGCGCTGCGCCGCCGGATCCTCAGCATGGAACTGGCCCCGGGCGCGGTGGTGGACGAACTGGCCCTGTGCGACGAGTTCGGCCTGTCGCGCCCGCCAGTGCGTGAGCTGCTGCGCCAGATCGCCGCCGAAGGCTACATCGAACTGGAAGCCAACCGCGCGCCACGTGTCGCTGCCATGAACCACGAGTCGCTGCACAGCTTCTTCGTCGCCGCCCCGCTGATCTACATCGCCACCACCCAGCTGGCCGCCACCTATGCCAGCGCCGCCGAGATCGAAGTGCTCAAAGGTATCCAGGCCCTGTTCCGCCAGGCCATCGAAGAGCGCGACGTGGAAAACCGTGTGCTCTACAACGACGCCTTCCACCTGGAAATCGGCAAGATGGCGCACAACGACTACCTGCTGCCAAGCCTGCGTCGCCTGCTGATCGACCACACCCGGCTGGGCAAGATTTTCTACCGCCACCCGACCACCGATGACATGCAGCACGACCTCGAGATCGCCTGCGAGCAGCACGACCAGATGATCCAGGCCATCGAGCGCCGCGACCCGCAAGCTGCCGGCCAGCTGGTGCGCGAGCACTTCGAGCTGTCGCGCCGGCGCATGGCCGAGTACGCCGCGCCGCAAGGGCTGGATGTACCGATTCAGATATGAGTTACCAAGGTCAGGCAACTGGCGCTGACCACCCGTCGACAACAAGAACCAGGTTAGTGACATGACAAGAATTAGTTCGTTACCTGCCGATGATGCCACCTGTGGCTGGTATCACCTGAGCAAGCCCCGCACGCCAAGGCCGGCCCACAGTGGCCACAGTCAGGCGCGCTGGGTGGTGGTCGGCGCCGGTTTCACCGGCCTGGCTGCCGCACGGCAGCTGGCAACGAACTTCCCGGACGACGAGATCGTGCTGATCGAGGCCCAGGAGGTCGGCTTTGGCACCTCCGGGCGCAACGCCGGCTTTGCCATCGACCTGCCGCACGACATCGGCGCCGAGGACTACATCGGCGACATCGACATCGCCAAGACCGTCCTCAAGCTCAACCTGGGTGGCCAGTCCTACATCAAGGAGCTGATCGAGCGCTACGATATCGAGTGCCAGTTCCGCCACTGCGGCAAGTACCAGGCGGCCGTCGAAGACCGCGGCATCGCCGTGCTGGATGCCTACCGCCGCGGTCTGGACAAGCTCGGCCAGCCCTACGAAGTGATCGAAGGCCGCGACCTGCCCGAGCACATCGGCACGCATTTCTACCGCAAGGGCCTGTTCACCCCCGGCACCGCCTTGCTGCAGCCGTCGGCGCTGGTCAAAGGCCTGGCCGACAGCCTGCCGTCCAACGTTTCGCTGTATGAACGTACGCCCATCACCGAGGTCGACTACGGCGACAAGGTAGTGCTGCGTCATGCCAACGGTTCGATCACCGCCGACAAGCTGGTGCTCACCACCAACGCCTTCGGCATGAGCTTCGGCTTCCTCAAGGGCCGCATGCTGCCGGTGTTCACCTACGGCAGCATCACCCGCCCGCTGACCGAGGAAGAGCAGGCGCGCCTGGGCGGCAAACCCTACTGGGGCGTGATCCCGGCCGACCCGTTCGGCACCACCATGCGCCGCACCGTCGACAACCGCCTGCTGATCCGCAACAGCTTCAGCTACAACCCCGACGGGCGCAGCAACCGCAAATACCTGGACCGCTTCGTCCAGCGCCACCGCGAATCGTTCGCCCGGCGTTTCCCGATGCTGCCCGGAGTGAACTTCGAATACACCTGGGGCGGTGCACTGGCACTGTCGCGTAACCACATGGGGTTCTTTGGCAAGTTGGCGCCCAATGTTGTCGGCGCAATGTGCTGCAACGGCCTGGGTGTTACCCGTGGCACTGTCACCGGCAAGTTGCTGGCCGACTGGCTGGCCGGCGACAAGAACGAACTGATCGAGTTCTTGCTCAACGCTCCCGGGCCTTGTGCAAACCCGCCGCAGCCCCTGGTTTCCCTGGGCTTGAACGCCAACCTGATGTGGGGGCAGTTCCGCGCTGGCAAAGAAAGCTGACCGCTGACGGCGTTGCAACTTTGAACACTTGATGCCGGTGGCGATTTAGCCGGCACGGGCACCCTTTGCCCGAAATTGATGATCGGCCAACAGGCCGGTCACCCGGGGCTGAACGCTGTTTTCAGTTTCGCGGGCACGCTCGCCTTGAATTTGTGCATGTAACAGAAGTGGCAGGAACAACAATGACAAGTCCAAATGTTTCGATTGAAGATGTACCGATCAACAACTTTCACCAGTTGCTGACCCTGCGTTCCGGTGGCGGCTCGTTCGTCGATGGCTATGTATTGAGCATCATCGGCGTTGCCATGGTGCAGATGTCGGCAGGCCTCAACCTGACCAGTTTCTGGCAGGGCATGATCGCCGCTTCGGCGCTGATCGGCATTTTCTTCGGTGGCTTCTTCGGCGGCTGGTTGACCGACCGCTTCGGCCGCAAGCGCGTGTTCTTCGTTGGCCCGACCCTGTTCATCCTGGCCTCGATCGCGCAGTTCTGGGTGGAATCGGCGATGGTCCTGTTCCTGCTGCGCTTCGCCATCGGCATCGCGGTGGGCATCGAATACCCGGTGGCCACCTCGCTGCTGGTGGAGTTCCTGCCCAAGAAGAACCGTGGCCCACGCCTGGCCACCCTGACCGTGCTGTGGTTCGCCGGTGCCGCCTGCGCCTACATGGTCGGTGAAGCGATCCTGCGCCACGGTGGCGATGATGCCTGGCGCCTGGTGCTGGCCAGTGCCTCGGTGATCGGCGCGCTGCTGTTCGCGATCCGTATAGGCACCCCCGAATCGCCGCGCTGGCTGATCAGCAAAGGCCGTTCGGCCGAAGCCGAGCAGGTGATCAAGCGCGTCTACGGCAGAGATTTCTCGCTGAAGAACCTGCCGGAAGAGCCCAAGACCCGCAAGCTGTCGTTCTTCAGCCTGCTGCACTCCGGCTACGGCAAGCGCATGCTGTTCGTCACCATGTTCTGGACCTGCTCGGTGATCCCGGTGTTCGCCGTCTACGCCTTCGCTCCGAAAGTGTTGGGTGCACTGAACCTGAAAGGGGACTGGGCCGCCATCGGGTCGGTCGCCATCACCTGCCTGTTCGTGGTCGGTTGCATCATCGGCACCCGCCTGCTGAACACCATCGGCCGCCGCACCACGCTGCTGCACAGCTTCTTCTGGTCGGGGCTGGCGTTGCTGGGCCTGGGCGCTTTCAGCAACGGCAACGAGATGCTGATCCTCGCCCTGTTCGGCGCCTACGCCTTGTTTATCGGTGGCGCCCAGGTGTTGCAGCTGGTGTACCCCAACGAACTGTTCCCTACCGAAATCCGTGCCGGTGCCGTTGGCGTGGGCACCTCGATGTCGCGGGTCGGTGCTGCGGTCGGCACCTGGCTGGTGCCCATCGCCCTCGATAGCTATGGCATCGGCGCCACCATGTATGCCGCCGCCGCGGTGACCTTCGTCGGCCTGGCCTTCTCCGTTGCCCTGGCCCCGGAAACCCGCTCGCTCAACCTGCAACAAGCGGCTTCGCTGAGCTGAATTCATGACGACCCGCCGCAGCGTCGATCCGCTGCGGCCTTTACAACACTGAGCAACGCACTGGAGAACCTACCGTGAAATTCGAAGGCATCTACACCCCGGCAATCACTCCACTGGCTGCGGACGGCTCGATCAACAAGGCGGCGTTCGCCGAGGTCCTCGAATACCTGGTCGAGTCGAAAATCCACGGCGTCATCATTGGTGGCTCCACCGGCGAGTACTACGCCCACACCACCCAGGAGCGCATCGACCTGGCCGCCCAGGCCAAGGACGTGCTGGCCGGCCGCCTGCCACTGATCGTCGGCACCGGTGGCATCCGCACCGAAGACGCCGTGGCTTTCGCCCAGCACGCCAAGGAAATCAAGGCCGACGCACTGCTGGTGGGCACCCCGCCGTACGCACTGCCGACCCAGCAGGAAATCGCCCTGCACGTCAAAGCCGTCGACGCCGCCGCCGGCCTGCCGATCATGCTCTACAACTACCCGGGCCGCATGAGCGTGAGCATGGGCGAAGAGTTCTTCGACGCCGTGGCCGACGTGAAGAACATCGTCGCCATCAAGGAAAGCTCCGGTGACATGGGCCAGCTGCACCGCCTGGCCATCCAGCGCCCGAACATCCAGCTGTCGTGCGGCTGGGACGACCAGGCCCTGGAGTTCTTTGCCTGGGGTGCCAAGAGCTGGGTCTGCGCCGGTTCCAACTTCATCCCGCGCGAGCACGTGGCCTTGTACGAGGCCTGTGTGATCGAGAAGGACTTCGACAAAGGCCGCAAGATCATGGGCGCCATGATGCCGCTGATGGACTTCCTCGAAGGCGGCAAGTTCGTCCAGTCGATCAAGTACGGCTGCGCCCTCAACGGCCTGAGCACCGGTGGCGTACGCAAGCCGCTGTACGACCTGGATGCCGCCGAGAAGCAGGAACTGCAGCGCGTGGTCACTGAACTCAAGCGCAACATCGCACAGATCACCGGAGGTGCTTGAAAATGGCCGATTTGCTGAGCAAGGAACAATACGCGGCCCTCGCCGCCGAACTGCAACTGCGTACCCAGGCGTTCATCGACGGTGAGTTCCGTGATGCCATCTCGGGCAACACCTTCGTCACCACCAACCCGGCCACCGGCAAGCAGCTGGCCGAAGTCGCCGCCTGCGACGTCAACGACGTGAACGTGGCCGTGGCCGCCGCCAAGCGCGTGTTCGAACAGGGCACCTGGTCGAAGATGCAGCCGAACGACCGCAAGCACGTGCTGCTGAAGTTCGCCCAGCTGCTGGAAGACAACGCCCACGAGCTGGCCGTGCTGGAAGCGCTGGACAGCGGCAAGCCGGTCAGCGAGTGCCAGAACGTCGACGTGCCGGAAACCATCCACACCATCCGCTGGCACGCCGAGCTGATCGACAAGATCTACGACGCCACGGCGCCGACCGGCAATGCCGCCGTGACCATGGTGGTGCGCGAGGCCATCGGCGTGGTCGGCCTGGTACTGCCGTGGAACTTCCCGCTGCTGATGCTGGCCTGGAAGATTGCCCCGTCGCTGGCCGCCGGTTGCTCGATCGTGGTCAAGCCGGCCAAGGAAACCACCCTCAGCGCCCTGCGCGTGGCCGAACTGGCCCATGAGGCGGGCATTCCTGCAGGCGTGTTCAACCTGGTGCCTGGCGGTGGTCGTGAAGTGGGCGAGGCCATTGGCCGCCACATGGACATCCCGATGGTCAGCTTCACCGGCTCCACCGACACCGGCCGCCTGTTCCTGAAGTACGCCGCCGAGTCCAACCTCAAGCGCATCGTCCTGGAGCTGGGTGGCAAGAACCCGGCCGTGGTCATGAACGACTGCGAGGACCTGGACGAAGTGGCCCAGTTCGTCACCGCTGGTGCGTTCTGGAACATGGGCGAAAACTGCTCCGCTTCTTCGCGCCTGATCGTGCACAAGGACGTGAAGGATCAGCTGCTGGGCCTGATCGCCAAGCACCTGAAGGACTGGAAGCTGGGCGACCCGCTGGACCCGGACAACCGCCTGGGCGCCATGGTCAGCAAGTCGCACTTCGAGAAGGTCAAGTCGTACCTGGAATACGCCGCCGAGCACAAGCTCAGTATCGTCCAGGGTGGCGAGACCGAGGACGGCGTGTTCGTGCAGCCGACCATCGTCGACAACGTTGGCCGCGACAACAAGCTGTTCGTCGAGGAAATCTTCGGCCCGGTGCTGAGCGTGACCAGCTTCGAGACCATCGACGAGGCGATCGAGCTGGCCAACGACACCGTCTACGGCCTGGCGGCCTCGGCCTACACCGGCAGCCTGCGCAATGCGCTGCGCCTGTCGCGTGAAATCCGTGCGGGCGTGGTTACGGTCAACTGCTTCGGCGAAGGGGATGTCACCACGCCATTCGGTGGCTACAAGGAGTCCGGCTTCGGTGGGCGCGACAAGTCCATCTGGGCCCATGACCAGTACACGGAGCTGAAGACCATCTGGATCAACGCTTCGTGACCTGAGCAAGACCGGTGCTGTTCTGACGGAGTTCGGCACCTGGCCGCCCTGTGTTGTCAGTGCCGGCCTCTTCGCGGGTAAACCCGCTCCCACAGGGAATGCACAGTCTGTGGGAGCGGGTTTACCCGCGAAAGGGCCGGTCCTGCTGCCGCAGTGGCGGCCTTTTTACTACTTGAACTTGGGCCCCGAACGGGTATTCAGCCCCTTGGCCATGCGGTCATACAGCACCACATTCACCGTCGCTGCCAGGTTCATGCAGCCCTCGGTCGGAATGTAGATGGTCTCTTCGCACCACGCCCGCACATCGGCACTGAGGCTGCCGTCTTCCGGCCCGAAGATGTAGATGGCCCGGTCCGGGTGGGTGTATTCCGGCAATGGCCGCGCGCCTTCCACCAATTCCACGGCCACCGGCGTGCAGCCCAGCGGGATGATGCGCTGCAGGTCGTCGATGCCGATCAGCGGGATGTCGTAGTGCACGCGCTTGGTGTCGGTGACGAAGTCACGGGCACGCTCGTAGCGTTTGCCGGTGTAGAACACCGAATTGACGCCGTAGCAACCCGCGGCGCGCATCACCGAGCCGACGTTTTCTGCCGACTTGGGGTTGAACAGGCCGATGCAGCTGTATCGTTTGTTTGCCACGTACCGGGGCCCTTCGCGAAAAAAAGCGCGATTATACGGGCTGCCCGGTAGCAGCGGGGGGCGAATCGATGGTCAGTCTTTCTTCAGCATGCCCGCCAGCCCGGCGAACGGGTTGTGGGTGGCCTTGGCGATGCTCGGGGTGCTGGTGGAGCCTTCGCTGAAGTACTGCTGGTCGGTGTAGCGCGAGTGCTCGTTGTCGTGGCAGTACAGGCACAGCAGCTCCCAGTTGGAGCCGTCCTGCGGGTTGTTGTCGTGGTTGTGGTCGCGGTGGTGCACGGTCAGCTCGCTCAGGCGCTTGCCGGAGAACTCGCGGGCGCAGCGGCCGCAGACGTGCGGGTACATTTTCAGGGCCTTGTCGCGGTAACCCATTTCCTTGTCGCGCTTGGCATCGGCCAGGATGCGGTCCAGGCGCGCGGTGGCGGCGGCGGAAGAGGTGGAGCTCATGGTGTTTCCTTTGTTCTGATCAGGCAAATGACGGTTATGCATTGAGTCTAGCGCGCTTGCGGGGCAGGCGGACAGGCGAAAGCCGTGATTTAGGCGTAGCCTGTAGGAAGGTTCCCGACAGGAGGTTGCTGATGTTTCGCGCGATCCTCGTTGTGCTGTTGTTCGCCGGCCTGCCCATGGCCGAAGCTGCCAGCACGCCACCCCGGTTGAGCACGCCGGTGCCCGGTGCACCGGGTACGCCGACGCCTACGCCATATCCGCAGATTACCCCGAGTACGCCGCCCAAGGCCTATGACAGCCAGCCGGGGGCGCCCCTGTTGCCGCCGATGCCGGTGCCCGGGCCACCGAAGGACCAGCCATTGCCGGGGTTGCGCCAGGACCCGCCGAAGCCGGCGGTGCAGGATGATTGACTGAGAGGGCCGTGTTGGCTGTGGGATTTTGGGGCTGCTTTGCAGCCCATCGCGACACAAGGCCGCTCCCACAGGGATCGCGCAGGATTCAGGACATGCGCGATCCCTGTGGGAGCGGCCTTGTGTCGCGAAAGGGGCGCAAAGCGCCCCCAGCTTTCTCAAACGATACCTAGCTCGCCGAACACGAACGCGTACTCAAGGGCCACATCCTTGAGCCCCTGATACCGCCCGCTCATCCCGCCATGCCCAGCCCCCATCTCGGTCTTGAGCAGCAGCAGGTTGTCGTCGGTCTTGCGCGTACGCAGCCGCGCCACCCACTTGGCCGCTTCCCAGTACTGCACGCGGCTGTCGTTGTAGCCCGCCACCACCAGCATCGCCGGGTAGGCCTGTGCCTTCACATTCTCGTACGGTGCGTAGGCCTTGATCCGCTCATACACCTCCGGCTCCTCAGGGTTGCCCCATTCGTCGTACTCGGTCACTGTCAACGGCAGCTCGGGGTCGAGCATGGTGTTGAGCACGTCGACGAACGGCACTTCGGCAATCGCACAGCGGAACAGCTCGGGGCGCAGGTTGAGCACCGCGCCCATCAGCAGGCCACCGGCGCTGCCACCACTGATGGCCAGGCGGTCGGCAGCCGTGACACCCTCGGCGATCAGGTGCTCGGCACAGGCGATGAAGTCGCTGAAGGTGTTGTGCTTGTGCTCCTGCTTGCCGGCGCGGTACCAGGCTTCGCCCAGTTCACCGCCGCCACGCACATGGGCGATGGCAAAGGCCACGCCGCGCTCCAGCAGGCTCAGGCGCGCGTGCGAGAACCACGGGTCGAGGCTTTCGCCATAGGCGCCGTAGCCATACAGGTACAGCGGCACGGTCTGGCCCAGGTCCTGGCGGCGGCGCACCAGGCTGATCGGCACCCGGGTGCCGTCCGCTGCGGTAGCCCACAGGCGCTCGCTGACATAGTCGTCGGCATCGAACGGCCCCAGCACCGGGGTTTGCTTGAGCACCGCCTGGGCACCGCTGGCCAGCTCCAGCTGGCGTACCTGGGCCGGGCGGTTGAGTGCTTCGTAGCGCAGGCGCAGGCGTGGGCTGGCGAACTCCAGGCTGTCCTGCACGTACAGGCTGTAGGCCGCGTCGGGCAGTTCGACGCGGTAGGCCGCCAGGCCCTGCGGGCGTACCTCGATGATCGGCAGGCCGCCTTCGCGCAGGCTCAGGGTCAGCGCGCCGGCATTCAGGCTGAGGCCTTCGAGCATGATCGCGTCGCGGTGCGCTACCAGCACCTGCCATTGCTCACGGCTGGGCACCGGTGCGACTGGGGCGTGGTACAAGGCGAAGTTGATGCCGTCCTGGTTGGTGCGGATGAACCAGCGCCACTGGCCGTCGAGCTGGCCGTGGTCGGGGAAGTACTCGTGGCCTTCGACCCGTGGCGCCAGGCAGGTGAACGGTGCCTGCGGGGTTTCCGCGTCCAGTACCCAGGCTTCGCTGGTGGTCTTGCTGTTGAGCAGCAGCACCAGCTGGCGTTCGGAGCTGGTGCGGTAGCAGTGCAGGAAGAAGCGCCCGTCGGGCTCCTCGAACACGGTCTGCGCGCCTTCGTTGCCCAGGGTGTGGCGACGCAGGCGCCATGGGCGGTGGGTGTCGTCCAGTTCGGCGAAGAACAGCGTCTGGCTGTCGTTGGCCCAGGTCAGGCTGCCGTCGCAGTCGTCGAAGGGCAGGGTAGTGACGCTGCCACTGGCCAGGTCCTTCACGTACAGGGTGAAGATTTCGTCGCCGCTGGTGTCCAGGCTGTAGGCCAGCAGGCGGTGGTCGGGGCTGACGTTGAACGCGCCGAGGGACAGGAAACCGCCATTGGCCAGGGCGTTGGGGTCGAGCAGCAGTTGTTCCTGGCTTTCATCGACCGTGTTGGAGTCGTCGGCCGGGCGCGGGCAGCGGTAGTGGCGCGGGTACTCGTCGCCCGCGGTGGTACGGGTGTAGTACAGGTAGGGGCCCCAGGGCGCCGGCAGCGACAGGTCGGTTTCCAGGATGCGGCCCTTGATCTCTTCGAACAGTTGTTCGCGCAGCGGCGCCTGGTCGGCCAGGCAGGCTTCCTGGTAGGCGTTCTCGGCCTGCAGGTAGGCAAGCACCTCGGGGGTGTCACGCTGTTGCAGCCAGGCGTACGGGTCGCTGGCCTGGGCCTGGTGGGCAATCGGGGGTTGGGGCTTGGTTGGCATTGAGGATCTCTTGATTGGGGTTGCCTGTGCCGGCCTCTTCGCGGGTAAACCCGCTCCCACAGGGACCGCACAGCTTTCAAGAACTGTGGTGTTCCTGTGAGAGCCACAGGCACTGCACAGTTTCAAGATCTGTGGTGATCCTGTGGGAGCGGGTTTACCCGCGAAGAGGCCGGTACAGGCAAACACTGTCTGCGCCCGGAAAAGTGTTTATCATAGGCATCTCTTTGCCTGGCTTGCACGAACACCATGACCGAGAACGACTACACCCTCGCCTGGGGCCTTTACGCCGTTGCCGCCCTGGGCTGCCTGATGGTGGGCTTCAAGCTCACCGGCTGGATGTGGCGCTGGCTGCGCGAACCGCTGCGGGTGGTGCTGGCGGTGCTGCTGCTGACCCCGACCATCGTCGACCCGGTCAAGGACAGTTTCGCCCCGGCCATTGCCATCACCGCCCTGGATGTCGCCTTCAAGGTCGGCAACAACGCCTGGCGCGCGGTATCCGACTTCGCGATGTACGGCATGGGCGCGTTTTCCCTGTATTTCCTTTTCGTACTGCTGCGCTTGCCGCTGGAAAAGCGCGCCCGCGAGCGCCGCGCGCAGGCCGAGGCCGCTGCCCAGCGCCAGGCTGCCGAAGATGACCAGATTGGCGCCCAGGGCCCGCTGGCCGCAGAGCGCCGCGACCGTTACCGTGATGCGCCACCCCCTGCCGCCCCAGCCGTCTCCCGAGGCGGCGGCCGGGTCGAGCCACGTCTGTAAGCGGAGACACGCCTATGTGCGAACTGCTGGGCATGAGTGCCAACGTCCCCACCGACATCGTCTTCAGCTTCACCGGCCTGATGCAGCGCGGCGGCCGTACCGGCCCGCACCGTGACGGCTGGGGCATCGGCTTCTACGAAGGCCGTGGCCTGCGCCTGTTCCAGGACCCGGCCGCGAGCAGCGAATCGGAAGTGGCCAACCTGGTGCAGCGTTACCCGATCAAGAGCGAAGTGGTCATCGGCCACATACGCCAGGCCAACGTCGGCAAGGTGTGCCTGTCCAACACCCACCCGTTCGTGCGGGAGATGTGGGGCCGCAACTGGTGCTTCGCGCACAATGGCCAGCTGGGCGACTTCAAGGGCCAGGCCAGTTTCTACCGGCCGGTGGGCGACACCGACAGCGAGGCGGCCTTCTGCGACCTGCTCAACCGCATTCGCAGCGCCTTCCCCGAGCCCGTGCCGGTGGAACAGCTGCTGCCGGTGCTGGTCGAAGCCTGTGCCGGCTACCGCGGCCAGGGCGTGTTCAATTGCATGCTCAGCGACGGCGATTGGCTGTTCTGCTTCTGTTCGACCAAGCTGGTGCACATTACCCGCCGGGCACCTTTTGGTGCGGCGCGGTTGAAGGATGTCGACCTGATCGTCGATTTTCACACCGAAACCACCCCTAATGACGTGGTCACGGTGATCGCCACCGAGGCCTTGACCGAGAACGAGACCTGGCAGCGCTACGAGCCGGGTCAGTGGGCCCTGTGGCGGCACGGCGAGTGCGTAGCGCACGGCCAGAGCTAAGGACGCGGCATGTTCAGAAGTTACCTGCGGTTGCTGTTGTTTACCTTCGGCCTGCTGGCCGGTATCCAGGTCCCGGGGCTGGTGAAGGACTACAGCCAGCGGGTCGAGGCGCACCTGTTCGAATCACGCGAGGCGCTCGACGGCTTCCGGCAGACCGCCGAACGTTTCTTTAATGGTGACCTGCAGGCGCTGCTGCGGCATTACCGCAGCAGCGACGACCCGGTGTTCAACAGTGATGCCAACAGCATCGAAAGCCTGATGATCCGCAACGAACTGCTGGAAAACGAATGGCAGGCGCTGCAAGCGCCATGGGCGCAGCGTACCTGGCACGTGCTGGTACAGGCCGACCCGCAGTTGCGCGAAGAAACCCTCAATGGCTACAGCTACCAGATCCTGCTGGTGCCCGAGGCGGTTGGCTGGGGGCTTGGTGCAGGGTTTGTGCTGGCCTTCGTGGTCGAGAGCCTGTTGCTGGCGATTGGCTGGGTGATCCTGGGCGGGCGGCGTGGGGCGGTGAAAGAGAGCTGGCGCTGATTTTTGCAGTGCCTGTGCTGGCCTCTTCGCGGGTGAACCCGCTCCCACAGGTACTGCGCAGCCCTCAAGACCTGTGGTGACTCTGTGGGAGCGGGTTTACCCGCGAAGAGGCCAGCACAGGCACTGCAAATCTGTCAGACCAACACTATGCGCTGCCCACCCACATCCCGCGCATACCGCTCCAGCACCTGCCGGCAAACCCCGACCACTTCATCCACCAACGCCACCCCAGTCTGCCAGGCCACCACCAGCTCCAGGCTCGGCGGCGGTTGCAGCCCCTGCAGCAATACCAGTTCACCCCGGCTCAACTCGGCATCCACCAGCGCCGGCGGCAACGCACCAATGCCAAACCCGTCGCGCAACAGCCGGGTAATCGCCGCCACCGAGTTCACGCAGTTCAGCCGCGGCGTTTCGGCCCCGGCACTCAGCAGCAGGCTCAGCACTTCCTGGTGCGGCCGCGAGTTCTTCGAGAAGGTGATGATGCGCTCACGCCCAAGCTCGGCCAGCGAAGCGTAGTCGCGGTGCTGGTGCGAGCCGGCGGCCACCACCCAACCCATCGGGTAGCGCGCCAGGTCCAGGCTACGGATCGACTGCTCGCGCAGCAGGTCGGTCTGCAGGATCACGTCGAGAAAGCCCTTCTGCAATTGCTCGCGAAGGTTCAGCGCAGTGTCGGCCACCAGTTCGATCTCCACTTGCGGGTAACGCTCGGTCAGCTCCGCCACCAGCGCGCTCATCCAGGTGTGGATCACCGTGTCCATCACCCCGATACGGATGCGCCCGACCTTGGCCCGGTCGCTGTCCAGCGACTGCTTCATGGCCTTGGCGGTTTCCAGCATGCGCTCGGCATATTCCAGCACCTTGCCGCCTTCCGGGGTCAGGCTGACGCCACGTGAGTCGCGCAACAGCAGTTTGACGCCCAGGTCGGCCTCCAACGCGGCGATGCGGCTGGAAACCGAGGCCTGGGTAGTGAACAGCTTTTCCGCGGTCAGGCGGAAGCTCTTGAGCCGGGCGACCCAGACGAAGGTTTCGAGGAAGCGAAGGTTCATGATCAGTTTTTCTTGTTCCAGACCGGCGGTTTTTCTCGTTGGACGCAAATGGCGCGGCGTCTGAACAATGGCAGCCAGGCCGCGACTCATTGTCGCCCATAAAACAATACCAACAAGCCGAGGCAAGCATGAACCCCACCGGCGTGCAGCAGCAGGTCAGCTCCCCATCTTCGTCCGGGCCCTTCGCCTGGTATCGCGACATCGACTCACAGCAGCGCCGGACGTTCTGGAGCTGCAAGATCGGCTACGGCCTGGATGGCATGGACACACAGATGCTCAGCTTCGTCATTCCGACGCTGATCATGCTGTGGGGCATCACCACCACCGAAGCCGGGTTGATCCACACCAGCACCTTGATCGCCTCGGCCGTGGGTGGCTGGGTGGCCGGCATTCTCTCCGACCGCATTGGCCGCGTGCGCACCCTGCAACTGACGGTGCTGTGGTTTGCCTTCTTCACCTTCCTCTGCGGCTTCGCCCAGAACTACGAACAGCTGCTGATCGCCCGTACCCTGATGGGCTTCGGCTTTGGCGGTGAGTGGACCGCCGGCGCGGTGCTGATCGGCGAGGTGATCCGCGCCCAGGACCGTGGCAAGGCGGTGGGCATGGTGCAGTCCGGCTGGGCCCTTGGCTGGGGCCTCACCGCCATCCTCTACGCACTGCTGTTCTCCTGGCTGCCGGCCGAGCAGGCCTGGCGCGCGCTGTTCCTGCTGGGCCTGGTACCGGCGATCTTCGTGATCTTCGTCCGCCGCCTGGTCAAGGACCCCGAGGTATACCGCGAGGCCAAGGCGGTGGAAAACGCCGAGGCACCTGCGCAGTTCTACGAGATCTTTGCCCCGGGCATGCTCTGGACCACCGTGCGTGCGTCCCTGCTGACCACCGGCGCGCTGGGCGGCTACTACGCCATTACCTCGTGGCTGCCGACCTTCCTCAAGAACGAGCGCGGCCTGAGCGTGCTGGGTACCGGTGGCTACCTGGCCATGGTGATCGTCGGCTCCTACGTCGGCTATGTGGTCAGTGCGTACCTGTCCGACCTGCTGGGGCGCAAGAAGAACTTCATCCTGTTCGCCGTGGGCTCGTTCGTCATCGTGCTGCTGTACACGCAAATGCAGGTCAGCGACGGCGTGATGCTGTGGCTGGGCTTCCCGCTGGGCTTCTTCGCCTCGGGCATCTTCAGCGGCATGGGCGCGTTCCTCACCGAACTGTTCCCCACGCGTATCCGCGGTTCGGGGCAGGGCTTCTGCTACAACATCGGCAAGGTCATCGCGGCACTGTTCCCGCTGCTGATCGGCGTGCTCGGCCAGAAGGTACCGCTGGGCCTGGGTATCGGCGTGTTCTCCGCCGTGTCCTACGGGGTGGTGATCGTGGCGGCGCTGAGCCTGCCGGAAACCCGCGGCAAACAGCTGCAGGCGCGTTAAGGTAGGCATATGAACAACGACAACGGAGGCCGTGCGGTGGAACGCCTGCTACTCAATTGCGACATGGGCGAGAGTTTCGGCAGCTGGCGCATGGGCCTGGATGCCGAAGTCATGCCTTACATCGATTGCGCCAACATCGCCTGCGGCTACCACGCCGGCGACCCCAGCATCATGCGCCGCACCGTGGCCCTGGCGCTGGAGCACGGCGTGACCATCGGCGCGCACCCGGCCTACCCGGACCTGGTCGGCTTCGGCCGCCGTTCCATGGCCTGCAGCCCGGAGGAAATCCGCGACCTGCTGCATTACCAGATCGGTGCGCTGGACGGCATCTGCAAAGTGTTGGGCGGCCGTGTGGCCTACGTGAAACCCCATGGTGCGCTGTACAACGACATGATGGCCGACCCGCTCAAGCTGCGTACCGTACTGGAGGCTGTGGCGGCCTATGGCGGCGGCCTGCCGCTGATGCTGATGGCCACCGCCGACAACCGCGCCGCCCAGGCCCTGGGCGATGAAATTGGCGTGCCGCTGTGGTTCGAAGCATTCGCCGACCGCGCCTACACCGCCAGTGGGCACCTGGTGTCGCGGCGCCTGCCCGGCGCGGTGCACCACGACCCGGCGCTGGTGGTGGAGCAGGCCGTGCGCCTGGCCCGTGGCGACACGCTGGTGGCGGACGATGGCAGTGCGTTGAGGCTGGCGGCCAGCACCCTGTGCGTACACGGCGACAACGACAGTTCGGTTGCGGCAGTGCGGCAGATTCGCCAGGCCCTCGATGCCCTGGAGTCGCGATGAAGCCGCGTATTGAAGTTGTGGCCATCGACAGCCTGATGGTGCGCCTGTTCGATTCCATCGACGAGGGCAACATGCCGTGGATGCTTGCTGCCAGCCAGCGCTTGCGTGCGGCGTTCGGCGAGCACTTGCTGGACCTGGTGCCGTCCTACACCACGCTGATGGTGCAGTTCGACCTGCCACCGGGTGAGGCGAGGGCACTGATCATCCGTGCGCTGGAGGGCTTGCAGCCAGACACGGGCAGCGGTGGCCGCCGCCATGAGATCCCGGTGTGGTACGACGCCAGCGTCGGCCCGGAACTGCCGGTGTTGGCGGCCAGCAGTGGCTTGAGTGAAGCAGAGGTGATCCGCTTGCACAGCGAGCGCGAGTACCCGGTGTTCGCCCTGGGTTTCGCCCCCGGTTTCGGCTTCATGGGCCTGGTGGACGAACGCCTGGCCAGCCCGCGCCTTAGCACCCCGCGCAAGCGCGTGGCGGCCGGCAGCGTCGGCATTGCCGAGCGCCAGACGGCGGCCTATCCGGCGGTATCGCCGGGTGGCTGGAACCTGATCGGGCGTACCCCGGTGCGCCTGTTCGACCGTGAACGCGAGGGCTACAGCCTGTTGCAACCCGGTGACCGGGTGCGCTTCGTGCCGGTTACGCGCAGCGAGTTCGTGGCGTTGGGCGGTGATGTGGAGGCACAAGCATGAAGCAGTTGAAGATCGAGGCCAGTACGCCGCTGTGCCAGTTGCAGGATGCCGGGCGCTTTGGCGTACGCCACCTGGGCGTGACCCAGGGCGGGGCGCTGGACTGGGTGGCGATGCACTGGGCCAACTGGCTGCTGGGCAACCCGTTGGCGGCGCCGGTGGTCGAGGTGGCGCTAGGTGGTTTCTGTGTGGTCGCAGAGCAGGATTGTGTGCTGGCCCTGGCCGGTGCCGACCTGGATGCGCGGGTCGATGATCAGCCGCTGGCGCCCTGGCGCAGCTTTGCGTTGGTCAAGGGCCAGCGGTTGACCCTGAAGCAGCCGAAGCAGGGCGTGCGGGCGTACCTGGCAGCACCTGGCGGCTTCCTGGGCGAGGATGTGCTGGGCAGCCGTGCCACGGTCGTGCGGGAAGAACTGGGCGGTATCGATGGCCAGGGCTCTGCGCTCGGCAAAGGCCAGCTGCTGGCATTTTCCAGCGCTTCAGCGACCTTGCGTGAGGTACCGGCAGCGCTGCGGCCACAGTACGCACAAAAGCCAGTGCTTGACCTGGTGATCGGCGCACAGATCGGTGACTTCAGCGGTACCAGCCTGTTCGAGGCGTTCAACCGCGAGTGGACGCTGGACAGCCGTGCCGACCGCATGGGCATCCGCCTGCTGGGGCCGCAGCTGGTCTACCAGGGCGCGCCGATGATTTCCGAGGGGATTCCGTTGGGGGCGGTGCAGGTGCCGCCGGATGGGCAGCCGATCGTGTTGCTCAATGACCGGCAGACCATTGGCGGCTATCCGCGGCTGGGGGCATTGACGCCGTTGGCGCTGGTGCAACTGGCGCAGTGCATGCCGGGGGCGGTGGTGCGGTTCCGGGCGGTGGTGCAGGATGAGGCGTGGCGGGAGCAGCAGGTATATCTGGACCGTTGGCGTTAAGGCTGCCGGCCTCTTCGCGGGTGAACCCGCTCCCACAAGTACCCCACAGGCCTCAAGGCTTGCGCAATACCTGTGGGAGCGGGCGAGCCCGCGAAGAGGCCGGTACCGGCAAAATCACTTTGACAGGTAACGCATCCCTTCCTCCAACCCCTGCAAGGTCAGCGGGTACATCTTGTCTTCGATCAAGTCCCGCACCAGGTGGGTCGATGCGGTGTAGTCCCAGGCCTGCTTCGGGTACGGGTTGATCCAGATGATCTTCCTGAATTTCTCCATGAAGCGCTGCATCCACACATACCCGGCCTCTTCGTTCCAGTGCTCCACGCTGCCACCCGGCTGGGTAATCTCGTAGGGCGCCATGGCCGCATCGCCGACGAACACAACCTTGTAGTCATCGCCGTACTTGTGCAGCAGGTCGAAGGTGGAATAGCGCTCCGAGGTGCGGCGCAGGTTGTTCTTCCACACCGACTCGTACACGAAGTTGTGGAAGTAGTAGTACTCCAGGTGCTTGAACTCGGTCTTGCACGCCGAGAACAGTTCTTCGCAGACCTTGACGTGGGCGTCCATCGAGCCACCGATGTCGAACAGCAACAGCAGCTTCACCGTGTTGCGCCGCTCGGGGCGCATCTGGATGTTCAGTAGCCCGGCATCCCGCGCGGTGTGGTCGATGGTGCCGTCGATGTCCAGCTCTTCTGCGGCGCCTTCACGGGCGAACTTGCGCAGCCGGCGCAAGGCCAGCTTGATGTTGCGGGTGCCCAGCTCCACCTGGTCGTCCAGGTTCTTGTATTCGCGCTGGTCCCACACCTTCACCGCCTTGCCCTGGCGCTTGCCGGCCTCGCCCACGCGGATGCCCTCGGGGTTGAAGCCGCCCGAGCCGAACGGGCTGGTGCCGCCGGTGCCGATCCACTTGTTGCCGCCGGCGTGACGCTCCTTCTGCTCCTCGAGGCGCTTCTTGAACTCCTCGATCAGCTTGTCCAGGCCACCCAGCGACTGGATCTGCGCGCGCTCCTCATCGGTCAGCGAACGCTCGAACTCCTTGCGCAGCCAGTCTTCGGGGATCAACGCCTCGATGTGCCGGTCGAGGTTCTCCAGGCCTTTGAAGTAGGCGGCGAAGGCGCGGTCGAACTTGTCGAAGTGGCGCTCGTCTTTCACCAGGATGGCGCGGGCGAGGTAGTAGAACTCGTCCATGTCGGCGAACACCACGCGCTTTTGCAGGGCCTGGTGCAGGTCGAGCAGTTCGCGTACCGACACCGGCACCTTGGCCGCGCGCATTTCATTGAACAGGTTGAGCAGCATGGCCCGGCTCCTGTCAGCGGTTGCCGCGCCGGCTCATGAAGGCCAGGCGCTCGAGCAGTTGCACGTCCTGCTCGTTCTTCACCAGCGCCCCGGCCAGCGGTGGAATGGCCTTGGTCGGGTCGCGTTCGCGCAGCACCGCTTCACCGATGTTGTCTGCCATCAGCAACTTGAGCCAATCGACCAGTTCGGAGGTGGACGGCTTTTTCTTCAGGCCTGGTACCTTGCGCACGTCGAAGAACACGTCCAGCGCCTCGCTGACCAGCGACTGGCTGATGTTCGGGTAGTGCACGTCGACGATCTGCTGCAGGGTGGTGCGGTCGGGGAAGGCGATGTAGTGGAAGAAGCAGCGGCGCAGGAAGGCGTCCGGCAGCTCCTTTTCGTTGTTGGAGGTGATGATGATGATCGGGCGCTGTCTGGCCTTGATGGTCTCGTCGATTTCGTAGACGTAGAACTCCATCTTGTCGAGCTCTTGCAGCAGGTCGTTGGGGAACTCGATGTCGGCCTTGTCGATTTCGTCGATCAGCAGGATGACCCGTTCCTCGGCCTCGAAGGCCTCCCACAGCTTGCCCTTCTTCAGGTAATTGCGCACATCGTGGACCTTGTCCACGCCCAGCTGCGAGTCACGCAGGCGGCTGACCGCGTCATACTCGTAGAGGCCCTGGTGGGCCTTGGTGGTGGACTTGATGTGCCAGGTGATCAGGCGCGCACCGAACGAAGCTGCCAGCTGCTCGGCGAGCATGGTCTTGCCGGTGCCGGGTTCGCCCTTGACCAGCAAGGGGCGTTCGAGGGTGATGGCCGCGTTTACCGCCAGTTTCAGATCGTCTGTGGCGACGTAGTCGCGGGTGCCTTCGAACTTCATGGGTCTGTCCTCTGCCGTATGCCTGTCAGGGCCTCTTCGCGGGCACGCCCGCTCCCACAGGAATTGCACAAACTTCCGGATCTGTGGGGTACCTGTGGGAGCGGGCGTGCCCGCGAAGAGGCCCAACACCTGTTTTCGATTTGTCACCGACTATAACGCGGGGTTCGCCGACTGGAAACGCAGACCAGGTATTCAGTCCCTGAATGCCCCGTCACTCGATCCTAGTCGGAATCCGGCGCGTCACGCTCATACCGCGCATTGAACGCCTGAATGAACCCGTTGCGCAGGATCTGCAGAAACGCCTCGAAGGCGCTGATATCCTGCTTGTGCACGCTACCGCTGAGCTCTACCCGGGTCGCGAACTGGTTCTTCGGCTGGTTCTTCAATACCGTCTCGGTCGCGCCCACCAGCGCTTCCCAGACTGAGCGGAAGAAGCCTTTGTCCTTTTCCTGCACATCCTGCTGCCAGTCGAACACATCCACATCCCGCAACAGTGGCTTGATGTACCCATTCAAACGGCCGTTGGTCGCCTCGGCCTCTATCACCACATCGCCGTGCCCGGCATTGAAGTCGAACTTGCCATATGCGCTGGCGAAGTCGTTGAGCTTGCGCAACTCGATACCCGTGGCGCGCAGGCGGAACTCGAAGTCATCGAAATCGCTGAACGGGTCGAAGGTGGCGCGACTTTCCACCTTGGCATCGCCTACGATCAGCGCCGTGCCATCGAAGCTGGCATCACGTCGGCCCTTTTCGTCACGAATGTTGGTGAGGTTGCGAATACTGGCATCGAGCTGAGTGGCCTTCAGGTTGACGGGTGGCTTGGAGTTGAAGTTGCGGAAAGTCAGCACGCCTTTGTCGATGCGAACCTCGTTAAGGGTGATCGGCAGCAGTTTTTCCAGTTGCTGGCGCCAGTCGGTGCCCTGACCGGTCTGCGAGTTCTGTTTGTTGCCGCCATCGACGAAGTTGAGCTCCGGCCGGTCGAACACCACTTCGGCAACCACTGCGCGGTCGTACCACAGGGCGTGCCAGCTCACCGACAGGTCGATCAGCGGCGCGTCGAGAAACGGCACCGGCACCTTGCCGGTGGTCTTGACGATCTTCAGCCCATTGATCTGGTACGCGCCGCGCCACCAGGCCAGGTCCACATCGGCCACCTGGCCACGGTAGTCGCCCATGTCGGCCAGTTTGTCGTTGAGGTAGTCGCGCACCAGGTAGGGCAGGGCCAGGTGCAGCGCCACCAACAGCACGATCAGGCTGGCCAG
The DNA here is from genome assembly GCF_040214835.1 of Pseudomonas asiatica. Lineage (NCBI taxonomy): Bacteria > Pseudomonadati > Pseudomonadota > Gammaproteobacteria > Pseudomonadales > Pseudomonadaceae > Pseudomonas > Pseudomonas asiatica. The sequence continues at coordinate 4,374,024 of NZ_CP157874.1, read as the reverse complement.
GCCGATCAGCGGCCAGCGATAACGGGCTCTCATCGAAGTGTCTCCAACGCAGGATATGCGGTTGACCGCAACGAGTCCGCGTGAGTTCGAACAGGCTTTACGGGCCACCGGCCCGGGCTTACCCTTGAGGTCTTTCCCTGCTTTTTTTCATGCCAAGGACCCCTGCCATGAGCCGTATCTTTGCAGACAACGCCCACTCCATCGGTAACACACCGCTGGTGCAGATCAACCGCATTGCCCCGCGCGGCGTGACCATCCTGGCCAAGATCGAAGGGCGTAACCCGGGCTACTCGGTCAAATGCCGCATCGGCGCGAACATGGTCTGGGACGCCGAAAGCAGCGGCAAGCTCAAGCCGGGCATGACCATCGTCGAACCCACCTCGGGCAACACCGGCATCGGTCTGGCCTTCGTCGCCGCCGCCCGTGGCTACAAGCTGATGCTGACCATGCCCGCCTCCATGAGCCTGGAGCGCCGCAAGGTGCTGAAGGCGCTGGGTGCCGAGCTGGTGCTGACCGACCCGGCCAAGGGCATGAAGGGCGCCATCGAGAAAGCCAACGAAATCGTCGCCTCCGACCCGGCCCAGTACTTCCTGCCGGGCCAGTTCGAAAACCCGGCCAACCCGGCGATCCACGAAAAAACCACCGGCCCGGAAATCTGGAACGACACTGACGGCGCGGTCGACGTGCTGGTGGCGGGCGTCGGCACCGGCGGCACCATCACCGGTGTTTCGCGCTACATCAAGCATACGCAGGGCAAGGCGATCCTGTCGGTGGCGGTGGAACCAGTGGCATCGCCGCTGATCAGCCAGACCCTGGCCGGCGAAGAGCTCAAGCCCAGCCCGCACAAGATCCAGGGCATCGGCGCAGGCTTTGTGCCGAAGAACCTCGACCTGTCGATCGTCGACCAGGTGGAAACGGTGACCGACGAAGAGTCCAAGGCCATGGCCATCCGCCTGATGCAGGAAGAGGGCATCCTCTGTGGCATTTCCTGTGGTGCGGCGATGGCGGCGGCCGTGCGCCTGGCCGAAAAGCCGGAAATGCAGGGTAAGACCATCGTCGTGATTCTGCCGGACTCCGGCGAGCGCTACCTGTCGAGCATGCTGTTCAGCGACATGTTCAGCGAGCAGGAAAACCAGCAGTAAGTTCTGGGGCTGCTTTGCAGCCCATCGCGACACAAGGCCGCTCCTACAACAGGTCGCAATCCCTTGTAGGAGCGGCCTTGTGTCGCGAACGGGGCGCAAGGCGCCACCAGGTTTCATGCCCTACTGCTGACCCGCAGCAATGCTCGCCAGCGTGGTTTATTGCAAAATCTTCATGATTGAGTTGCTGCCCAGGCTGTTTTTACCCTGGCGGCATCAGTTTATGATGGCAGGATGATTTATCGGAGTGCAGGGCGCGCAGCCCTGTTTCTTCCTCAAGGAGTGAAAGCATGACCTTTTCCTTTGCAGCCAAGGCGGGTGTCTTGCTGGTGTTTTTTGGCAGCGTGCTGTTCGTGCACCTGCGCGGCAAGGCTCGCTTGCCGGTGTTGCGCCAGTTCGTCAACCATTCGGCGCTGTTCGCCCCTTATAACAGCCTGATGTACCTGTTTTCCGGCGTACCGTCCAAGCCCTACCTGGACCGCCAGCGCTTCCCCGAGCTGGACGTGCTGAAGGACAACTGGCAGGAAATCCGCGAAGAGGCCATGCGCCTGTTCGACGAGGGCTACATCCGCGCCGCCGAGAAGGATAACGACGCAGGCTTCGGTTCGTTCTTCAAGAAAGGCTGGAAGCGCTTTTACCTGAAGTGGTACGACAAACCGTTGCCTTCTGCCGAAACCCTTTGCCCGCGTACCGTCGAGCTGGTCAGCAGCATACCCAACGTCAAGGGCGCGATGTTCGCCCTGCTGCCCGGCGGCAGCCACCTGAACCCGCACCGCGACCCGTTCGCCGGTTCCCTGCGCTACCACCTGGGCCTGTCCACCCCCAACTCCGATGCTTGCCGCATCTACGTCGATGGCGAGGAATATGCCTGGCGTGACGGCGAGGACGTGATGTTCGATGAAACCTACGTGCACTGGGTCAAGAACGAGACCGACGTTACCCGGGTGATCCTGTTCTGCGACATCGAACGCCCGCTAAGCAGCCCACTGATGACCCGCATCAACCGCCAGGTCAGCGCCTTCCTCGGCCGTGCCACCGCGCCGCAGAACACCGACGACGAGCGTGTGGGCGGGATCAACCAGGCCTACGCCTGGAGCAAGCGCTTCAGCAACCGGATCAGTAGCAAGGTCAAGCAGTTCAAGCGCGCCAACCCCAAGGCCTACCGCGTGCTGCGGCCGGTGCTGGCGGCGGTGGTGGTGTACCTGTTGTATCACTGGTTGTTCTGATTCTGCCTGTTAGGGCTGCCTTGCAGCCCATCGCGACACAAGGCCGCTCCTACAGGTGATCGAGTACCCCTGTAGGAGCGGCCTTGTGTCGCGATAGGGGCGCAAAGCGCCCCCGGCGCCCTCTCAGCAAACCACTCTGGTTCGGTGTTTATAGGGAATTATAGAAAGACTATAGAGCGATTATAGATTGTGGTTGATGAGGGGGCGCGCAGCCCCCTTTGCTGCCTCAAGCCGGCTCCAACGCCTCCACCACTTTCCCCCGGCTAAGGTGCACCACCTTGTCCGCCGTATCGAAGTACCGGTCATCATGCGAAATCACGATGATGGTCTTGCCCAAACGCTTCAGGTCCGGCAGCAGCTCGGTGTAGAACACCCGGCGGAAGGTCGGGTCCTGGTCCGCTGCCCATTCGTCGAACACCAGCACCGGCCGCCCGTCCAGCCAGGCATTGACCAGTGCCAGGCGCTTGCGCTGGCCGGTCGACAGGTCGGTGGTGGTAAAGGCACCATCGCGCACGCTCACCTTGTGGGCGATCTCCAGCCGCTCCAGGTAGCGTGTGGCATCGCTGGGCAGGCTGTGTTCATGCTCGGGCAGGTCGTCGAACAGGTAGTAGTCGGCGAACACCGTGGTGAACAGCTGGCGATAGTCATCCAGCCCCTCCGGGCCGACGGCCTTGCCGTTCAGGCGCACTTCGCCGCTTTGCGGGGTGTACAGGCCCAGCAGCAGCTTGATCAGCGAAGTCTTGCCGCAGCCGTTCTCGCCGACGATGAACAGGATCTCGCCCGGTTCGATGCTCAGGTTCACCGGCCCCACGCGGAACGGCTCGTTGCCGTCCACCGGCGGGTAGGCGTACTCGACGTTGTGCAGTTCCAGGTGCGCGCTGGCCGGGGCGGTGCGCTTGACCGGCGGCTCCAGCAGCAGGTGCGGCTCGGGCGAGGAGAAGCGCTCGGACAGGTCGGCAATGCGGCGGAACGCCACCTGGGCGCGGCCGAGGATAGGCAGGTTGCCGATCAAGGTTTCCAGCGGGCCTTTCATGTACAGCAGCACCAGCACGAAGCCGCTCATCACCGCCGGGTCGTTGCTCGGCCATAGCGATTGCAGGGCCAGGGTCAGGCCGATGACCACGAAGAACAGCATTGACCCCAGGCTCTTGGCCGCGACGAAGATGTTGATGGCGCGGATATGGGTGTTGGCGATGAAGTCGGCGGTGCCCTGGATGTTGCGGGTCAGCATGGCGTGGCGGCGGCGGCGGTCGATGCGCAGCTCCTTGGCGCCCTCGGCGATGGCCGAGTAGTGCTTCTGCAGGTTGTCTTCGGCATCGCGGGCGGCGTTGAAGCCGGCCACGCCTTTCTGCCTGGCCACGTACTGAATACCACTGCCAATGCCGATGGCCGCCAGGGTGATGAGGAAGATCGGCCACGACAGCCAGGCCAGGTAGGCCATGCAGCCAGTCACGGTGGTGAGCGAGATGGCCAGCGGGGCGAAGGCGAAGGCAAAGTCGCTGATGGTGTCGACGTCGCGGGTCAGCACCGGGATCAGGCGATGGGTGCGGTAGCGCTCGATCTGCTCGATCGGCGCCGACAGCACCTTGGCGCCGAGGTCCTTGCGCAGCCTGGCGATGACTTTCTGCCCAACGTAGTTGGTGCCGCTGTCAGCCGCCACGCTGCTGACCAGGGCCAGCACGCACAGGCCGGCGAAGGCCAGGATCACGCCCTGGCTCATACCGCCAGCGGCATGCAGGCCCTGGTTGACGGTGGCCAGCAGGGCGGTCACGGCAAGGCCGCCGAGCATGCCCAGCAGCACCGAGACGATTACCGCCGGGCGGTAGGGTTTCAGCAGGCCCAGCAATTCGCGGATGGCCCCGGGGGAGGAGGTTTTCATGAAGCGTGATCTCGCTGGTGAGGTGGGGGCGGGTCAGCTGCCTAGGGTCAGGGAGCCTTTCATCAAGGTGCCATGGAACGGGAACGAGCAGTAGAAGCTGTACGCGGTACCTGCCTTCAGCGACCGGACGTCGAGGCTGATGCTGTCTGTTTCACCGCCGCCGATCAGGCGGGTGTGGGCGATCACCCGGGTATCGCCGGGCTTCACGTAGTCCAGTGCCTCGCCGGCTTTCTGGCCGTCGTCGAGCACGCCTTGCATGTCGGCCTGGGTACTCAGCACCCAGTTGTGGCCCATCACGTTCTTCGGCATGTCGCCAGGGTGGGTGAGCGTGACGGTGAACACGGCGCAGGCCTTGGGCACGGTGATGGCGGCCTTGTCGAAGGTCATCTGGTCGGTGCCATGGATTTCCACGGCGCATGGCTCTGCCGACCACGCGGCAGGGGCCACGGCGAGCAGGGCGAGGAGCAGAAGCTGGCGAGTCATGTACGGTTCCTGGGCGATAGAAGGGTGCACATCGTTCAGACGAACCGGCGCGCGCCGGCTTTACCTGTGTGTGCGGGCCGGGTGAATTTCCCCATCGCCCGCTCGTTCATTCAGTCAGGCGCCGACATGGCGCACATCCCGATTTCGCCGCCTATGCGGCCCTGGCCTGAGGTGACCGGACATGAGTGAACTGCTGAGCTTTGCGATCGAACCCCTGGACGCCGCACGCGGCAACCTGCCATTGCTGGTGCGCGCGCCGGAGCCGGGTATCGACCTGCTGGAAGCCTTTGCCGAGTTGCAGCCGCTGGTGGACCGGCACCTGCTGCAGGCTGGCGGCATCCTGTTTCGCGGCTTCGAGGTGGGTGGCGCCGAAGCGTTCCGCCAGTTCGCCGCTTCCTTCGGTCACCCGCTGCTCAACTACGAGTTTGGCTCCACCCCGCGCAGCAACGTGACCAAGGGCGTGTACACCTCCACCGAGTACCCGGCGCACCAGAGCATCCCCCTGCACAACGAGCAGGCCTATACCCTGGAATGGCCGATGAAGATCTGGTTCTACAGCGTGATTCCCGCCGAGACCGGTGGCGAGACGCCGATTGCCGACAGCCGCGAGGTGTACCGGCGCATGCCGGCGCGCATTCGTGAGCGGCTGGTGGAGAAGGGGCTGATGTACGTGCGCAACTACGGCAACGGCCTTGATGTGGAATGGTCGCAGGTGTTCAACACTGAAGACCCGCGCCAGGTCGAGGCCTATTGCCGGGCGCATGCCATCGAGTGCATCTGGAAGGATGACGGCGAATTGCGCACCCGCCAGCGCTGCCAGGTGGTGGCGCGCCACCCGGTGACCGGGGAGGATGTGTGGTTCAACCAGGCGCACCTGTTCCATGTGTCGAACCTGCAGCCAGAAGTGCGCGAGTCGTTGATGGACATCGTCGAGGAAGAGGACCTGCCGCGTAACGTGTATTACGGCGACGGTACGACCATCGAGGATTCGCTGCTCGATGAAGTGCGCGGGGTGCTGGACGAATGCACCATCAGCTTTCCGTGGTTGGAGAGCGATGTGTTGATGCTCGACAACATGCTCGCGGCGCATGCGCGGTCGCCGTTTACCGGCAAGCGCAAGGTGGTGGTGGCGATGGCGCAGGGGCATTCCGAGTTGTTGCGCTGACAGTTCTCAAGGTACTGCAAGGCCCCTGTGGGAGCGGCCTTGCGTCGCGATGCGCCGCGCGGGCGGCGCTCGATCTCACAGGCACTGAAAGGGTTGTGGCGAACACCTGTCAGCCCAGATGCATTCCCCAGACATAACTCTTGCAACCTACAACAATCCCAGACTCTTCCTACGCCTCGGGACTGGCAACTCCACCCCCTGCGAAATACCCTACAACCTCTGTCGACACGCGTCTGATTGTTCCTGCAAATCCCGCACTCTAGGCTTTGCCCGTCGCTGACGGTTCAGCGATCGGGTGTGGAAACCTGCAGCAAGCATTTCAGGTTATGTCGTTCATGGCGGCTGTACCCGGGAGGCCTCGTGCCTACCGAGTTTCTCTGAATGCACTCGGGTTTCCACCCCGTGTACAGCCGCCACCCTTCGTGTGGAAACGGAAGAGGCGGTCAACGAGCATTCAGGAAAACCCATGACCGACTATACCAAAACCACCCCAGGCGTTACCTACTTCTACCAAGGCGAAGGCCAAACCCATCCGCTGTTCCGTATCGCTGAGGGCATCCCCTGCCGCAGCGCCCGGGAGCAAGCCTCGGAACTGATGGGCTATGCACGCGACTTGTCACTGACCGGTTTGATGGATGGCGATCAGCAGATGCTCTGGGCATCGCATTACTTTGCAGCCATGGCCAAGGCGTTGTTGGATGATGCCGAGTTGGGTTTGATGCGCTGATCCTTGTATTGGCTGGGCTGGCCCTTTCGCGGCTAAAGCCGCTCCTACAGGGATTGTGCATGCCTCAGGTTATGCAGAATGCCTCAGGCTGTGCACAACTCCTGTGGGAGCGGGCGTGCCCGCGAACACCGGCGCAGCCGGTACCATACAATCAGTGGCAAACCGATCTTTACGTCATTTAGTGGTTGGCATAATGAGAAATTAGTGCAAGTAGAGCGGCGGAGGGCGACCAGCTGATAATTAGGTAATGGTGATCAGCTTCGATATAGAGACTACGTGAAGTCGGTGTTTTTGAGTGCGCTGGTTTGCTTGAGGTTCGGTGTTATATGAAAGATTTGAGTTCATCTGTTTTGTCTCTCAGTCTAGCAGTTTCGTCAGGTAATAGATGGCTATCCAAGCGATGCCAATGGTGTTTAGTGATGATGCAATAAGAATTTTTCTTCTTAACTTCTCAGGGAATTGTAAATGGTCTTGCTCATCCAATAGCCCGCTGCGAATGCTTGAGGCGGGGGACCCAATGGCGCCAGCGATTACAGAAATAACTAGAACTCTGGAACCTATCTTTTTCTCTCCCCACATGCCGGTCGCAAATGGAAGGCACGCGCTCCGTTGGAGTGCTGAGGTCATTTCTTTATATTGGCGAGAGCACGCAATGTGAAGGTCAGATACAAGCCCGATTAAGGCGAGGCAGATAGGAGTGCCTAACAGAAATAGTCTTAGTTTTACATCAAGATGCTCAATCATTTTGAAAATCTCGAAGCTCTGTTGTGGTTATATTATGAAGTAGTTTATGATTAGCCAGCTAAAACCGGCGGTGTTAAGCCATGATGCGATAGTGATTTTGGCTTTCAGATGTTTAGGGAGCTGCTCAAAATCCCGGGCATCAAGCGAGCCTTTTCGAATGCTGGAGTTTGGTAGTGTGATAGCACCCGCTATCATGAACGTTACCAGCATTCTTGAACGTACACTTTTCTCTCCCCAAAGTCTGACGGAATATGAGAGGCATGGGCTTCGGTGGAGTGCTGCGGTCATTACTTCATATTGACGAGAGCATGCGATATGAAGATCCATCGCGAGTGCGGTTAGGCAGAGGCAGAAAGGGGAAGCGACTAAAAATAGTTTTAGCTTGATGTCGAGATGATCAATCATCTTGAAAAGCCTCGAAAATTATTTCGCCGATTTTTTCACCGCCTTTCATGCCTGCAAGGCTTCCCGCCAATGCTCCTCCGCCAGTGATAACTATTCCGCATACCAAGCTCGCAGGACCTGCTCTCCAACAAACTTGGGTTGCGGCCTTTCCTCCCATCTTTGCGCCAAACCATCCCCCGGCTAAGCCGCCAGAAAAATTTCCCGCTTCAGTAACTCGGACTTTTTCACAGGCCTTTGTATTGCCAGCCTGGCATACTTCGGAGACTTTTATTGCTGAGCCAATTCCGCCAACAGCAATACCGATGCGCCCTCCGTGTTTCAAGTATTTAGCCATTTTGGCCAGCTTGTTTAAGTGTGTCGAGTAGCCAGGGATATGTCCTGGGGCGCCAGCTTTGCTCCAATGGTGCACCAAGCTTCTCGAGGAGATTCCCAAGTCCCGTCGTAGGCTTTCATAGTTGCCAAGGTTGAGGTGTTTGTTCAGAACAGTCGCATTCAGGTTTGTGCTTAATTTTTTGAACAGTTTTTGACGTTCCGAAAAAAACTCTGGATGGCGAAGATGCCCATGCTTGATGAATTGCTGTCTATGCAGGTCTTCAATTTTTTGCAATGTGACGCTGATTTCATCCAACGATTTGGCAACCATCGCCTCAGTCACCCCCATCGCCAAGCTCACATCGCTGAGTAATCCGGCAATTTCGGCCTGATGGCGCATCAAGAAGTCAGCTTCTTCCGCTGTGAGATCTGCCAAGTCCTCCCGCGCCTGTTTCGCCGCACTCATCGCAAAATGCTCTTCCCGAGTGCACGCCGGGCGCCTCAAGCCATCACCAATGACAAAGATCTCACCTGCCTTGAAACCACGCTGATACGTCGGGTTCAGCCGCTCCAAAATTGACCGAGGCAGGTTGGCCTGCGGCGCGCCCAGCTCTGCCAGGACTTCCTGGTATGACATACAGCGCGGAACGATGTAGAAGCCGGGCTCCATGCCTTGAGGAGTGGGCGAGGGCTGAACCACCTCAGGCTGATAGGTACTTCTTATCGGGTTACCCGTCTGGGCCTGTGCTGGTGCCTCACGAACAGGCTCAGATGCGGGTGCCCCGCGCGAAGCCGGAGGTGCGTACCCACTTGCAACCAGGCGATTGCTGCCCTGTGGGCACCCGCATTGCACCAGTGCTCCGTCCAGAGCCGTGGGAATACCATCCTGTCGCCAGCGGACTTCGCCCTCGACGATGGTGCCCGCTTGTCCACATAGCGGGCAGGGTGTGGTCGGGTCGCCTTGAAGTAGCCAGTCGCGGCCATGCACACGGCCCCTGGCTTGGCTGGCAATGCAGATGGCGCCTGTGGTGGTTTCGTCGCCGTCCAGGCCTTGGTATCGGCCGAAGATGTTCATGCGCATGCTCATGGCTCGCCTCTTTTTCAGGTGGAAGCCAGGAACCTAGCAGGCGGTTGGCGGGTATTTTCGGGGTGGTGGGGGTTTGGGAAGGGTCCTACAAGGAATAGAGATTTGGACTACGTCATTTTATTGATGGCAATGCCGGCCTCTTCGCGGGCATGCCCGCTCCATAGAACAACACATAAGTCATTGATTTAGCAGGGCTCTGTGGGAGCGGGCGCGCCCGCGAACACCGGCGTAGCCGGTGCCATACACCGCGTTAGGCCCTTCGCGGGCGCGCCCGCTCCCACAGGGATGGTGCTGGGCCTAAGGTTGGCGCCACTAAATCACCCCCCCACACCTTCGTCTGACAGTTACCGCTCGACTGCCAGGACACCGCTCGACATGAATGCCGACCAAACGCTCAAGCTCGCCCGCCGCTTCATCGAACTCAGCCCCGACAAGCGCCGCCTGTTCCTCAAGGCGCTGCAGGGCGAGGGCATGGATTTTTCCGTGCTGCCGATTGCGCCCGGGGTGGAGGTGGCCGAGCGTGATCAGCTGTCGTACGCCCAGCGGCGCATGTGGTTCCTCTGGCAGCTCGACCCGCAAGGTGCGGCGTACAACCTGCCCATGGCCGTGCGCCTGAATGGCCCGCTGGACCTGGCAGCCCTGCAGCATGCCTTCGATGCCCTGGTGGCCCGCCACGAAACCCTGCGCACCCGCTTCGTCGCCGACGGCGATGACGTGCGCCAGCAGGTCGATGCCAGCGCTGCCCCGTTGCAGCTGCGCCAGGATGCCCTGGCCGGCCTGGACGAAGACGCCCGTCAGGCCGCCATCGAAACCATCGCCGAAGCCGAAGCCCTGGCCCCCTTCGACCTGGCCAGCGGCCCGCTGTTGCGGGTGCGCCTGCTGCAACTGGCGGCACAGGAGCACATCCTGCTGCTCACCCTGCACCACATCGTCGCCGACGGCTGGTCGATGAACGTGCTGATCGACGAATTCCTGCACCTGTACGATGCCGCCGTGGCCGGCAGCGAAGCCCGCCTGGAACCGCTGCCGATCCAGTACCGCGACTACGCCCTGTGGCAGCGCAGCTGGCTCCAGGCCGGTGAGCAGGAGCGCCAGCTGGCCTACTGGCAGGCGCGCCTGGGCGACGACCATTCGCCGCTGGAACTGCCACTGGACCGCAGCCGCCAGGGCCGCCCCAGCTATCGCGGCGCACGTCACGAGTTCCCCATCGCTGCAGATGTCGCCGAACGGCTGCGCGGCCTGGCACGCAAGCATAACGTCACCCTGTTCATGGTCCTGCTGGCCGCCTTCAAGCTGCTGCTGCAGCGCTACAGCGGCCAGTCGGCGATCCGTGTCGGCGTGCCCATCGCCAACCGCAACCGCTCCGAAAGCCAAGGGCTGATCGGCTGCTTCATCAATACCCAGGTACTGCACACCGAAATCGACCCGCTGCTGGACATCACCGGCCTGCTTCAGCGCGTGCGCGAAACCGCCGTAGGCGCGCAAAGCCACCAGGACCTGCCGTTCGAGCAACTGGTCGAAGCCCTGGACCTGCCGCGCAGCAGCGAGAGCCCGCTGTTCCGCGTGCTGTTCAACCACCAGGCGCAGGTGGCGGATGTGCAGGCCATCGAGACCCGCTCCGGCCTGAGTCTGGCGCCTGTCGTGCTGGCAAAGCACAGTGCCGGCTTCGACCTCGCGCTGGACACCCATGAGCGAGCGGGGCAGCTGCACGCAGCGTTCACCTATGCGACCGACGTTTTCGATATGGCCACCGTCGAAGCCCTTGGCGAGCAGTGGCTGGCCCTGGTGCAGGCATTGGCCGACGAAGCGGGTGGCGCAGTCGGCGAGCTGCCATTGCCAGGCCTGGCCCCTGCCATTGGCGCGCCTGTGCAGGCTGACGCAACGCTGCTGGTTCACCAGCGTTTTGCCTTGGCCGCCAGCCGCCACCCCGAACGCACGGCGGTGATGGCTGCGGGCGAGCAGGCCAGCTTCGCCGAACTCGATGCCCGCGCCGAGGCCATTGCAGGCCGGCTGGTGGAAGCCGGAGCAGGGCCGGACACACTGGTCGGTGTGCTGGCCGACCGCAGTGTCGGCATGCTCGCCAGTATCCTCGGCGTGCTCAAGGCCGGTGGCGCCTACCTGCCACTGGAGCCCGAGCAGCCGGCCGAACGCTTGGCCTACATGCTTGCCGACAGCGGCACGCGCCTGGTACTGGCGCCCGGTAACTGGCAGGCCGAACTGCCCGAGGGCGTGCAGCGCCTGGACTGGGCGCAAACCGGCAACGGCAGCGCCGCCCGCATCGCCCCGGCGCCGGCCAACCTGGCCTACGTGATCTATACCTCCGGCACCACCGGCCAGCCCAAGGGTGTGGCGGTCAGCCACGGCGCCCTGGCCAACTACGTCGAAGGCATCGCCGCGCGCCTGCCGCTCGAGCGTATCCGCAGCATGGCGCAGGTCTCGACCCCGGCAGCCGACCTCGGCCACACCATGCTGTTCGGTGCCTTGTGCGGCGGCCATACCCTGCATTTGCTGCTACGCGAGCAGGTGCTGGATGCCGAAGGCTTCGCCGCCTACCTGGCCGAGCACCAGGTAGACGCGCTGAAGATCGTACCGTCGCACCTGGAAGCCATGTTGGTGGCTGGCCGCTCGGCGCTGCCGGCACAGTGCCTGGTGCTCGGCGGCGAGGCCATCAGCCCGAGCCTGCTGGGCAAGATCCGCAACCTGGCCCCGGCGCTCAAGGTGTTCAACCACTACGGCCCGACCGAAACCACTGTCGGTGTGCTGGTCGCCGAACTGAACGGGCAGGCCAGCCTCGGCCAGCCCCTGGCCAACACCCGCGTCGCGGTGCTCGACCGCTGCCTGCAACCCCTGCCGGCCAAAGCCAAGGGCGAGCTGTACATCGGTGGCGCCGGCCTGGCCCGTGGCTACCTGAACCGCCCGGCACTCACCGCCGAGCGCTTCGTCCCCGACCCGAACGGCAGCCACGGCCAGCGCCTGTACCGCAGCGGTGACTGGGTTCGCCAAGGCAGCGACCTGCAGTTCGCCGGGCGCATGGATGGCCAGGTGAAGGTCCGCGGCTATCGCGTGGAACTGGCCGAAATCGAAAACCAGCTGCGTGCCCTGGGCGGTGTCGCCAATGCCCTGGTGCGCGTGCATGGCCAGGCGCCGCAACTGCAACTGGCTGCCTGGCTGGTGCCCAGCCAGATGCCGGCCGACAGCCTGGCCTGGCAGGAATCGGTCCGCGCCAGCCTCAAGAGCCTGCTGCCCGAGCACATGGTGCCGACCCACCTGATAGTGCTGGAGCACCTGCCGGTCACGGTCAACGGCAAGGTCGACGTCAAGGCGCTGCCGGAACCCGTCGCCACCCAAGTAGCCTATCAAGCGCCGCAGACCCCGCTGCAAGCGCAATTGGCACAGATCTGGGCGCAAGTCCTGCAAGTACCGCAGGTAGGCCTGGGCGACAACTTCTTTGCCCTTGGCGGCCATTCGCTGCTGGCCACCCAGGCGTTATCGCGGATACGCAAGCAGCTGGGCGTGGATATTCCGCTGCGCAGCCTGTTCGACACCGTCGACCTGCAGGCCTTTGCCCAGGCAGTGGTCGAAGGCGAGCAGGGCGCAGGCCTGGACATCGAGATCCTCGACCGCCAGCAACCGCTGCCGGTGTCCCGCTCGCAGAACCGCCAGTGGCTGTTCTGGAAGCTCAACCCCGAAAGCCTGGCCTACAACACGCCGATGGCCGTGCGCATGCAGGGCCACCTCGACCACTGCGCCGTGCAGGCTGCGCTGGATGCCTTGGTAACCCGCCACGAATCGTTGCGCACGGTGTTCGTCGAGGCCGACGGCCTGCCCTGGCAGCGCATCCTGCCGGCCGCCACGGTACCGATCGGTTTCGAAGACCTCAGCGGCCAGGACCACGCCGCGCAGATGCGCAAGCTGGAAGCCGAAGCCTTCGTCCCGTTCGATCTGGAGCGCGGCCCGCTGCTGCGCGCACGCTTGTTCAAGGTGCATGCGCAGGAGCACCTGCTGTCGCTGACCTTGCACCATATTGTCTCCGATGGCTGGTCGATGAGCCTGCTGGTGCGCGAGTTCGCCGCCGCCTACAACGCCGCCGCCACGGGCCAGGCGCAAACCATCGAGCCACTGCCGGTGCAGTACGCCGACTTCGCCGCCTGGCAGCGCAAGTGGCTGGCCGAGGGGCAGATGCAGGCGCAGATCGCCTATTGGAAGGCCCGCCTGGAAGACGACTTCGAAGTGCTGGAACTGCCTGCCGACCGCATTCGCCCGCAGGTCAAAAGCTACCAGGGCAGCCGCTTCGACGTGCGCCTGCCACAGGCCCTCACCGAGCGCCTGCGGGCACTGGCGGTGGCATCCAACGCCACGCTGTTCCATGTGTTCCTGGCAGCCTATGCCATCGTGCTGTCGCGCTACAGCCGCAAGGGCACGCTCAACATCGGCGTGCCGGTCACCAACCGCAACCGCCTGGAGCTGGAAGGGCTGATCGGCTTCTTCATCAACGTGGTGGTGGCCCGTATCAGTGTCGATGGCAGCCAGCCTTTCGCGCAGTTGCTGGCGGCAATCAAGGAAACCACCTTGCAGGCACAGGCCAACAAGGACGTGCCGTTCCTCGAGGTAGCCGAGGCGCTGTACCCCGACCGTGGCCAAGGTGTGAACCCGTTCTTCCAGGTGCTGTACAACCACCTGCGCGACCTTGGCCAGCAGGTATCCAGCGATGCCCTGCACGGCCTGCAGGTCAAGGAAGTGGACCTGCTGGAGCCGGGCGCGCAGTACGACATTTCGCTCAATACCCTGGAGCGCTCCGACGGCGTGACTGCCTCATTCAACTATTCCACCGACCTGTTCGATGTCGCACGTATCGAGCGCATGGCCGGGCATTGGCAAGCATTGCTGGAAGCCATCTGCGCCGAGCCACAGCGCCGCATTGCCGAGCTGGACTTCCTTGGCAGTGCCGAACGCCAGCAGCTGACCCACGGCTGGAACCCGGCGCCCCAGGCTGGCAGCGGCTTGTGTGCGCACCAGCTGCTGTCACTCCAGGCCCACGAGCGGCCGGATGCGCTGGCGCTGATCTTCGACGACCAGCAGATGACCTACGCCGAACTGGACCGCAGCAGCAACCAGTTGGCCCACCGCCTGCGGGCGCTGGGCGTGGGGCCGGACTGCCTGGTTGGCGTGGCTGTCGAGCGCGGTCTGGGCATGGCCCTGGCGCTGATCGCCATTCACAAGGCGGGTGGCGCCTATGTGCCGCTGGACCCGGACTATCCGCAAGAACGCCTGGTCTACATGGTCGAGGACAGCAATATCGGCCTGCTGCTGGCCGATGCTCCTTCGCGTGAGCGCCTGCAACTGGGCAAGCAACTGCCATGCGTGGTACTGGAGCCGGGCACCGAGTGGCTGCACGCCTGGCCCGCCGAGCCGCTGGCCAACCTGGCGGCACCGCACAACCTCGCCTACGTCATCTACACCTCCGGCTCCACCGGCATGCCCAAGGGCGTGGCCATCGACCACCAGGCCCTGTCGCTGTTCTGCCAGGTGGCCGGCGACTATTCGCGCCTCACCCCGGGCGATCGCGTGCTGCAGTTCGCCACGATCAGCTTCGATGGCTTCATCGAGCAGTTCTTCCCGCCGCTGGCCCAGGGCGCCTGTGTGGTGCTGCGCGACCTGCGGCTGTGGGACACCGCCACCCTGCTGGACGAGATCAACCGCCACGGCGTGACCGTGGCCGACCTGCCGGCGGCCTACTGGCGCCTGCTGGCGCTGGAGCGCCGCGCCCCCGAGGCCTATGGCCGGCTGAAGCAGATTCACGTGGGGGGTGAGGCGGTGCCGGAAGATGCCCTGCGCGCCTGGCTGGCCGACGGCCCGCCAGCGGTGCGCCTGCTGAACACCTACGGCCCGACCGAAGCCACCGTGGTCGCCACCACCTACGACTGCTCGCAGATGACCGTGGAGCAGATCAGCCAGGGCGGCGTGCCGATCGGGCGTGCCTTGCCGGGGCGTACCCTGTATGCCTTGGACGATGGCCTGGCGCCGACACCGGTGGGCGTGCCCGGCGAGCTGTTCATCGGCGGGGCAGGGTGCCTGGCGCGCGGTTATCACCAGCGTCCGTCACTCACCGCCGAGCGTTTCATCCCCGACCCGTTCGACCCGGTTGGCGGTGGCCGCCTGTACCGCACCGGCGACCTCGGCTGCTACGACGAAAATGGCCAGCTGGCCTATCGCGGCCGGGTCGACCACCAGGTGAAGGTGCGCGGCTTCCGTATCGAGCTGGGTGAGATCGAGCAGTACCTGCGGGCGCACCCGGACGTTCGCGAAGCCACCGTGTTGGCCGTCGACCTGCCCAGTGGCAAGCAGCTGTGCGCCTATGCGGTGCCGGCCGAAGGTTACCGCGGCGATCTGCGCCAGGCCCTGAAGCAGTACCTCAAGGCCAGCCTGCCGGACTACATGATCCCGGCCTACCTGGTGACCCTGCCGAGCATGCCGCTGACCCCCAGCGGCAAACTCGACCGCAAGGCCCTGCCACTGCCAGACCCGAACCAGCCACAGCATGAATATCAGGCGCCGCAGACCGAGCGGCAGCAGCAGCTGGCGAACATCTGGGCGCAGTTGCTTAACGTTGCCCGGGTCGGCCTGAACGACAACTTCTTCGAGCTGGGCGGCCACTCCTTGCTGGCGGCCCAGGCAGTGTCGCGGATCAACGTCGAGCTGGGGCTGGACATACCCCTGCGGCTGATCTTCGGCCACCCCGAACTGCGCGCGTTCGCCCAGGCACTGGACGAGCAGGGCCTGTCGCTCTCCGACGATGGCCTGAGCGATATCGAACAAATGATGAATGCATTCACAGAGGCCTGACATGGAACTCACTGCCGCACAACGCATCGCCCAACGTTTCGTTGGCCTCCCCGTGGAGCAACGCCAGCAGATCCTGGCAAAGATGCAGGCCACCGGGCAGAGCTTCCGGCTGCTGCCCATCGTGCCCGCACGTCAGGGCCTGGCGCGTATTCCGCTGTCGTACGCCCAGCAACGCCTGCTGTTTCTCTGGCAGCTGGAGCCCGACAGCCCGGCCTACAACGTGCCGATGGCGGTACGCCTGAAGGGCGCGCTGGACCAGGCGGTGCTGCAGCAGGCGCTGGATGCGCTGGTGCAACGCCACGAGTCGCTGCGCACGCGCTTCGCCTCGGAGGAGGGCGAGTTCTACCAGGAAATCCTCGAGCACTGCCCGCTGGCGCTGGAACGGGTGATGTTCGACGGTGCCGCCGACGAGGCAGCGCTGAGCGTGGCGGTGGACGCCGCCCTCAAGCAGCCCTTCGACCTGCTGGCCGGCCCGCTGCTGCGGGTGACCCTGCTGCGCGTGGCCGCCGATCACCACGTGCTGGCGCTGAGCATGCACCACATCATCTCCGACGGTTGGTCCAGCGATGTGCTGGTGCAGGAATTCATCCAGCTATACAGCGCCCTGGCCGAAGGCCGGCAGGCCGAGTTGCCGGCGTTGCCGATCCAGTACGCCGACTACGCCATCTGGCAGCGCGCCTGGCTCGAGGCCGGTGAAGCGCAGCGCCAGCTGGCCTACTGGCAGGCCCAGTTGGGCGACGAGCAGCCGGTGCTGAGCCTGCCGCTGGACTTCGAGCGCCCGGCCACGCCCAGCCAGCGTGGCGCGGTGGTGCGCGTGGACATCGGCGCCGAACAGGCCGAGGCCCTGCGCAGCCAGGCGCGCAAGGGTGGCCACACGTTGTTCGTGCTGGTACTGGCGGCCATGGCGGTGGTGCTGTCGCGCTACAGCGGCCAGGCCGACATCCGCATCGGCGCCCCGAACGCCGGGCGCAACCGCAAGGAGCTGGAAGGCCTGATCGGCTTCTTCATCAACACCCAGGTGCTGCGCGTGCAGGTGGACGAGCGCGCCACCTTCGCCGCGCTGCTGGAGCAGGTAAAAGACGTGATCGGCGGCGCCCAGTCGCACCAGGAACTGCCGTTCGAGCACCTGGTCGATGCCTTGCTGCCCGAGCGCAACCTGGCCCACAACCCGCTGTTCCAGTTCAAGATCAACCAGCACGTGGCCGCCAGCGATGCAGGGCGCAAGCGCCTGGGCGCGCTGGAGGTGGAAGGCTTTGCCCGTGACGGTGGCGATGCCCGCTTCGACCTGGCGTTCGACTTCTCCGACAAGGCCGACGGCATCGAAGGTTACTTCACTTACGCCACCGACCTGTTCGAGCAGGCCACCATCGAACGCATGGCCGCTTCGCTGCGCCAGGTGCTGGATGCGCTGATCCGTGACCCGCAGCAGGCGATCGTCGACAGCCCGCAAGTGGCGACGCTGCTGCCGGCGGCCACGCAGGCCTACCCGCACGGCAACTTCCTCGCTTTGTGGCGCCAGGCAATGGCGCAAGGCCAGGCCCACGGCGGTGTGCGTGCTGGTGACCGGTTCATGACCCAGGCCGGGCTGGAGGCGGCGTCCAACCGCCTGGCCGACTACCTGCGTCAGCACGGCGTCGGTGCCGGCAGCATCGTCGCCCTGTGCCTGCCGCGCTCCATCGAGTGGGTCGGTGCCTTGCTCGCGGTGCTCAAGACCGGCGCCGCCTATCAGCCGCTGGACACCCAGCAGCCGCAGGAGCGCCTGCAACAACTGATTGCCGACAGTGGCGCCGCCATACTCCTGCATGAGCCGGGCGACCAGCGCTTCGCCGGCCTGGACGGCGTGCAGCTGATTGCCTGTGATCACACCGCCTGGGCAACCTGCAGCGACAGCCCGGTCGAGGTGGCCATCGCCGCCGAACAACCGGCCTATCTGATCTACACCTCGGGCTCGACCGGCCAGCCGAAAGGCGTGGTAGTCAGCCACGGGGCGCTGGCCAGTTACACCCAGGCGGTGCTGGAGCGCCTGCAACTGCCGGCCGCAGCGAGCATGGCGATGGTGTCCACCACCGCGGCCGACCTGGGCCACACCGTGCTGTTCGGTGCCCTGGCTTCGGGCCGCCTGCTGCACCTGTTGCCACAGGAACTGGCGTTCGACCCGGATGGCTTCGCCAGCTACATGGCGCAGCACCAGGTCGGCGTGCTCAAGCTGGTGCCGAGCCACCTGCAAGGCTTGCTGCAAGCGGCCCGCGCCGCCGATGTGCTGCCCGCCGAGGCATTGATCCTGGGTGGTGAGGCATGCAGCTGGGGCCTGTTGGAAAAAATCCGCGAACTGCGCCCGGCTTGCCGGGTCATCAACCACTACGGCCCGACCGAAACCACTGTAGGCGTGCTCACCTTCGAGCCGGGGCAGCCGCTGCCAGGTTGCCGCACGGTGCCGGTCGGGCGCCCGCTGGGCAACGCCTGCGCCCAGGTGCTGGATGGCTATCTCAACCCGTTGGCGGCGCAGGTGCCCGGTGAGCTTTACCTGGGCGGGCAAGGCGTCGCCCAGGGCTACCTGGGCCAGCCAGCGTTGACCGCCGAACGCTTCGTGCCGACCGAGGGTGGTGCCCGCCTGTACCGCACCGGCGACCGCGCGCGGCGGACTGCCGATGGCCTGGTCGAGTTCATCGGCCGTGCCGACGACCAGGTGAAGATCCGTGGCTATCGCGTGGAGCCAGGTGAAGTCGGCCGGGTGCTGGCCGGCCTGCCCGGTGTCAGCGAGGCCGTGGTACTGGCCTTGCCACTGGAGGGCGATGCCGAGCGCTTGCAGCTGGTGGTCTACGGTGTGGCCGACGCCGGTGTGACCGTGCAGCAACTGCAGGCGCAATTGCAGGCACGCCTGCCGGACTACATGGTGCCGGCGCAGATACTGCTGCTGGAGCGCCTGCCACTGACCGCCAACGGCAAGCTCGACAAGCGTGCCTTGCCGGCACCGGGCGCGGTCAGCCGTGGCTATGTGGCGCCGCAAGGCGATATCGAGGAGAAGCTGGCCGCAGTGTGGGCCGATGTGCTCAAGCTGGAGCAGGTCGGCAGCACCGACAATTTCTTCGAACTGGGCGGCGACTCGATCCTCAGCCTGCAGATCATCGCCCGGGCCAAACGCCAGGGCATCAGGATCACCCCCAAGCAGTTGTTCGAACAACAGACCATCGCCCAGCTGGCCCAGGTAGCCAAGCGCATCGAGGCCAAGCAAGCGGTTGCGGCCGCAGCCGTGGACACCGCCACCAGCGGCGAGTTGGCATTGCTGCCGGCCCAGGCGCGTTTCTTCGAGATGGAGATCGCCCAGCCGGCGCATTGGAACCAGTCGGTGCTGCTCAAGCCTGCCAGCCCGGTGCAGGTGCAACACCTGGAGGCAGCCCTGCGCGCCGTGGTCGAGCAGCACGATGCCCTGCGCCTGCGCTTCAGCCGTGGCGAAAGCCAGTGGCAGGCGCGCTTCCAGCCGCTGGACAATGCACCACTGCTGCGCCAGCGCAACCTGGCCGCACTGAGTGAGCTGGACGCCGCCGGCAACCAGGTGCAGGCCAGCCTGAACCTGGAGCGCGGGCCGCTGCTGCGTGCCGAACTGTTCGATTTCGCCGATGGCCAGCAGCGCCTGCTGCTGGTGGTCCATCACCTGGTGGTCGACGGTGTGTCGTGGCGGGTGTTGCTGGAAGACCTGCAAGCGGCCTACCGGCAATTGCTGAACGGTCAGGCCGTGAGCCTGCCCGCCAAGACCACCTCGGTGAAGACCTGGGCCGAGCGCCTGGCCAGCCATGCCGGCAGCCCCGCATTGCAAGCACAGCACGACTACTGGCTGCAGGCGCTGGCCGGCGACCACGCCGAACTGCCGCGTGACAACCCGCTGGGCAGCCTGGCCAACACCCATGCCCGTACCGTTGCCACGCGGCTGGATGCCGAGCGCACCGCCAAGCTGCTGAAACAGGCCCCGGCGGCCTACCGCACGCAGATCAACGACCTGCTGCTGACCGCGCTGGCGCGCACCCTGTGCCAGTGGAGCGCACAGGACAACGTGCAGGTACTGCTGGAGGGCCATGGCCGCGAAGACCTGTTCGACGACCTCGACCTCAGCCGCACCGTGGGCTGGTTCACCAGCCTGTTCCCGGTGCGCCTCACACCCGGCCAGGACCTTGGCCAGTCGATCAAGGCGATCAAGGAGCAACTGCGCGGCGTGCCGGACAAAGGCCTCGGCTACGGCTTGCTGCGTTACTTCGGCGATGCTGAAGTGCGTGACCGGCTCGAGCGTGCCGCCCAGGCCCGTGTCACCTTCAACTACCTGGGCCAGTTCGATGCCAGCTTCGATGCCGAGGCCGGCGCCCTGTTCACCCCGAGCGGGGAAAGCGCAGGCCGTACCCAATGTGCCGGCGCACAGCTGGGCAACTGGCTGAGCATCACCGGCCAGGTGTACGGCGGCGAGCTGTTCCTGGAGTGGGCCTACAGCGCCGACGTTCATCACCCGGCCACCATCGAGAAGCTGGCCCAGGCCTACGGGCAGGCCTTGGCAGAGCTGGTCGAGCACTGCTGCGATGCGCGGCACCAAGGCGTGACGCCGTCGGACTTCCCGCTGGCCGCGCTGACCCAGGCGCAACTGGACAGCCTGCCGCTGGAGGCCGGGCAGATCGCCGATGTGTACCCGCTATCACCCATGCAGCAGGGCATGTTGTTCCACACCCTTTACGACCAGCAGGCCGGCAACTACATCAACCAGCTGCGCGTGGATGTGGATGGGCTGGATGTGCAGCGTTTCCAGCAGGCCTGGCAGGCCGCGCTCGATGCCCACGACATCCTGCGCAGCGGTTTCATCCTGCAGGGCGAACTGGAGCAGGCCGTGCAGGTGGTACGCAAGGCCGTCGAACTGCCGTGCAGCGGGCACGACTGGCGTGGCCAGCCGGCGCTGGAGCAGGCATTGCAGGCCCTGGCCGAGGGTGAGCGCCAGCGCGGCTTCGACCTTGCTGCCGCGCCGCTGCTGCGCCTGGTTCTGGTACGCACGGGCGATACCCGCCACCACCTGATCTACACCAACCACCACATCCTCATGGACGGCTGGAGCACCTCGCGGCTGTTGGGCGAAGTGCTGCAGCGCTATGCCGGCCTGGCGCCGCAGGCACAGGCCACGCACTACCGCGACTACATCGCCTGGCTGCAGGGCCAGGACGCGGCCGTTGCCGAAGCCTTCTGGAAAGCCCAGCTTGCGGCCCTGGACGAGCCGACCCGCCTGGCCCAGGCCATCGCTGGCAGTGCAGGCACAAGCGGTAGCGGTCATGGCGACCACCGCCTGGCCTTCGAGCCTGAGCAGACCGCACGCATCGAAGCCTTCGCCCGGGCCAACCGGGTCACGGTCAACACCCTGGTGCAATCAGCCTGGCTGCTGTTGTTGCAACGCTGCACCGGCCAGGCCAGCGTGTGCTTCGGCGCCACGGTCGCCGGTCGCCCGGCAGACCTGCCGGGGGTAGAGGAACAGATCGGCCTGTTCATCAACACCTTGCCGGTGATCGGCGCCCCGCGTGCCGAGCAGACCGTGGCCGAGTGGATCGGCCAGGTGCAGGCCGGCAACCTGGCCGTGCGCGAGTTCGAGCACACCCCGCTGTACGATGTGCAGCGCTGGGCGGGGCAGGGCGGTGACGCCTTGTTCGACAGCATCCTGGTGTTCGAGAACTACCCGGTGGCCGAGGCGTTGCAACAGGGCGCGCCCGGTGGCCTGCGCTTCGGCGATGTGGCCGTGCAGGAGCAGACCAACTACCCGCTGACCCTGGTGGTGGAACTGGGCACCACGCTGTCGATGCAGTACAGCCATGACCGTGCGCTGTGGAGCGACGAGAGCGTTGGCCGCCTGGCTGGCTACTTTGCCAACCTGCTGCAGGCGCTGACGGAGAATGCTGACGCGGTGATTGGCGAGCTGCCAATGCTGGGGCTGCCAGAACAGCGACAGATGGTCGAAGGCTGGAACGAAACCCAGGCGACGTACCCGGACGAGCGCAGCATTCACCAGCTGATCGAGGCCCAGGTGTTCGCCACCCCGGATGCCCCGGCGCTGGCCTTTGGCGAGCAGACCCTGAGCTATGCCGAGCTCAACCGCCGTAGCAACCAGCTGGCGCACAAGCTGCGCGAGCAGGGGGTGGGCCCGGATGTGCTGGTGGGCATCGCCATGGAGCGCAGCCTGGAGATGGTCGTCGGCCTGCTGGGTATCGTGAAGGCCGGTGGCGCCTATGTGCCACTGGACCCGGAATATCCCCAGGACCGCCTGAGCTACATGTTCGAGGACAGCGGCATCGCCCTGCTGCTGACCCAGTCGCACCTGCACGAAGCCCTGCCGATCCCGGCCGGCCTGCGCAGCCTGGACCTGGACACCGAGAACTTCGACGGCTACAGCGATGCCAACCCGAATGTCGACGTGGCCCCGCTGAACCTCGCCTACGTGATCTACACCTCCGGCTCCACCGGTCGCCCGAAGGGCGCTGGCAACAGCCATCAGGCGCTGGTCAACCGCCTGTGCTGGATGCAGAAGGCCTACGGGCTGGACGCCAGCGATAGCGTGTTGCAGAAAACCCCGTTCAGCTTCGACGTGTCGGTGTGGGAGTTCTTCTGGCCGCTGATGACCGGTGCGCGTCTGGTCATGGCCCAGCCCGGCGAGCACCGCGACCCGCAGCTGCTGGTCGAAGCCATCAACCACCACGGCATCAGTACGCTGCACTTCGTGCCGTCGATGCTGCAGGCGTTCATAACCCACGAAGCAGTCGAAAGCTGCATCAGCCTCAAGCGCGTGGTGTGCAGCGGTGAGGCGTTGCCGGCCGAACTGGCCCGCCAGACCCTGCAACGCCTGCCGGCGGCGGGCCTGTACAACCTGTACGGCCCGACCGAAGCGGCGATCGACGTGACCCACTGGACCTGCCAGCCGGACGAAAGCATCAGCGTGCCGATCGGCCAGCCGATCGACAACCTCAAGACCCACATCCTCGAGGGCAGCCTGCAACCAGCGGTGCGCGGCAGTGCTGGCGAGCTGTATCTCGGTGGTGTCGGCCTGGCCCGTGGTTACCACCAGCGCCCGGCGCTGACCGCCGAACGCTTCGTGCCGGACCCGTTCAGCGACAACGGCGGCCGCCTGTACCGCACCGGCGACCTGGCGCGCTACCGCGCCGATGGTGTGATCGACTATGCCGGGCGCATAGACCACCAGGTGAAGATCCGTGGCCTGCGTATCGAACTGGGTGAGATCGAGGCGCGTCTATTGGAACTGCCGAGTGTGCAGGAAGCCGTGGTGCTGGCCCAGGACGGGCCAAGCGGCAAGCAGCTGGTGGGCTATGTGGTGCATGCCGACAGCACGCAAGACGAAGGCGCATTGCGCGACAGCCTGCGCGAGGCGCTGAAGGCCGGTTTGCCGGACTACATGGTGCCGGCGCACCTGCTGCTGCTCGGCAAGCTGCCAGTGACGCCGAACGGCAAGCTGGACCGCAAGGCCCTGCCGCAGCCGGATGCCAGCCAGTTGCAGGGCGAGTACATCGCGCCGCAGAGTGCTTTGGAGCAGCAGATCGCGGCGATCTGGGCCGATGTGCTGAAGGTGGATAGGGTTGGCCTGGGTGACAACTTCTTCGAGCTTGGCGGGCACTCCTTGCTGGCCACCTCGGTGATCGTGCGCATCCGGGAGCAAGCGGGGGTAGTGGCCGAATTGAAAGAACTCTTCGAGTTCCCGGTGCTGGCTGACTTCAGTCGTCAACTGGAAGCCAGGACGCCCCTGGTCGATTCCACCCAGGACCAGTTGGCCAGATCCCTGGCGCTGCTCGATAGCCTGAGCATGGAAGAGCTTGATGAGCTGATTTCCTGAGGCCCTGATGTGATCCGTGCATGTGGGTAAACCCTTTCCCACAGATATGAGGCATTCCTTCAGCTGGTGGGGTCCCTGTGGGAGCGGGCATGCCCGCGAAGCAGGCGACGCGGTGGATGGCACCGGCTTCGCCGGTGTTCGCGGGTAAACCCGCTCCCACAGGTACAGCGCATTCCTTCAGCTGGTGGGGTCCCTGTGGGAGCGGGCATGCCCGCGAAGCAGGCGAAGCGGTGGATGGCACCGGCTGCGCCGGTGTTCGCGGGTAAACCCGCTCCCACAGGTACGGCGCATTCCTTCAGCTGGTGGGGTCCCTGTGGGAGCGGGCATGCCCGCGAAGCAGGCGAAGCGGTGGATGGCACCGGCTGCGCCGGTGTTCGCGGGCGCGCCCGCTCCCACAGGTATGGCGCATTCCTTCAGCTGATGGGGCCCCTGTGGGAGCGGGTTCACCCGCGAAGCAGTTCAACGCGGTGGATGGCACCGGCTGCACCGGTGTTCGCGGGCGCGCCCGCTCCCACAGGTACAGCGCATTCCTTCAGTTGGTGGGGGCCCTTGTGGGAGCGGGCATGCCCGCGAAGCAGGCGACGCGGTGGATGGCACCGGCTGCGCCGGTGTTCGCGGGTAAACCCGCTCCCACAGGTACAGCGCATTCCTTCAGCTGGTGGGGCCCTTGTGGGAGCGGGTTCACCCGCGAAGCAGGCGACGCGGTGGATGGCACCGGCTGCGCCGGTGTTCGCGGGCGCGCCCGCTCCCACAGGTATGGCGCATTCCTTCAGTCGGTGGTGGCTCTGTGGGAGCGGGTATGCCCGCGAAGCAGGCGACGCGGTGGATGGCACCGGCTACGCCGGTGTTCGCGGGCGCGCCGGCTCCTACAGGTACGGCGCAGGTTTCCGAGTTCCACAGGGGCCCTGCCAATTCAATGAGTTATGTGCAGTGCCATGGGAAGTGGGTTCGGTGCAGGTTTCAGGCTGACGCTGTACATGCACCGGGCGCTGCCTCCCCCGAATTTCCATCTAAATCCATGCCACCACTCAACCGTCTAACTACGGAGGAAATTGATGAGCTGATTTCTTAGGAGATTCCCTGTGCAAGAGCTGCTCGATACGGTCGTATCGTTGTCCACCCAAAAACGTAAGGCGTTGGCAGCCTTGCTCAAGAAACAAGGCGTGAACCTGTACGGTGTCACGCCGATCTTCCCGAGGGATCCTGCAGAGCCGGTGCTGCTTTCCTACGCTCAGCAGCGCCTGTGGATACTGTCGCAATTGGGCGAGGTGGGCGGCGCGTACAACCTCTCGTCCGTCTTGCATTTCAAAGGCCACCTGGATACCCAAGCCCTGCAGCGCAGTTTCGAGGCCCTGATCGAGCGCCACGAAACGCTGCGTACAACCTTCCGCCTGGAAGGGGAGCAAGCGGTTCAGGTGATCCACCCACATATCCCTTTCGAACTGGCCGTTGAAGTGCTGGCGCAGGCCGATTACAGCCACCTGCGTCAGCGTGTCGAGGCCGAAGCCCACCTGCCTTTCGACCTGCAGCAGGGCCCGCTGCTGCGTGTGCGCCTGTTGCGCCTGGCAGCAGACGAACATGTGCTGGTGCTGACCCTGCACCACATCGTCTCCGACGGCTGGTCGATGCCGGTAATGGTCAACGAGCTGGTGCAGCTCTACCACGGCCACAGCCAGGGCCAACCCGTGGCGTTGCCGACACTGCCGGTGCAGTACGCCGATTACGCCACCTGGCAGCGCAACTGGATGGAGGCCGGCGAGCAGGAAAGGCAACTGGCCTACTGGACCGCGCAACTGGGGGAAGAGCAGCCCGTGCTGGAGCTGCCCACCGACCGCCCACGGCCCGCCGTGAGCAGCCATCAGGGCGCACGGGTAAAGGTCGCTCTGGACCAGCAACTGGCCGGGGCGCTCAAGCAGCTGGCCCAGCAGCAGGGCGTGACGCCATTCATGCTGTTGCTGGCCAGCTTCCAGGCGCTGCTGCACCGCTACAGTGGCCAGCCAGACATCCGCGTCGGTGTACCGGTTGCCAACCGCAACCGGGTCGAGACCGAGCGCCTGATCGGCTTTTTCGTCAACACCCAGGTGTTACGGGCCGAGTTCGACCTGCAGATGACCTTCATTAACCTGCTGCAGCAGGTGAAGCAACGCGCACTGGGTGCCCAGGCCCATCAGGACCTGCCGTTCGAGCAGTTGGTCGAGGCCTTGCAGGTCGAGCGCAACCTGGGCCACAGCCCGCTGTTCCAGGTCATGTACAACCACCAGACCCAGGCCAAGGGCGAGCGCCGTAGCCTGCAAGGGCTGCAGATGGAAGAGCTGGTCTGGGACAGCCACACCGCCAAGTTCGACCTGACCCTGGATACCTTCGAGCACGAGCAGGGCATTGGCGCGGCACTGACCTACGCCACCGACCTGTTCGACGCGGCGACCATCGAGGGCATGGCCCGGCATTGGCTGAACCTGCTGCAGGGGATCGTATGCGAGCCTGGGCAGCGGGTTGCCGACCTGCCGCTGCTGGACGTGCCTGAGCGGCACATCATCGTGCGCGACTGGAACGCCACCGAAGCGGACTTCCCGGCAGGGCACAGCATCCATCAGCTGATCGAGGCCCAGGTGTTCGCCACCCCGGATGCCCCGGCGCTGGTCTTTGGCGAGCAGACCCTGAGCTATGCCGAGCTCAACCGCCGTAGCAACCAGCTGGCGCACAAGCTGCGCGAGCTGGGCGTGGGCCCGGATGTGCTGGTGGGCATCGCCATGGAGCGCAGCCTGGAGATGGTCATCGGCTTGCTGGGTATCGTGAAGGCCGGCGGCGCCTATGTGCCGCTGGACCCGGAATATCCCCAGGACCGTCTGAGCTACATGTTCGAGGACAGCGGCATCGCCTTGCTGCTGACCCAGTCGCATTTGCGCGAGACCCTGCCGATCCCGGCCGGCCTGCGCAGCCTGGACCTGGATACCGAGAACTTCGACGACTACAGCGATGCCAACCCGAATGTCGACGTGGCCCCGCTGAACCTCGCCTACGTGATCTACACCTCCGGCTCCACCGGTCGCCCGAAGGGCGCTGGCAACAGCCATCAGGCGCTGGTCAACCGCCTGTGCTGGATGCAGAAGGCCTACCGCCTGGACGCCAGCGATAGCGTGTTGCAGAAAACCCCGTTCAGCTTTGATGTGTCGGTGTGGGAATTCTTCTGGCCGCTGATGACTGGCGCGCGCCTGGTCGTGGCCCAGCCCGGCGCGCACCGCGACCCGCAGTTGCTGGTCGAAACCATCAATCATTACGGCATCAGCACGCTGCACTTCGTGCCGTCGATGCTGCAGGCGTTCATGACCCACGAAGCGGTCGAAAGCTGCATCAGCCTCAAGCGCGTGGTGTGCAGTGGTGAAGCGTTGCCGGCCGAGCTGGCCCGCCAGACCCTGCAACGCCTGCCGGCGGTGGGCCTGTACAACCTGTACGGCCCGACCGAAGCGGCGATCGACGTGACCCATTGGACCTGCCAGCCGGACGAAAGCATCAGCGTGCCGATCGGCCAGCCGATCGACAACCTCAAGACCCACATCCTCGAAGGCAGCCTGCAACCGGCGGTGCGCGGCAGTGCTGGCGAGCTGTACCTCGGTGGTGTCGGCCTGGCCCGTGGTTACCACCAACGCCCGGCGCTGACCGCCGAACGCTTCGTGCCGGACCCGTTCAGCGACAACGGCGGGCGCCTGTACCGCACCGGCGACCTGGCGCGCTACCGCGCCGATGGTGTGATCGACTATGCCGGGCGCATAGACCACCAGGTGAAGATCCGTGGCCTGCGTATCGAACTGGGTGAGATCGAGGCGCGTCTATTGGAGCTGCCGAGTGTGCAGGAAGCCGTGGTGCTGGCCCAGGACGGGCCAAGCGGCAAGCAGCTGGTGGGCTATGTGGTGCCTGCCGACAGCACGCAAGACGAAGGCGCATTGCGCGACAGCCTGCGCGAGGCGCTGAAGGCCGGTTTGCCGGACTACATGGTGCCGGCGCACCTGCTGCTGCTCGGCAAGCTGCCAGTGACGCCGAACGGCAAGCTGGACCGCAAGGCCCTGCCGCAGCCGGATGCCAGCCAGTTGCAGGGCGAGTACATCGCGCCGCAGAGTGCTTTGGAGCAGCAGATCGCGGCGATCTGGGCCGATGTGCTGAAGGTGGAGAGGGTCGGCCTCGGCGACCACTTCTTCCTGCAGGGCGGGCATTCCCTGCTGGCAGTTTCGGTGATTGCCCGCATTCGTCAGCACCTGGGGCTGGACGTGCAGTTGCTTACCCTGTTCGAGGCTCCGGTGTTGAGGGACTTTGCCAAACGTGCCGAGCACGGTGAACGGGCACAGGCTGCTGTCATCGAATGCGTGAGCAGGGCGAAGCCGCTAGCGCTTTCCTACGCCCAGCAACGGCAGTGGTTCTTGTGGCAATGGGCACCGCACAGTGCCACCTACAACATTCCGGCCGCACTGAAGCTGGCCGGGGCGCTGGATATCGCCGCCCTGCAACAGGCCTTCGGCGCCTTGATCGAGCGTCACGAAACTTTGCGCACCACTTTCCGCCTGGATGGCGAGCAGGCAGTGCAGGTCATTCATGGCCAGCTGCCGTTCGAGCTTGTCGTCGAGGAGCAGGCGTACGCCGACGAGGCCGCTGTGCGGGCCTGGGTCGAGACCGAAGCGGGGAAACCGTTCGACCTGGAGCAGGGGCCGCTGCTGCGGGCCGGGCTGCTGCGCCTGGCGGCGGACCAGCACGTGCTGGTGCTGACCCTGCACCATATCGTCGCCGACGGCTGGTCGATGCCGGTGATGGTCGACGAACTGGTGCAACTGTATGCCGGCTACAGCCAGGGCCAGGTGCCGCAGTTGCCGCCCTTGCCGATCCAGTACGCGGACTTTGCCGTGTGGCAGCGCAACTGGATGGAGGCCGGTGAGCAGGCGCGGCAGCTGGCCTACTGGACCGAACAGTTGGGTGATGAGCAACCGGTGCTGGAGCTGCCGTTGGACCATCCGCGCCCGGCTGTACCGAGCCACCAAGGCGCGCGGTGGCCGATTGAGTTGGGCAATGAGCTGGCGGCCAACCTCAAGCGCGTTGCCCAGCAGCAGGGCGTGACGCCGTTCATGCTGTTGCTGGCCAGCTTCCAGACCTTGCTGCATCGCTACTCGGGCCAGGCCGACATCCGTGTTGGTGTGCCCACGGCCAACCGCAACCGGGTCGAGACCGAGCGCCTGATCGGCTTCTTCGTCAACACCCAGGTGCTGCGTGCTGAGTTCGATGTGCAGCTGACGTTCGGCGAGCTGCTGCAACAGGTGCGCCAGCGCACGTTGGGCGCGCAGGCCCACCAGGACCTGCCATTCGAGCAACTGGTCGAAGCCTTGCAGCCTGAGCGCAACCTTGGGCACAACCCGTTGTTCCAGGTGCTGTACAACCACCAGACCGAGCTCAAGGGCAGCCAGCACCGCTTGCCGGGCCTGGAAATGTCGGGCTTGGAGTGGAGCACGAATACGGCCAAGTTCGACCTGTCCCTGGATACATTCGAGCACGAAAAGGGCATCGGGGCTTCGCTGACCTATGCCACCGACCTGTTCGACGCCAGCACCATCGAGCGCATGGCGCGGCATTGGGTCAACCTGCTCGCAGCCATCGTGCGCCAGCCCGGGCAACGCATCAGCGAGCTGCCGTTGCTGGGCGAGGACGAGCAGCAGGCCGTGCTGCGTGACTGGAACCGCAATACCGCCGCCTTCCCGGATGAGCGAACCATTCATGAGCTGATCGAGGCCCAGGTGGCCACCGCCCCCGAGGCCCCGGCAGCCACCTTCGGCGAGCAGACCCTGAGCTACGGCGAACTGAACCGCCGGGCCAACCAGCTGGCGCACAAGCTGATCGAGCGCGGCGTTGGCCCTGATGTGCTGGTTGGCATCGCCATGGAGCGCAGCCTGGACATGGTGGTTGGCCTGCTGGGCATTCTCAAGGCCGGTGGTGCCTATGTGCCGCTGGATCCGGAGTACCCGGAAGACCGCCTCAGCTACATGTTCGCCGACAGTGGCATTGCCTTGCTGCTGACCCAGTCGCACCTGCGTGAAGCCCTGCCGATCCCGGTTGGCCTGCACAGCCTGGATCTGGATGTCGAAGACCTGACCGGCTACAGCGATGCCAACCCGACTATCGACGTAGCCCCGCAGAACCTGGCCTACGTGATCTACACCTCCGGCTCCACCGGCAAGCCCAAGGGCACGCTGTTGCCGCACCAGAACGTGGTCCGGCTGTTCGCGGCGACCCAGGACTGGTTCCGTTTCGACGCCAGTGACGTGTGGACGGTGTTCCACTCCTATGCCTTCGACTTCTCGGTATGGGAGCTGTTCGGCGCGCTGTTGTATGGCGGCCGGGCGGTGATGGTGACCAAGGACGTGGCACGTTCCACCGAGGACTTCCATGCGCTGCTGCAGCGCGAGCGGGTAACGGTGCTGAACCAGACGCCGTCGGCGTTCCGCCAGTTGATCCCGGTGGCCTGCGCGGCAGCGCGCCAGGGGCAGGGCCTGGCCTTGCGACATGTGGTGTTCGGCGGCGAAGCGCTGGACGTGAGCAGCCTCGAACCCTGGTTCGAGGTGTTCGGCGACCAGCAGCCACGGCTGATCAATATGTACGGCATCACCGAAACCACGGTGCACGTGACCTACCGGCCGATCACCCAGGCCGACCTGGCCAAGGGCGCGAGCAGCCCGATCGGCGAGGTGATCCCGGACCTGTCGTGGTACCTGCTGGATGCCGCGCTGAACCCGGTGGCCCCAGGCAGCCACGGCGAGCTGGTGATCGGCCAGGCCGGCCTGGCGCGGGGGTATCACGGGCGCCCGGGGCTGACCGCCGAGCGCTTCGTGCCGAACCCGTTCGACAGCCAGGGTGGCCGCCTGTACCGCTCGGGCGACCTGGCCCGCTACGGCGGCGCGGGGGTGGTGGAGTACCTGGGGCGGATCGACCATCAGGTGAAGATTCGAGGTTTTCGCATCGAACTGGGCGAGATCGAGGCGCGGCTGCAGGCGCAAGCCAGCGTGGCCCAGGGCGTGGTACTGGCCCAGGACGGCCCGGGCGGCAAGCAGCTGGTGGGTTATGTGGTGCCTGCCGATGCGGCCGTGATGGCCAGCACCGAGACCCAGGCTGCCGAGCGCGAGGCGCTGCGCACTGCGTTGAAGGCGAGCCTGCCGGACTACATGGTGCCGGCCCACCTGCTGTTCCTGGCCAAACTGCCGTTGACCGCCAACGGCAAGCTGGACCGCCGTGCATTGCCGCAACCGGACGCCAGCCTGCTGCAAGCGGAATATGTGGCCCCGCAGAGTGAACTGGAACAACAGATCGCGGCGATCTGGGCCGATGTGCTGAAACTGGAGCGGGTAGGCCTGGGCGACAACTTCTTCGAACTGGGTGGGCATTCCTTGCTCGCCGTCCAGGTGATCTCCCGGGTACGTCAGAGCCTGGGCGTGGAGCTGCAGTTGCGCGCGCTGTTCGAAACGTCGAGCCTGGCCGACTTCGCCAGGCTTGCAGCGCAAGGTGAGCAGGCTTGCTCCAGCGTCATTGGGCGGGTTTCCCGGGAGCAGCCGCTGGCGCTTTCCTATGCCCAGCAACGGCAGTGGTTCTTGTGGCAATGGGCACCGCACAGTGCCACCTACAACATTCCGGCCGCACTGAAGCTGGCCGGGGCGCTGGATGTCGCCGCCCTGCAACAGGCCTTCGGCGCCTTGATCGAGCGTCACGAAACCCTGCGCACCACCTTCCGCCTGGACGGCGAGCAGGCGGTGCAGGTCATTCATGGCCAGCTGCCGTTCGAGCTGGTCGTCGAGGAGCAGGCGTATGCCGACGAGGCCGCTGTGCGGGCCGGGGTCGAGACCGAAGCAGGGCAACCGTTCGACTTGGAGCAGGGGCCGCTGCTGCGGGCCCTGCTGCTGCGTCTGGCGGCGGACCAGCATGTATTGGTGCTGACCCTGCACCATATCGTCGCCGACGGCTGGTCGATGCCGTTGCTGGTCGACGAACTGGTGCAACTGTATGCCGGCTACAGCCAGGGCCAGGTGCCGCAGTTGCCGCCCTTGCCGATCCAGTACGCGGACTTTGCCGTGTGGCAGCGCAACTGGATGGAGGCCGGTGAGCAGGCGCGGCAGCTGGCCTACTGGACCGAACAGTTGGGTGATGAGCAACCGGTGCTGGAGCTGCCGTTGGACCATCCGCGCCCGGCTGTACCGAGCCACCAAGGCGCGCGGTGGCCGATTGAGTTGGGCAATGAGCTGGCGGCCAACCTCAAGCGCGTTGCCCAGCAGCAGGGCGTGACGCCGTTCATGCTGTTGCTGGCCAGCTTCCAGACCTTGCTGCATCGCTACTCGGGCCAGGCCGACATCCGTGTTGGTGTGCCCACGGCCAACCGCAACCGGGTCGAGACCGAGCGCCTGATCGGTTTCTTCGTCAACACCCAGGTGCTGCGTGCCGAGTTCGATATGCAGCTGACGTTCGGCGAGCTGCTGCAACAGGTGCGCCAGCGCACGTTGGGCGCGCAGGCCCACCAGGACCTGCCATTCGAGCAACTGGTCGAAGCCTTGCAGCCTGAGCGCAATCTTGGGCACAACCCGTTGTTCCAGGTGCTGTACAACCACCAGACCGAGCTCAAGGGCAGCCAGCACCGCTTGCCGGGCCTGGAAATGTCCGGCCTGGAGTGGAGCACGAATACGGCCAAGTTCGACCTGTCCCTGGATACATTCGAGCATGAAAAGGGCATCGGGGCTTCGCTGACCTATGCCACCGACCTGTTCGACGCCAGCACCATCGAGCGCATGGCGCGGCACTGGGTCAACCTGCTGGAAGCCATCGTGCACCAACCGAGCCAGCGCATCAGCGAGCTGCCATTGCTGGGCGAGGACGAGCAGCGAGCGGTGCTGCGTGACTGGAACCGCAACACCGTCGCCTTCCCGGATGAGCGCAGCATTCATGAGCTGATCGAGGCCCAGGTGGTCGCCGCCCCCGAAGCCCCGGCAGTCACCTTCGGCGAGCAGACCTTGAGCTACGGCGAGCTGAACCGCCGGGCCAACCAGCTGGCGCACAAGCTCATCGAGCGCGGCGTTGGCCCGGATGTGCTGGTAGGCATCGCCATGGAGCGCAGCCTGGACATGGTGGTCGGCCTGCTGGGCATTCTCAAGGCCGGTGGTGCCTATGTGCCGCTGGATCCGGAGTACCCGGAAGACCGTCTGGCCTACATGTTTGCTGATAGCGGCATCACTTTATTGCTGACCCAGGCACATCTGCGTGAGGCACTGCCAATTCCGGCCGCTATCGAGTGCCTGGAGCTGGATGAACAAACTCTGGTCGGCTACAGCGACGCTAATCCGAATATCGAAGTAGCCCCGCAGAACCTGGCCTACGTGATCTACACCTCCGGCTCCACCGGCAAGCCCAAGGGCACGCTGCTGCCGCACCAGAACGTGGTCCGCCTGTTCGCGGCGACCCAGGACTGGTTCCGTTTCGATGCCAGTGACGTGTGGACGGTGTTCCACTCCTACGCCTTCGACTTCTCGGTATGGGAGCTGTTCGGCGCGCTGTTGTATGGCGGCCGGGCGGTGATGGTGGCCAAGGACGTGGCACGTTCCACCGAGGACTTCCATGCGCTGCTGCAGCGCGAGCAGGTGACGGTGCTGAACCAGACGCCGTCGGCGTTCCGCCAGTTGATCCCGGTGGCCTGCGCGGCAGCCCGGCAGGGGCAGGGCCTGGCCCTGCGGCATGTGGTGTTCGGCGGCGAGGCGCTGGACGTGAGCAGCCTCAAGCCCTGGTTCGAGGTATTCGGCGACCAGCAGCCACGGCTGATCAACATGTACGGCATCACCGAGACCACGGTGCACGTGACCTACCGGCCGATCACCCAGGCCGACTTGGCCAGGGGCGCGAGCAGCCCGATCGGCGAGGTGATCCCGGACCTGTCGTGGTACCTGCTGGATGCCGCGCTGAACCCGGTGGCCCCGGGCAGCCACGGCGAACTGGTGATCGGCCAGGCCGGCCTGGCGCGGGGGTATCACGGGCGCCCGGGGCTGACCGCCGAGCGCTTCGTGCCGAACCCGTTCGACAGCCAGGGTGGCCGCCTGTACCGCTCGGGCGACCTGGCCCGCTACGGCGGCGCGGGGGTGGTGGAGTACCTGGGGCGGATCGACCATCAAGTGAAGATTCGAGGTTTTCGTATCGAACTGGGCGAAATCGAGGCGCGGCTGCAGGCGCAGGCCAGCGTGGCCCAGGGCGTGGTACTGGCCCAGGACGGCCCGGGCGGCAAGCAGCTGGTGGGTTATGTGGTGCCTGCCGATGCGGCCGTGATGGCCAGCACCGAGGCCCAGGCTACCGAGCGCGAGGCGCTGCGCACTGCGTTGAAGGCGAGCCTGCCGGACTACATGGTGCCGGCCCACCTGCTGTTCCTGGCCAAATTGCCGTTGACCGCCAACGGCAAGCTGGACCGCAGTGCCCTGCCGCAACCGGATGCCAGCCAGTTGCAGCGCGAGTACCTCGCGCCGCAAAGCGAACTGGAGCAACGGATCGCGGCGATCTGGGCCGATGTGCTGAAGCTGGAGCGGGTAGGCCTTGGCGACAACTTCTTCGAACTGGGTGGGCACTCCTTGCTGGCTACCCAGGTCATGGCGCGGCTACAGGTCGAGCTTGGCACGAGCCTGCCCCTGGCGTTGTTGTTCCAGGCGCAAACGCTGCAGGACTACGCAGCAATGATCAATGGCTTGAATACCCATAGCGATGCAGACCTGGATGAACTCCAGGACTTCATGAGCGAGCTTGAGGCAGTCTGAAATGCAAACGGATAACAGAAACATGGCCCTGGTGCAGCGCTTCATCGGCCTGCCGCTGCCACAGCGCAAACTCTTCCTCGAGAAACTGGCGGCGAAGGGCATGAGCCTGGCCCAGTTGCCGATCCCCGAGGTGCGCGGCGAGCATCCGTTGCCGGCGCTTTCATACGCCCAGCAACGGCAGTGGTTCCTGTGGCAATGGGAGCCTGCCAGTGCCACCTACAACATCCCGGCTGCCTTGAAATTCAAGGGGAATCTGGATACCACAGCTCTGCAACTGGCCTTTGCGGCCTTGATCGAGCGACATGAAACGCTGCGTACCACGTTCCGTCGCGACGGTGAGCAGGCGGTGCAGGTCATTCATGCTCAAGTGCCGTTCGAGCTGGTCATCGAAGAGCAGGCAAACGCCGACGAGGCCGCTGTGCGGGCCTGGGTCGAGACCGAAGCAGGGCAACCGTTCGACCTGGAGCAGGGGCCGCTGTTGCGGGCCCGGCTGCTGCGCCTGGCGGCGGACCAGCACGTGCTGGTGCTGACCCTGCACCATATCGTCGCCGACGGCTGGTCGATGCCGGTGATGGTCAATGAGCTGGTGCAGTTCTATCAAGGTTTCAGCCAGGGCCAGGTAACGCAACTGCCGGCCCTGCCGATCCAGTATGCCGACTATGCCATTTGGCAGCGTAGCTGGATGGAAGCCGGCGAGCAGGCACGGCAACTGGCCTACTGGACCGAACAGTTGGGCGATGAGCAACCGGTGCTGGAGCTGCCGCTGGACCATCCGCGCCCGGCCATGCCGAGCCACAGAGGGGCACGGTTGCCGATCGTGCTGGGCGATGCGCTGGCCACCAACCTGAAACGGGTTGCCCAGCAGCAGGGCGTGACGCCGTTCATGCTGCTGCTGGCCAGCTTCCAGACCCTGCTGCATCGCTACTCGGGCCAGGCTGATATCCGCGTTGGGGTACCGATTGCCAACCGTAACCGGGTCGAGACCGAGCGCTTGATCGGCTTCTTCGTCAACACCCAGGTGCTGCGTGCCGAGTTCGATGTGCAACTGACGTTCAGCGAGCTGCTGCAACATGTCAGGCAACGTGCCCTGGGTGCCCAGGCCCACCAGGACCTGCCGTTCGAGCAGCTGGTCGATGCGCTGCAGCCGGAGCGCAACCTGAGCCACAATCCGCTGTTCCAGGTGTTGTACAACCACCAGACCCAGGCCAAGGGCGAGCCCCGACGTATAGCGGGGCTGGAGATGGAGGAGTTGGCCTGGGACAACCAGACCGCCAAGTTCGACCTGGCTTTGGACACCTCCGAGCATGAAAAGGGCATCGGTGCTTCGCTGACCTATGCCACCGACCTGTTCGACACCAGCACCATCGAGCGCATGGCGCGGCATTGGCTCAACCTGCTGGAAGCCATCGTGCGCCAACCGGGCCAGCGCATCAGCGAGCTGCCGTTGCTGGGCGAGGACGAGCAGCAGGCCGTGCTGTGTGACTGGAACCGCAACACCGTCGCCTTCCCGGATGAGCGAACCATTCATGAGCTGATCGAGGCCCAGGTGGCCACCGCCCCCGAAGCCCCGGCAGTCACCTTCGGCGAGCAGACCCTGAGCTACGGCGAGCTGAACCGCCGGGCCAACCAGTTGGCGCACAAGCTGATCGAGCGAGGTGTCGGCCCTGATGTGCTGGTAGGCATCGCCATGGAGCGCAGCCTGGACATGGTGGTCGGCCTGCTGGGCATTCTCAAGGCCGGTGGTGCCTATGTGCCGCTGGATCCGGAGTACCCGGAAGACCGCCTCAGCTACATGTTCGCCGACAGTGGCATTGCCTTGCTGCTGACCCAGTCGCACCTGCGTGAAGCCCTGCCGATCCCGGTTGGCCTGCACAGCCTGGATCTGGATGTCGAAGACCTGACCGGCTACAGCGATGCCAACCCGAATATCGAAGTAGCCCCGCAGAACCTGGCCTACGTGATCTACACCTCCGGCTCCACCGGCAAGCCCAAGGGTACGCTGCTGCCGCACCAGAACGTGGTCCGGCTGTTCGCGGCGACCCAGGACTGGTTCCGTTTCGATGCCAGTGACGTGTGGACGGTGTTCCACTCCTACGCCTTCGACTTCTCGGTATGGGAGCTGTTCGGCGCGCTGTTGTATGGCGGCCGGGCGGTGATGGTGGCCAAGGATGTGGCGCGTTCCACCGAGGACTTCCATGCGCTGCTGCAGCGCGAGCAGGTGACGGTGCTGAACCAGACGCCGTCGGCGTTCCGCCAGTTGATCCCGGTAGCCTGCGCGGCAGCGCGGCAGGGGCAGGGCCTGGCCTTGCGGCATGTGGTGTTCGGCGGCGAAGCGCTGGACGTGAGCAGCCTCGAACCCTGGTTCGAGGTGTTCGGCGACCAGCAGCCACGGCTGATCAATATGTACGGCATCACCGAAACCACGGTGCACGTGACCTACCGGCCGATCACCCAGGCCGACCTGGCCAAGGGCGCGAGCAGCCCGATCGGCGAGGTGATCCCGGACCTGTCGTGGTACCTGCTGGATGCCGCGCTGAACCCGGTGGCCCCAGGCAGCCACGGCGAGCTGGTGATCGGCCAGGCTGGCCTGGCGCGGGGATATCACGGGCGCCCGGGGCTGACCGCCGAGCGCTTCGTGCCGAACCCGTTCGACAGCCAGGGTGGCCGCCTGTACCGCTCGGGCGACCTGGCCCGCTACGGCGGCGCGGGGGTGGTGGAGTACCTGGGGCGGATCGACCATCAGGTGAAGATTCGAGGTTTTCGCATCGAACTGGGCGAGATCGAGGCGCGGCTGCAGGCGCAGGCCAGCGTGGCTCAGGGCGTGGTACTGGCCCAGGACGGCCCGGGCGGCAAGCAGCTGGTGGGTTATGTGGTGCCTGCCGATGCAGCCGTGATGGCCAGCACCGAGGGCCAGGCTGCCGAGCGCGAGGCGCTGCGCACTGCGCTGAAGGCAAGCCTGCCGGACTACATGGTGCCGGCCCACCTGCTGTTCCTGGCCAAACTGCCCTTGACCGCCAACGGCAAGCTGGACCGCCGTGCATTGCCGCAACCGGACGCCAGCCTGCTGCAAGCGGAATATGTGGCCCCGCAGAGTGAACTGGAACAACAGATCGCGGCGATCTGGGCCGATGTGCTGAAACTGGAGCGGGTAGGCCTGGGCGACAACTTCTTCGAACTGGGTGGCGACTCCATCGTTTCCCTTCAGCTGGTGGGCAAGGCCCGCCAGGCCGGCGTGCAGTTCACCCCCAAGCAACTGTTCCAGCATCAGACCGTACAAGGCCTGGCCACGGTGGCGCGGCGTGTTGTCGAAGGTATTGGCGAGCAAGGGCCGATCACGGGCAGCACACCGCTGACCCCGATTCAGCAATGGTTCTTCGAGGCCGACATCGGTGAGCGTGGGCATTGGAACCAGTCGATTCTGCTGACACCCAGCGAACCCCTGCAAGCGGACCGCCTGCACGATGCGTTGCTGGCACTGGTCGCCCATCATGATGCACTGCGCCTGGGCTTCGAGCAGCAGGCGGGGGCCTGGCAAGCCGAGTACAAGCCACAGCAGCAGGCGCGGATACTCTGGGAGCATGCGTGCGCCGACGAGGAGGCGTTGTCCGCACTCGCTGACCAGGCCCAACGCAGCCTGAACCTGCAGCAAGGCTTGCTGGTCCGTGCGCTGCTGGCCAGCCTGCCCGATGGCAGCCAGCGTCTGCTGCTGGTCATTCATCACCTGGCGGTAGATGGCGTGTCGTGGCGCCTGTTGCTGGAGGACCTGCAACAGGCCTACCAGGCCCTGGGCAACCGACAGCCGGTGCAATTGCCAGCCAAGACCAGCGCCTACAAGACCTGGGCGCAGCACCTGCAGGCCTATGCCCAGAGCGAGGCGCTGCAAGCGGAACTTGCCTACTGGCAAGCGCAGTTGCAGGGCACCAGCGACCACCTGCCGTGCGCCAATGCGCAGGGCGGCAACCAGCAGCAGCACGCTGCGTCGGTCAGTACGCGGCTGGGCCGCGAAGCCACCCGACAGTTGTTGCACGATGCTCCAGCGGCCTATCGCACGCAGATCAATGACTTGCTGCTGACGTCCCTGGCTCGGGTGATCGCCCGCTGGACCGAGCGGCCGGAGGTGCTGGTCAGGCTGGAAGGCCATGGCCGGGAAGACCTGTTCGATGACATTGACCTGAGCCGCACGGTGGGCTGGTTCACCAGCATGTACCCAGTGAAGCTGAGCCCGCTGGGCGGGATCGCCGAATCGATCAAGGCGGTCAAGGAGCAGCTGCGGGCCGTGCCGAACAAAGGCCTTGGCTATGGCGCGCTGAAGTACATGGGGCCGGCTGGTGCGCGTGAGGCCCTGGCTGCGTTGCCTCAGGGCGAGATCGTGTTCAACTACCTCGGGCAGTTCGACGGTAGCTTCGACGAGCAGTCGGGCTTGTTCGCACCCGCGCGGGAATACGGCGGTGCGGCCAAACCAGCCGATGCGCCACTCGGTAGCCAGATCGCCCTGAACGGCCAGGTATACGGCGGCGAGCTGAAACTTGGCTGGACCTTCAGTGCGCAGCGCTACGACACAGCGGTCATGCAAAAGTTGGCAGATGACTATGCCGCGGAGCTTGGCGCGCTGATCGCTCATTGCTGCGAGCCTGGCAACCGTGGTGTAACGCCTTCGGACTTCCCACTGGCCGCGCTGCGCCAACAACAGCTGGATGAGCTGCCGGCAGTTGCACGGCAGGTGGCCGATATCTACCCGCTGTCGCCGATGCAGCAGGGCATGCTGTTCCATTCGCTGCAGGGGCCTGAAGGCGCGCTTTACATCAACCAGACTTCGGTGGAAGTCAAAGGCCTGGAAATCGAACGGTTCGTGGCAGCCTGGCAGCAGGTGATCGACTGTCACGATATCCTGCGCAGTGCCTTCTGGTCGGCGCCCCACTTGGCCGAACCTTTGCAGCTTGTCTACCGCAAGGTCGAATTGCCGGTGGTCGTGCATGACTGGCGCGACCGCTCGGTAAGTGCGCAGATGCTGCAGGCGCTGGCCGAGGCCGATGCCGCACAAGGCCTGGACCTGAGTGTCGCACCGTTGATGCGCCTGACCCTGGTGCGGCTGGACGACGAACGTTTGCATCTGCTATGGACCCGTCATCACATACTGATGGACGGCTGGAGTACCTCGCGGCTGCTTGGCGAGGTGTTGCAGACTTACCATGGCCACCCTGCGCGAGCGCCGGCAGGGCGGTTTGGCGATTACATCCGCTGGCTTGCCGGGCAACCCAAGGCGGCGCTGGAGCAGTTCTGGCGAGGCAAGCTGCAAGAGCTGGAAAGCCCCACCTGGCTGGCGGACAGCCTGGCGGCTCGCCCGGCGGCAGACCTGCAGGGGCACGCCGCGCTGTACCTGCGTTGGGATGCCTCGCGTACCCGGCAACTGCGCGAGCAGGCCCAGCGCTTGCGCATCACCCCAAACACCTTGATCCAAGCGACCTGGCTGCTGCTGCTACAGCGCTATACCGGGCAAGCCACGGTGTGCTTCGGCGCCACCGTGGCGGGCCGGCCAGCCGGCTTGCGCGGTGCCGACGAAATGCTGGGGTTGTTCATCAACACCTTGCCGGTGGTGCAGACGCCCCAACCGCAGCAGCGGATTGTCGACTGGCTGCAGCAACTGCAGGCCTGCAACCTGGAACTGCGCGACCACGAACATGCAGCCTTGGCCGATGTGCAGCGCTGGGCAGGGCAGGCCGGGCAAGCGTTGTTCGACAGCATCGTGGTGTTCGAGAACTACCCGGTGGACGAACGCCTGCAGGAAGGTGGTGGTGGCTCGCTGCAGTTCGGTGAGGTGAGCAACCGCGACGTGACCAACTACGCCATGGACCTGGCGGTGCATCTGGGCGAGACGCTCTCGGTCGAGTTCCTCTACTTGCGCAACCGCTTCACGGAGCAAGCCACCGACAGCATTCGTGGCAGTTTCGAACGGCTGCTCGAGGGCATGCTCGACAACCCTCACGCCACCGTGGGCAGCCTGGACATGCTGACCCCGGCGCAAGCGCAGCAGGCCCAGGCTCGCAATGGCTTGCAGCCATGCGAGC
The DNA here is from genome assembly GCF_040214835.1 of Pseudomonas asiatica. Classification (NCBI taxonomy): domain Bacteria; kingdom Pseudomonadati; phylum Pseudomonadota; class Gammaproteobacteria; order Pseudomonadales; family Pseudomonadaceae; genus Pseudomonas; species Pseudomonas asiatica. The sequence continues at coordinate 4,333,292 of NZ_CP157874.1, read as the reverse complement.
AGGCCATGCCAAGGCTGGCCGAGCTGATTGCCCGGCATGCCCAGGTGCGGCCAGAGGCAATTGCGGTGGCCTGTGGCGAGCGACAGTTGAGCTACGCCCAGCTGGATGAGCGTGCCAACCGCCTGGCACACCACCTGATTGCCTTGGGTGCGCGCCCGGAGGTTACGGTCGGCATCGCCCTGGAACGCTCGGTGGAGGTGATCGTGGCATTTCTGGCGGTGATGAAAACCGGCGCCGCCTATGTGCCGCTGGATATCGACTACCCGCAGGATCGCTTGCAGTGGATTGTCGAGGATTCGGCCATGCACCTGCTGGTGACCAGCAGCGGCTTGCGCCAGCGTTTTGCCGGGGTGGAGCACTGCGTGGAGCTGGACCTTCTGGCTATCGCCAGCTTGCCGTCCGATGCCCCTCAGGTGATGGTGCACGACACCAACCTGGCGTACCTGATCTATACCTCTGGCTCTACCGGCAAGCCCAAGGGCGTGGCGGTCAGCCACGGGCAGATCGGCATGCACTGCCAGGCAATCGCCCGCCTTTACCAGATGGATGAAAGCACTCGCGAGCTGTTGTTCATGTCGTTCGCTTTCGACGGTGCCCAGGAGCGTTGGCTGTCGACCCTGTCGTCGGGCGGCTGCCTGGTGGTGCGCGGTAGCCAGCTGTGGACTGCCGAGCAAACCTGGCAGGTACTGCATGCCGAGCGCATCGACATTGCCTGCTTCCCGCCGGCGTATCTGCAGCAACTGGCCGAGTTCGCGCAAACCCGGCAGGAGGCCGCACCGCCGGTGCGCATCTATTGCTTTGGCGGTGACGCGGTGCCCGATGCACTGTTCGAACTGGTCAAGCGGACCTTGCGCCCGCAGTTCCTGACCAATGGCTACGGGCCTACCGAAACGGTCGTGACCCCCCTGTTGTGGAAAGTATCGGCACAGCAGTCATGCCAGGCGGTGTATGCGCCGATCGGTGAGCGGGTTGGCCAGCGCACGCTGCATGTGCTGGACCAAAGCCTGAACCCGGTGCCCGATGGCGTGGCCGGGGAACTCTACATTGGTGGCGAGGGTGTGGCGCGCGGGTATCACCAGCGTCCGTCCCTGACCGCCGAGCGCTTTGTCGCCGACCCGTTTGCCCAGGGCGGGCGGCTGTACCGCACCGGTGACCGGGTGCGTCGTCGGGCGGATGGCGTGATCGATTTCATCGGCCGCCTGGACAACCAGTTGAAGGTTCGCGGTTTCCGCATCGAACCTGGGGAAGTCGAAGCACGGCTGCGTAATCTGGCGGATGTGCGGGATGCTGTGGTGGTGGCCCGGGAGGGCGCTACCGGCAAGCAATTGGTGGCGTATCTGGTCACCGGCAATGGGGTGACTTCCGCTACGCCATTGCGTGACGCCTTGCGTGCCGACCTGCCGGACTACATGGTGCCGACCCAGTGGGTATTGCTGCCGGCGTTTCCACTCACTCCCAATGGCAAGATCGATCGCAATGCGCTGCCGGCCCCGGAGTTGGCCGGGCGCCCGGTGCGGGTGGCTCCGCGCGATGACACGGAAAAGGCGCTGGCGGCCATCTGGCAGGAAGTGCTGGAGGTGGATGAAGTTGGTGTCGATGACAACTTCTTCGAATTGGGGGGCGATTCGCTGCGCGTGCTGAAGATGCTGTCGAAGGTACGAGCACGGCCCGACCTGTCGATCGAGCTGAAACTGCGCGATGTCATGGCCAGGCCCACCATTGGCGAGCTTTCCGGCTATACCGATGCCGACGTTGCCCTTGATCCGCTGCTGCTGCTCAACAGCCGGGTAGCCGGGGCCAGGCCGCTGTTCTGCCTGCATGCAGGCTTTGGCACGGTGTTCGACTACGAGCCGCTGGCGCGCCGGCTGGAAGGGCATTGCAGCGTCTACGGCGTGCAATGCCGCATGTTGCTCGATCGCAACTGGCAGGATGATTCGTTGCAGGCCATGGCGATCGACTATGCCCAGTACATTCGCCAGAAGCAGCCCGAAGGGCCATACCAGCTTGCCGGCTGGTCGCTGGGTGGCACGCTGGCGGTGCTGGTGGCCCAGGAGCTGGAAGCCCAGGGCCAGCAAGTATCGTTGCTTGGCCTGGTCGACAGTTTTATCCCAACCGGTGCGCCGGCAACGCCGGCGGCGGACTGGAGTGCCGACCTTGGCAGCTTCCTGAGTGTGCTGCTGGGGCTGGCCAAGGAGCAGCTGGTGCTGCCTGCCATCGCGGCGGGCAGTGGTGTGCCGCTGCTTGAGCGGCTGATCGAAGAGGCACGCTCGGGGCTGCAGGTAGCGTCGGCCTTCGCCAGTGTCGAAAGCGCCGAACTGGCCCACACCTTTGCCGTGGCGATGCGGCTCAAGGCGTTGTCGGAACGGTTGCCGGCATTGCCGGCAACCCGCGCCGCTGCCTTGTGCTGGTGGGCAGGTGACCATGGCCAACGCTTCGCGGTTCACGGAAGCGGTGAGAACCACGCGGTTGCAGCGGGTCACTATGACATCCTCAAGCATCCGGATGTGATCGAGGGGCTTGCGGCCAGGCTGGTGGCGGAGCCGGTCATGGGTTGACCCGGCAAGGCCGGCTGAATGACCTGTGGGGCCCGCGTTCAACGTGGGCCCCACAGGTTTTTTCATGTCGGCAGTGTCGCCACCGAGACGAAAAAAGCGGCGTCATCCTGTGTGGATGACGCCGCTTCGATTACAACGGTACAGGTGGCTGTCGGCCTAGAAGTCGTAGCGCAGGCTCATGGTGGCGTTACGCGGGTCACCGTAATGGCCAACACTGCCGCCGATACCCGAGTAGTACTTCTCGTCGAAGATGTTGTTCAGGTTCAGAGTGGCGGCCAGATGGTCGGTGACCTGATAGCGCGCCATTAGGCTGGCAACGGTGTAGTCATCCTGGGTGGCTCGGGCTTTGAGGTTGGTGTAGTAGAGCGACATGCTGGAGTTCCAGGACACCCCGCCACCCACGGTCAGCCTGTTCCAGTCACCCTGGAAGCGATAGGTGTTCCAGAAGCGGAAAGTGTCCATGGAGTACTGCGTCAGCTGGCGCTCGCCCTCGGCGTCTTCCGTGCGGGCATGGCTGTAGCTGGTCATGACTTGCCAACCAGGCAGTACTTCGCCCGAAAGCTCCAGGTCGATACCTTTGGTCTCGGTACCCTTTGCAGCCTTGTAGGCTTGCTCGCCTCCCGAGCCATCCTGTTTTACCGTGCCGTTCACCAGCACACCGTTGTCCACTACTGCCAAATTGTCGCGCTTGACCAGGAACAGTGCCGTGCTGGCATTCAGACGACCGTCGTAGAATGCCCCTTTCCAGCCCACTTCATAGTTGGCGCCTACGACCGGGCCGATGACCGAACCGTTGCTATCGCGGCTTGATTGTGGCTTGAAGATATCGGTATAGCTGGCGTACACCGATTGCTCAGGGGTCAGGTCATAGGTGATGCCCGCGTACGGTGTTACCTCACCCCGCTCGTGCATCTTGACGTCCGGCGATCCGAATGAGGTAGGCCAGTAGTAATAGTCGTAGTCATAGTCGGAGGTGCGCGCGCCCACGATTACGTTCAGGTCATCCATCAGGTTGAACTTGAATGCCGCGTAGGTGCCGCGCTGGCTGCTCTTGATGTTGAGAATTTCCCCAAGTGCGCCAGTCTCGGTTGGCCGAGGCAGGTAGTTGTCCCAGTCATAGAAGTTGACGGTTGTGCTGCCAACGTCATAACCGGTGTGATCGTTCTTGTAATCCTGATAGTTGAAGCCGGTGATGAACTCGTGAGTGCGCCCGAACAGGGAAAACGGCCCCTGCAGGGTCAGGTCCACGCCGCGTTGAGTCTGATCGGCTTCGGCATTGTAGCGCAGCATTCTCGCGGCGCCGGTTGCTTCATCAATCCATGCTCGGTTCGTCGTGGTCTGGTATGAGCCGTTGTAGTTATCGCGATTGGAATCCATGTAGTTCGCGGCCAGCTTGATTTGCCAGTCATTGGCGAAGGAATGCTCGGCGGCCATGAAATAGTTGGTGGTTTCCAGCTCGTCGTACATCCAGCGGGCGCCGGAACTGGTCGAGCGGGAGAAGTTGGTCTGCTTGCCGTTGGTGAACAACAACGGTACACCCGGTGAACCGGTGGCTTTGAACTTCTGGTAGTCGACGCCGAAACGTACCAGGGTGTCGTCGTTCAGGTCCGCTTCGAGAACGCCGTAGAGGATGTCCTTGTCTTCCTTGTACCAGTCGCGAAAGCTGCCGCTTTTCTGCTTGGCCGCCACCATGCGCCCGCGCAGGTTGCCACCCTCGGTCAAGGGGCCGGAAACATCGACTTCGCTGCGGTAGGAGTCCCAGGAGCCGACAGTGCCCTGGATATGCGACTGGAATTCGCGGGTCGGGCGTTTGCGAATGAGGTTGACCACACCGCCGGGTTCACCCGCACCGGTCATCAGGCCGGTCGCGCCGCGGACGATTTCGACGCGGTCGTAAAGGGTCATGTCCAGCAACGTGCTGGGCATGTTGCGGGTCTGGTTTTCCTGGGTGGTGGTCACGCCGTCAAGCTGGTAGGTGTTGATGGCACTGCCGCGGGAATAGATGTTGTAGCGCAGGCCACCGTCCTGGGACATGGTGATGCCGGGTGTCTGGTTGAGCACCTGGGTCACGCTGTTGAGCTGCTGGTCGTCCATGCGCTGGCGGGTGACTACGCTGATCGACTGGGGCGTTTCACGGATCGACAGGTTCATCTTGGTGGCGGTGTTGGTCACACCGGTGGTGTAGGAGCCCGTGCCTTCGGTAGTGGCACCAAGGCCCACGCTATTGACGTTGGTCGCCGAAAGCTCGACCTGGCCGGCCTGTGCGCCCGAACTGGCCGTCACCGTCACGGTGTTGCCATCGATCTGGTAACGCAGCCCGGTGCCTTGCAGCAATGTCCGCAACGAAGACTGCAGGTCATGCCGGCCCTTGAGGGCCGTGGAGCGCAGCCCACTGATGTCCTCCGGGCTGTACAGCAACTGGGTATCGGTCTGCTTGGCCAGTGCCTGCAACGCCGAGTTCATCGACTGCGCGGGAATATCCAGGGTCCACTCCTGTGCCTGCACCTGGGCAACCATCGCAGCGGATATCGCCAGGCCCAGGCCGATGCGTGTGAACGCGCGCTGGGGACGAAGGGAATGACGGATCAGTAATGCTTTGGCAAGCGGGTTGAGCGGGCCGGGGAGGGACTTGGACATCTATTGCGGTCTCGTTGGCAGAGGGTTTTTTTCTATGTCAGCTATAGGACGCAGCACCTGTTAAAAACCGGAACGATTCTTATTGGCGATTTTTTTGGCCGGTGCTGCGTTAACCGCGTCACAACTTCACAGTTCGCGTGCTACGCGAAAGCCGAGGAAGTCACCGCGGGTGGTCTTGAGGCGGTCGTTGCGGTTGGCCGAGCGGGAGAAGATCGGCGGCTCGCCCCAGTCGTTGCCGCGCATGTGCGCGCGGATGCACTTGGGGTCCTGGATCCAGGCGCTGCCGTCGGTGGGGGCGCCTTCGTAGCTGTCGTGGTAGCAGTCGGCGACCCATTCGTAGACGTTGCCGTGCATGTCGTACATGCCGAAGGCATTGGGCGGGTAGCTGCCCACCGGGGCGGTGAAGGTATGCCCGTCCTTGGGGCCATAGGTGTTGGCGTGCTTGCTGATCTCGTACTTGCCCGGTTCGTCGAAGGGGAAGGGGAACGGGCCGCTGGAGCCGCCACGGGCGGCATATTCGCGTTCGGCTTCGCTGACCATGCGGTATGGCTTGCCGGTGGTTTTCGCCAGCCATCGGGTGTAGGCCTGCACTTCGTCGTAGTCGACGCACACCGCCGGCTGGCGGGGGCCTTGCTTGTAGCTGGGCTTGCTGGCTTCGCACCAGCGGCCGGGGCGGTCGTCGCCGCTCTTGATGACGGTGCCGGTGGCCTTGATGTAGGCGTCCAGTTCGCCGGCGGTGACCTGGTAGCGGCTCATGGCGAAGGGCTTGGCGAAGGTCACGGTGTGCAGCGGGCCCTCGTCGGGCTGGCGGCCGACTTCGTCGTCAGGGGCCCCCATCACGTAGCTGCCGGCGGGCAGCACGACCATCTCGGGGCAGTCCTTGCAGTCTTTGAACACGTCGCCGGGCTTGGCGGCGTGGGCGTAGGCGCTGACCAGCAGCAGGCAGATGATCTGGGCTGGCCGGTAGAGCCAGGCGGATACGTTCATCGGTGGTCCTCGAAACGGGTGAATGCGGGCTGCGTTTCGCATTCAGACGAGCCGGGGCGGTGAGAAATTAACCAACATCCAAGGTAGCGCGGTCTTATTGTGGGAGCGGCCTTGTGTCGCGAAAGGGGCGCGCAGCGGCCCCACACTCTCAGCTTCGCCGCAGATATTGCTGGGGCCGCTCTGCGGCCCTTTCGCGACACAAGGCCGCTCCCACAAAAGCTGTTCCCGCGAGTACCGTAGGCAGTGGTTGCAAGGCATGGGGCACCGGGCTATAGTCCAGCCCACTGTTCTCTTCCCGAAGACCTGTTCATGCCAGCCAGCCCATCCACCACAAGCTTTGCCATCGCGCCAGTCGCGGGCATGGTCGTGCGTGGCTGCCAGCAGCCGGCGATGATCAGTCACTATCCACCACCACCTGTCAGTGGCGTCGTAGGCGGCGTAGCTCCGCCTCCTTGCGTGGTCGTGCTGGGCTGATCGGTTTCTGGCCGCATCCCTTCGCACACGCAACCTACTGAACACGGTCGGCGACTTCCCACGCTGAAGCGCACGCCGTCCGTCTGGCTTATTCGCCTTGAATCAGGTGGCAATACATGTCTGTCTTTAGCAAAGCATCCGTGGCCTCGGCGGCCACTACCAGCCTGTTCGTCCTGCTGTGGAGCAGCGGGGCGATCGTTTCCAAGCTCGGCCTGGCGCATGCCAGCCCGTTTGCCTTCCTGCTGTTGCGCTCGGCGCTGGCCCTGGCCGGCCTGCTGCTGATCGGCCCATTGCTGGGGCTGCGCTGGCCGCGCAGTCGCGGGGCCATCCTGCGGGCCCTGGGCACTGGCTGTGTGCTGCTCGGCGCCTACCAGATCTTCTACCTGCTGGCGCTCGATACCCATGTCACCCCCGGCGTCATGGCCACGGTGATGGGGGTACAACCGATCCTGACCGTGGTGCTGATGGAGCGCCAGCGCTCCTGGAGCCGCTTGTTCGGCCTGGGGTTGGGGCTTGGCGGGTTGATCATGGTGGTCTACCAGGGCATCAACCTGGGCGGGGTGTCGTTGGCGGGAATGCTGTTCGCCTTGCTGGCGCTGGCCAGCATGACCTTCGGCTCGATCCTGCAGAAGCGCATCACCGACAACCCAATGGGCACGCTGCCGCTGCAGTACCTGGCCGGCTTTGCCATGTGCGCATTGTTCGCGCCGCTGCAGCCGCTGCATGTGGAGTGGACTGGTGGTTTCGTCGGCGCGCTGCTGTGGATGGGGCTGGTGGTCTCGCTACTGGCGACCCTGCTGCTGTACCGGCTGATCGCCAAGGGTAACCTGGTCAATGTCACCAGCCTGTTCTACCTGGTGCCAGCAGTGACCGCGGTGATGGACCTGCTGATCTTCGGCAACCGCCTGGCGCCGCTCAGCCTGCTGGGCATGGGGCTGATCGTGGTGGGCTTGCTGTTCGTGTTCCGCAAGCCCGCCGCGCGCCTGGCCGAGGCGTAGGTCCTAGCGGAACTCTTCGGGGATGGCGTGGCGCAATACGCCTTCCTCGAAGTCCAGCAGGCCGGCTTCGCGCTGGGTGAGCAGGTAGTAGAGCAAGGTGTCGAGCGAGCGCTGCGGCGGGACCTCGACCGCCAGCATCTTCACCGCCTGCTCGGTTTCGCAGTTGCAGCCGAAGTCGTGCAAGGCCGCGCGTACCTGGTCCAGGGTTTCCGGGGGCTTGACGATAACCCGGAACACCGAGCTGCCGCTGCTGTGGCGCAGTTCGGCGAACCAGGTTTCGCCGGCTTCCTCACGGGTGCCGATCACGTCGCCCGGGGCGATGCCGTAGACATGGAAGGGAATGTTGTCGACGGCATAGCCGCCTTCCACGGCCTTGGCCCACAGGCCCTCGACCGAGGCGGGCGGGTAGCCGTTTTCGTCCTGCTCCAGGCGGAACAGGACCTTCTTGTACGCGTCGTTCATCCTGTACCCCGTTTCAGCTGCGTGCCGGGCGCAGCACCAGCCACAATGCCAGGCCAATCAGCAGGCCGCCGTACAGGTGCGCCATCGACAACGGTTCGTCCAGCAGCCACGCCCCCCACAATACGCCGAATACCGGGATCAGGAAGGTCACGGTGCTGGCCTTGACCGGGCCGATCTCCTCCAGCAGGCGGAAGTACAGGATGTAGGCGAACGCTGTGCACAGCAGGCCCAGGCCCAGCAGCGACAGCCACACCTGCCAGCCGCCCCAGCTGGCAGGTGGCTGGCTCAGCGCGCTCCAGGCGAACAGCGGGCTCAGCATCAGGGTGGCGCCGAGCATGCTGCCCAGTGCCGACAGGCGGCTGTCCAGGCCGCTGACCCAGCGGCGGGCAAGGAAGCCGGCAAAGCCGTAGCAGGTGGTGGCCGCCAGGCAGGCGAGGGCGCCTTGCAGCAGGGCCAGGTCCAGGGCCACCGGGCCGGCGCCGCTGAGGATGCCGACGCCGAACAGGCCCAGGAAGATGCCGCAGAGCTTGGCCAGGGTCATCGGTTCGCGGAAGAACAGCACGCCGATCAGCACACCCATCAGCGGCGTGGTGGCGTTGAAGATTGCCGAGTAGCCGGCGGGCAGCACCTGGGCGGCCACGGAGTAGAACGTGGCGGGGATTCCGGAGTTGATCATGCCCAGCACCAGGCAGGCGCCGAGCTTGCCCTGGAAGTCCCAGCGCACGCGGGCGGCAGCGAGCAGTGCAACCAGGCCCAGGCAGGCGATGGACACACGGAAGAACGCCGTCGGCACCGTGCCCAGCTCGGGGGCGATGATGCGCATGAACAGGAAGCTCGCCCCCCAGACGGCGGCAAGGGTCAGCAGGCGGGCTAGGGCGATGGGGCTCACAACGGTCTCCGGAGGCAGGGCAGGGGCGCGAGTGTACGCCAGGGGGGCTGGGGATTCTTGTGCTTTCTTGCGGTGTAAACCTGTGCCGGCCTCTTCGCGGGTAAACCCGCTCCCACAGGATTACCACAGGGCCGAGCATTGCACAGAACCTGTGGGAGCGGGTTTACCCGCGAAGAGGCCGGCACAGGCGCCGTATTCCGGACAGGCAGACTAAGCTCTGTATCTCACCCTTGCACCGAGGTCTTCGCATGCCCCAGCCCTGGCCCGCTGTCGAAATCGCCCGAATGATCCTCGCCGGCTTCGACGACTACCGCGACCACTTCCAGCGCATAACCCTCGGTGCCCGCAAGCGCTTCGAGCAGGCGCGCTGGCAGGATATCCAGCGTGCCTCTGCCGCCCGCATCAATCTCTATGAAGAGAAGGTCGCCGAGGTCAACGGCTGGCTGCGTAATGGTTTTGCCGAGGACGTGCTGCTGGATGTGGAACATTGGCCGTTGGTGAAGAACGCCTATATCCACCTGATCGACCCAAGGCTGGACGACGAGCTGTCCGAGACCTGGTACAACTCGCTGTTCTGCAGCCTGTTCAGCCACGACCTGATCAGCGACGGCTGCATGTTCATCCACACCACCCGACCGTCCATGCGCAGCCGTGAGCGCGCCGCGCAAACCCGCACCTATCGGCCTGATGCTGGGCTCAAGAGCCTGCTGCGGGCGGTGTTCAGCGATTACCCGTTCGAAGTGCCGTACGGCGACCTGGAAGGCGACCTGGCGCGCCTGGAGGATCAGCTGCGCGAGTGCCTGCCGGACTGGGTATGCAAGGATCCGAAACTGGCGTTGGAGCTGTTTGTGCCGGTGCTGTACCGCAACAAGGGCGCCTACCTGGTCGGCCGGCTGTTCAACAGCGACGAGCAGTGGCCGCTGGTAATCCCGCTGCTGCACCGCGAAGGGCACGGTATCGAGGCCGATGCGCTGATCACCGACGAGGCCGAGGTATCGATCATCTTTTCCTTCACCCGCTCGTACTTCATGGTCGATGTGCCGGTGCCGGCGGAGTTCGTCAACTTCCTCAAGCGCATCTTGCCGGGCAAGCACGTGGCCGAGCTGTACACCTCCATCGGTTTCTACAAGCACGGCAAGTCGGAGTTCTACCGGGCGCTGATCAACCACCTGGCCAGCAGCGACGACCGCTTCGTCATGGCGCCGGGGGTACGCGGCATGGTCATGAGCGTGTTTACCCTGCCGGGCTTCAACACCGTGTTCAAGATCATCAAGGACCGCTTTTCACCGTCGAAGACGGTCGACCGTGCCACGGTGATCGACAAGTACCGGCTGGTGAAAAGCGTCGACCGCGTCGGGCGCATGGCCGATACCCAGGAGTTCGCCGATTTTCGCTTCCCGCGTAGCAAGTTCGAGCCGGAATGCCTGGCCGAACTGCTGGAGGTGGCGCCATCGACCGTGGCGCTGGAGGGTGACACGGTGCTGATCCGCCACTGCTGGACCGAGCGGCGCATGACGCCGCTGAACCTGTACCTGGAACACGCCAGCGAGGGCCAGGTGCTGGAGGCCCTGGAGGATTACGGCCTGGCCATCAAGCAGCTGGCGGCGGCGAATATCTTCCCTGGCGACATGCTGCTGAAGAACTTTGGCGTTACCCGCCATGGCCGGGTGGTGTTCTATGACTATGACGAGATCAGCTTTCTGACCGAGGTGAACTTCCGCCATATCCCGCCGCCGCGTTACCCGGAGGACGAGATGTCGGGCGAGCCGTGGTACTCGATCGGGCCGCATGACGTGTTCCCCGAGGAGTTTCCGCCGTTCCTGTTTGCCGATATCGGCCAGCGGCGCTTGTTCAGCCGGCTGCATGGGGAGTTGTACGACGCGGATTACTGGAAGGGGCTGCAGGCGGCGATTCGTGAAGGGAAGGTGATCGATGTGTTTCCGTATCGGCGCAAGGGGCGGTGACTGTGCTTTGGCAGGCCTGGCCCCTTCGCGGGTAAACCCGCTCCCACACGTACGGCACAGGATTCGAAACCAGTGAGGTCTCTGTGGGAGCGGGTTTACCCGCGAAGAGGCCGGGCCTGCTTTTCCCAATTACCCCTTCAAACACTTCAATTCACTGAAATCGGTACGCACCTTGCCCAACCGTTCCTGCAGGTACCGCCGCTGCTGCGGGGTACTCTGGTGCACCAGGTCCACCAGCAAGCTGCGCGCCTGCTGCTCGGTATTCTGATACGCCGCCCGGTACTCCGGCGTCCACAAACTCTCCTTGCGCTGCAACAACGTCGCCAGGCGTGGCTCGAAGCTGGCGTCGTTGCGCTGGTTCATCGCCAGCAGCAATTGCTGCTGCCAGTGCGCGCGGTTGGCGATCCATTCGCGGTTCTGGTCGCCCAGCGCCTGGGACCAGGCCTGCACGCGCTGCTTCTGTACCGCGGTCAGCTCGCCAAACCACGGCGTCAGGCGTTTCTCCATGCGTTCGGTACGGCGGGCGATCTGCTTGTCCAGCGGCGTATCCACATACTTCTTCTGCCGTTCGCTGATGTCCTCGCGGAACGCCTCGCGCATCTCCGCCACCTGGCTATCGCTCATGCCGCGCAGCAACTCGGTGGCCGAAGGGGTGATTTCCTCGGCTACCCGGCCAATCGCCTCGCGGGCTTCGCGGGTACGCTGCTGCAGGGCCTGGTCGGTCACCTGGTCGTCGGCGACCATGCCGCGTACCCGGTCCAGCCAGTCGAGGTAACCAGGCAGCTGGGTCTTGCAATGCCAGGCCAGGTGCTCCCGCAGGCGGTCGTCAAGCATGGCCTTCTGCTCGCTGTTCATGGCCAGGTAGTCGCCCAGCGACCACGGCACCAGGCGGTCGAGGTTGCGGTAGGCCAGGTCGATACGGCTGCAGGCGGCCAGGGCCAGGGCGCAGCCGATGGCGACGAGCAGGGCTTTGGACAGGCGTAGCGGCATGGGCTGTTCCTTGCGGTGCTGGCCAGACGGTAGACGCAAGAGGGACGCTGACGGTTCCACTGCATCAGCGGTCGGGCGGCGCGCTGGCTTCAGGTGTAGAATAGCCGCCTTGTCTTGAGGAACATCGGAAATGGCTCTGCTTGGGCGTTACAACAGTTTGCAAATCGTGAAACACGTGGACTTCGGCCTGTACCTGGACGGCGGCGCCGACGGCGAGATCCTGCTGCCCGGGCGCTACATCCCGAAAAACGCCGAAACCGAAGTGGATGACTGGCTGAACGTGTTCATCTACCTGGACAGCGAAGACCAGCTGATCGCCACCACCGAGAAGCCCAAGGTGCAGGTTGGCGAGTTCGCCAGCCTCAAGGTCAAGGACATCAACGGTGCCGGCATCTTCCTCGACTGGGGCCTGTCCAAGGACCTGCTGATGCCGTACTCGGAAGAGGCGCGGCCGCTGAAGATCGGCGACTACTGCGTGGTGCACGTGTATCTCGACAAGCGCACCCGCCGCATCACCGCCACCTCACGCCTGGACCGTTACCTGGACCGCACCCCGGCGGACTACCAGGTAGGTCAGCCGGTCGAGCTGCTGGTGGCCGGCGAGACGCCGATGGGCTTCAAGGCGATCATCAACAACCGCCACTGGGGCCTGATCCACAAGAACGAGGTGTTCAAGTTCCTGCGCTCGGGCATGCACGAGAAGGGCTTCATCAAGGAAGTGCGCGCGGACGGCAAGATCGCCTTGAGCCTGCAACCGGTGGGTGCTGCCCTGGCCGACAGCCTGCAGGAGCAGATCATGGCGCGCCTGGAGGCCGAAGGCGGGGTGCTGGGGGTGTGCGACAAGAGCGACCCGGCGCTGATCAGCAAGCTGTTCAACGTCAGCAAGGGCAACTTCAAGAAGGCCATTGGCGGGTTGTTCAAGCAGGGCCGCATCGTCATCCATGACGATCGCATCGAGAAGGCCTGATCAGGCCTGCACGAAGGTACGGAAGTCCAGCTGCTCGCCACCCGGGCGGGTGTCGCGCAGCAGCGAGTCGCGGTCGGCGCTGAGGGCCAGGCTGATGGTCGAGCGGCGCTTGCCGGGGTTGCGCACTTCCATCTGTTCCTGGTGAGCGCGCAGGAAGTTGGTCGGCACCTTCAGGTGCTGCAGCTCGTCGCTTTCCGGGGTGTGCAGCAGCAGGTTGACCCAGTCGGGCTGGCCCTTGCGCAGCAGCGCCACCGGCACCTCGAACCACCACAGGTTGCGCTTGTGATCGAGGATGGCGAACAGGGTGTTGCTGCTGGTCAGCACCGGGCGGGCCAGTGCTTCGTTACGCCGGGCGATGGCGGCGGGTTTGTCGAGTTTCATGCAGGTTCCTGCGGGTTGACGCTATGAAGGCCTGCATTGTGAGGGGTGGCGGGTAGCGGGGCAAGGTTTGCCAACCGCCTTGCCGTTCGGCTCGAGGGCAAAAAAACTCTTGGAACGCTTGGCGAAGGCGTCGGGTCCACCGACTGTCGGCACGGTCCACGTGCCCCCAATTGCAGGAGTTTTGCCATGAGCGGTACCAAAGACAAAGCGAAAGGCCTGGCCAACGAAGCGATCGGCAACGTCAAGCAGGGTGTCGGCAAAGTGACCGACAACGAGCGGCTGCGGGCCGAGGGTGAAGCGCAGGAGCTCAAGGGCGAGGGGCAACAGATCAAGGGCAACGTGAAGGACGCGGTGAAAAAGCCTTGATGTGAGTGGCCTGTCCCGGCCTTCTCGCGGCACGCCCGCTCCCACAGGTACCGAACAGATTTCAAGCACTGTGCAGTACCTGAGGGAGCGGGCGTGCCCGCGAAGAGGCCGCTACTGGCGTAAGCAAATTCTTGCAGCATGGCCGGGATCAGCACAGCAGCGGCATGGTCTATTAGACTTACCGTGGTACACACGAATCAAGCGGCGAAAGGAGACGCTATGATTTTCCCCGACCTGCGCGGCCTGCCCCTGCACCGCGTGCTGGTACGCACCGTCAAGGAATTCCTCGACGACGAGATGTCGACCTACGCTTCCGCACTGGCCTACCAGATGCTGTTCTCGTTGTTCCCGTTCCTGCTGTTCCTGATCGCCCTGATCGGTTTCCTGCACCTGCCGGACTTCTTCTCCTGGCTGCGCCTGCAATCGGAACTGGTGCTGCCACCCCAGGCACTGGAGCAGGTGAACCCGGTGATCGACCAGTTGCAGCAGTCCAAGGGCGGGCTGTTGTCGGTGGGTATCGTGATTGCCTTGTGGACCGCATCGGCCGGTGTGCGCCTGATGATGAGCGCGATGAACGCCGCCTACGATGTGCCCGAGGGCCGCCCGGTGTGGAAGCGCATTCCGTTGTCGATCATCTACACCGTGGGCATTGCCGGCATGTTGCTGGTGGCTGCGGCGCTGATGGTGCTGGGGCCGCAGGTGATGGAGTGGATTGCCGCCCAGGTCGGCATGCAGGAGGTGATCGTCACGGTGTGGACCATCCTGCGCTGGCCGGCGATCATCATCCTGATGATGGTGGCGGTGGCGCTGATCTACTACGTGATGCCCGATGTGAAGCAGCAGTTCCGCTTCATCACCCCGGGCTCGGTGCTGGCGGTGGTGGTGTGGATCTTGGCCTCGCTGGGCTTTGCCTACTATGTGAAGACCTTTGCCGACTACAACGCCATGTACGGCAGTATCGGTGCAATCATCGTGCTATTGCTGTATTTCTATATCTCCGCCGCCGTTTTGCTGCTGGGCGCGGAGATGAACGCAGTGATCGAGCACATGTCGAGCGAGGGCAAGAACCCTGGCGAGAAGGACGCCGATGAGCACAAGGCCCGCGAAACCATTACCGTGCTGGGCCATGAGCACCCTGTACCGAGCGAGCAGCAATCTTCCGAGCCGAACCCCCGATGATCCGTGACATTCTCAAGATGGGCGACGAACGCCTGCTGCGCATCGCCCCGCCAGTGCCCGAGCACATGCTCGGCAGTGCCGAACTGCAGCAATTGATCGACGACATGTTCGAAACCATGCGCCATGTGGGCGGCGTGGGCCTGGCCGCACCACAGATCGGCATCGACCTGCAGCTGGTGATCTTCGGCTTCGAGCGCAGCGAGCGTTACCCGGATGCCGAACCGGTGCCGCAGACCATCCTGCTCAACCCGGTCATCACGCCGACGTCCAGCGAGATCGAGGACGGTTGGGAAGGCTGCCTGTCGGTACCCGGCCTGCGCGGCGTGGTGCCGCGTTTCAAGCACATCTGCTATGAAGGCATCGACCCCCAGGGCAACCCGATCAATCGCTTTGCCGACGGCTTCCATGCGCGGGTGGTGCAGCATGAATGTGACCACCTGATCGGTCGGCTGTACCCGTCACGCATCCAGGACTTTTCCCGGTTCGGCTACACCGAGGTGCTGTTCCCCGGGCTCGACGCCAGCGACGACTGACCCCGTTGCAGTGCCACCAGCCGCTTGCTGCGCTGGTAGCGCTGCAGGCGGCCAGCCAGGGCTTGCGGCAGCTGCAGGGCGATGTCGAAGCCCAGGCGCTGGTAGAAGGGCGCAAGGTCCGGGTGGCAGAACAGCCAGGTGGGCCCGCCAGCCTGCGCCAGCGCCGCCTCGACCAACCGCCCGGCCACCCCTTGGCTGCGCCGCTGGGGGTCGACGAACAACCCGGTCAGCCAGAAGCCATCGCCCACCGGGCTCAGGCTCAAGCCTGCGATGATGCCGGGGCCCCGCGCCACCCACAGCTCAGCATCGCCCGCAGCACGCATGCGTGAGCCGTGCTGGCGGTAAAAGTGGTCCAGCAGCCGGCGTTCCGGGGCCGAAAGTATCGAACAGTACAAATTTTCAGAAATTGCGCGCCCTGCCCTGAAAGGTGGCCAGAGGCTCTGGCCGGATGTTTTGCGGTGAACTTGTCGCAGATTGTTGCATATCTGGCAAGGGTGAATGTCCGAGTTCGGGGTTCAACTATTCCAGGCCGGGAGTAGACTTTTAGCCATCCCCACTAGCAGTACGAAGCGGGATCGGTACTTCGTGCCATCTTCACCGCAGATGGCAACTTCTCCGCGCCGGGCACGGCAATAGAAGTCAATCGATCAGCTTGAATGCTCAAAAGGCAAACTCACATGAAACCATTACTGATTCTTGCATTGGTCGGTATGTCCTCGTTCGCCCTCGCCGATGAGGCCAGACCCGTCTCCAGCGAGCCCGTCGCCCAGCAGTACGACTACTCCATGAACCTGGACATCAAGCGGGTGATCAACCTGTCGACCATCCCCAACGTCTGCGAAGTGGTGCCTGCGACCATGACCTACGAAGACCACCAGGGCCAGGTGCACACCATCCAGTACCGGGCCATGGGTGAGGGGTGCCAGCAGGGTTGATCGGCTTGCCTGGTGTTGATGGCCCTTTCGCCGGCCTGCGGGTGACGGGGCCATCAACCGTCTTGCAGTTCGAGCAACAGAAAAATCCTGAATGAATATCGAGGAAAAAGTGCTATCTTAATTTGATAGCATTTTTTGATGAACACTCGATACCGCAAAGTCCTCGACGCAATTTTCCGAACGCCGACCACGGCGTCGTTGGCTTTCTCCGAGATCGAGGCATTGGTACTCCATCTGGGCGGTGAGGTGCTGGAGCGGCAAGGCTCCAGGGTCAAGCTGGTGCTGGGTGGCCAATGCTGGAGATGCCATCGGCCTCATCCAGGCAAGGAAGCCAAGCGGTATCAGATTGAAGAAGCCCGTGAGTTCCTCGTGCGGGCAGGAGTCAGGATATGAGTTGCATGCGCTACAAAGGCTACGCCGCCCGTATCGAGTACGACGCGCGTGACGATATCTTCGTCGGCCGTGTGCTTGGTATGCGTGACATCATCAGTTTTCACGCAAGCTCGGTGCCCGAGTTGCATGAGGCGTTTCGCAATGCGCTGGAAGATTACCTGGCCGATTGCGCAGAGCAGGGCATTGCGCCGGAAAAACCTGCCTCGGGCAAAGTAATGCTGCGTATCCGGCCCGAAGTTCATGCTGCCGCGAGTGTTGCTGCCCGTGCTGCCGGCAAAAGCCTCAACCAGTGGGCCGACGAGGTCTTCGAACAAGCCGCAATGGCCTGAACAAGCCTGCTTTCGTTGTTTCACGCGGGTATTCTGCAATTACTCATGCAGAATAGTTTCCGTTGCCTGTCGATTCCTCCAGTTCCCGTTCGACCAATAGTTGAGAGCACGTTGCACCCCGTGCCCAATCACCCATGACCTGTCGGAGGAACCCCCGATGAGCACCGCAGCCGAAACCGAGATCCGCCAATTGATCGAGCGCTGGATGCAGGCCGTGCGCGACCGCGACATCCCCAACATCGTCGCTCCCTATGCCGACGATATTGTCGCCTTCGATGCCATCCAGGCCCTGCAATTCAAAGGCAAGGCAACCTACCAGGCGCACTGGGAAATGTGCATGGGCATGTGCCCCGGCCCGATGGTTTTCGAATTCGCCGAACTTACCGTGCATGCCGCTGGCGACCTGGCCCTGGCCCACTGGCTGAACCGCTGTGGCCCTGCGGACAACGAAAGCCAGTGCGGCTTCATGCGCGCCACCGTGGGCTATCGTCGTCAAGGTGGCCAGTGGCAGGTAATCCACGAACACTGGTCGGCGCCATTCGACATGGAAACCCAGAAAGCCCTGTTCGATCTCAAGCCCTGAGCCGTTATCGCCAAACGCACTTTGCCAATGCCCTGGAGGCGACCATGAAATACCTGTGCCTGGTCTATTGTGACGAGGGGCTGCTGCACAGCCTGCCCGACAGCCCGGAAGACGCCGAATGCATGGCGTATGCCGAATCCATCCAAGGCTCCGGGCGAATGCTGGCGGCCGAGGCGCTGAAGCCGGTGCAGACTGCCACCACAGTGCGCATGCGCAACGGGCACATGAGCCTGACCGACGGCCCGTTCGCCGAGACCAAGGAGCAACTGGCGGGCTTCTACCTGGTGGAAGCCCGTGACCTGAACGAGGCGCTGAACATCGCCAAGGGCATCCCCGCCGCGCGGGTCGGCAGTGTCGAGGTGCGGCCGGTGCGCGAACTGCAACCCTGACAGCAATGGAGACCTACCAGCATGAGCCTTGCACACCCCGCGCAAGCGCAACACGAGTTGTCCATTAGCCGCCTGATCGACGCGCCACCGGCCAAGGTGTTCCGCGCCTGGACCGATCCCCAGTGGCTGATGCAGTGGTGGGGGCCGCACGGCATGACCACCCCGGAGTGCGAGATACAGTTGTGGATCGGCGGCCTGTTCCGCACCCTGATGCGGGCGCCGGATGGCAGCGAGTACCCGAACCAAGGCGTGTTCCTGGAGATCGCCGCGCCGCGGCGGCTGGTGTTCACCGATGCCTTCGGCCCAGGCTGGGTACCTTCGGACAAGGCCTTCATGACTGCCGTGATCAGTTTTGACGAGGAGCAGGGCAAAACCCGCTACACCGCCCGCGCTTGGCACTGGAATGCCGCCGATTGCCGCGCCCATGAGGAAATGGGCTTCCACCAGGGTTGGGGAGAAAGCATGGACCGCCTGGTGGAGGTGGTGACCCAGCGGATGCCCGACTGATGACGGCACTGGCGCAGGTGCGCGCCGAGGTCGAGGCGGTCTACCGGAGCGAGTCACGGCGCATCCTGGCGACGCTGATCCGCCTGCTGGGTGATTTCGACCTGGCCGAGGAGGCCATGCACGATGCCTTCTTCATCGCCGTCGAGCGCTGGCAGCGCGACGGTATCCCCGATAACCCGCGGGCGTGGCTGGTGTCCACCGGCCGCTTCAAGGCCATCGATGCGCTGCGCCGACGCGCCCGATTCGACCGTTCCCAGGCGGACCTGAGCATGCTGCTCGATGGCCAGGCGCAGGACCCCAGCGAAGAAGAACTGCTGGCCGACGACCGCCTGCGGCTGATCTTCACCTGCTGCCACCCGGCCTTGTCCGCCGATGCCCAGGTGCCGCTGACCCTGCGTGAAGTCTGCGACCTGACCACCGAGCAGATCGCCCGTGCTTTCCTGCAGAGCCCGGCCACCATCGCCCAGCGTATCGTGCGCGCCAAGGCCAAGATCCGCGATGCCGGCATCCCTTATCAGGTGCCGGAGCTGAACGAACTGCCCGAGCGCCTGGAGAGTGTGCTGCGGGTGATCTACCTGGTGTTCAACGAGGGCTATTCGGCGTCGTCGGGCGAGGCGCTGTTGCAGCAGGAGCTGAGCGATGAAGCCATTCGCCTGGCGCGCCTGCTGGTGCAGTTGCTGCCCGACCCGGAGGCGGTCGGCCTGCTGGCCCTGATGTTGCTGCAGGCGTCCCGGCAGCGCGCGCGTACCGATGGCCGGGGCAACCTGGTGTTGCTGGAGCAGCAGGACCGTAGCCTGTGGGACCGGCAACGCATTGCCGAAGGCTGCGAACTGGTGCGCCAGGCCCTGCAAAGCCGGGCATTCGGTGCCTATACCGTGCAGGCGGCGATTGCGGCGGTGCATGCCGAAGCGGCGACAGCCGAAGCGACCGACTGGGCGGAGATCGTCGGGCTGTATGACGTGCTGCAGCGGCATTGGCCGTCAGCAGTGGTAGAACTGAACAGGGCTGTGGCGGTGGCGAAGCGGGATGGACCGGAGGCTGGGCTGCGGGAAGTCGAAGGGATTCTGGCGAGGGGAGAGTTGCTGGACTATCACCTGGCGCATGCGACGCGGGGTGAGCTGCATTACCAGCTGGGGCATATGGAAGAGGCCCGGGCGGCCTGGCGGCAGGCGCTGGCGCTGACCCGGCAGGAGCCGGAGCGCAGGCATATCGAGCGGCGGTTGCAGGCTATCGAATGATGTTGGCTGCGCCGACCTCTTCGCGGGTAAACCCGCTCCCACAGGATTGCGTCACGGCTTGATGCTGTGAGGTCCATGTGGGAGCGGGTTTACCCGCGAAAGGGCCGGTACTGCCTGCATCAATCTTCAGCTAGCCACAAAATTCGGCGGCGACACCAGCTCGACGGTCTGCTGCTTGCGCGGTGCGAGGATCTCGGCCTCGCCCTGGACCACCAGCTCATCATTCTGGTTGTACACATTGGTGGCGATGCGCACCTTGAACTTGGGCAGCTTCTCCAGGATTTCCAGGCGCACGGTCAGGGTATCGCCAATTTTCACCGGCTTCTGGAAGCTCATTTGCTGGCCCAGGTAGATGGTGCCAGGGCCAGGCAGGGTGCAGGCCACTGCAGCACTGATCAGCGCGCCGCTGAACATGCCGTGGGCAATGCGCTCGCGGAACATGCTCTTGGCAGCGAACTCGGCGTCCAGGTGTACCGGGTTGTGGTCACCGGACATCGCGGCGAACAACTGGATGTCGCGTTCTTCGACGGACTTCTTGTACTCGGCCTTCTGGCCGACTTCGAGGGCTTCGTAAGGCGTGTTGGTGACCTGGGACATCGGGGCTTCCTTAAGCGGTAGGCGAGGGCGGCTGTCATTCACTGCGCACAGGGCGGCCAAGAGCCAGCGCCTGTTCAAGCCAGCCGAGAATATCGGCGGTGACCTCGTCACGGTTGGTTTCGTTGAGTACTTCGTGCCGCGCCTCAGGATAGACGCGCAGCTGTACATGTCGATTGCCGGTCGCGCGCAGGGCGTCGGCCAGGTGGGTGAGACGCTTGCCGGCACTGACCGGATCACATTCACCACCGATTACTAGCAGCGGCAGGTTCGGATCGATCTGCGCGAGGTTACTCGGCTGGCTGATCTGCGCCAAGCCTTGCAGCAGGTCGAGCCACAACTGGTTGCTGCAGCGAAAGCCGCAAAGCGGGTCGTTGACGTACAGGTCGACCTGCGCCGGGTCGCGGCTGAGCCAGTCGAACGCCGTGCGGTTGGGCTTGAAGGCCTTGTTGAACGAGCCGAACGACAACCACTCGATCAGTGCGCTCTTGCCCAGCGGCCCCTGGCGCCAGGCTTCCAGCCGGGCAATCAGCCGCGCCACGTGGTACAGCGCTGCCGGCTGGTAGTTGGAGCCGCTGAGGATCGCCCCATGCAGGCTGCCACTGTGGTGCAACAGGTAGGCCTGGGCGATGTAGCTGCCCATGCTGTGGCCGAACAGGAACAGCGGCGTGCACGGGTATTGCTGGCCGATGTGCTGGGCCAGCAGCCCGAGATCGTTGACCACGGCATTCCAGCCATGATGGCGGGCGAACAGGCCGAGGTTGCCCAGTTCGGCGGTGCGCCCATGGCCGCGCTGGTCGGCGGCGAACAGGGCGAAGCCGGCCTCGCTCAAGGCATGGCCCAGGTGCTGGTAGCGCCCGGCATGCTCGGCCATGCCATGGGCCAGCAACACCACGGCTTTTACTGGTGTGGCCGGCAACCATTGGTGCACGTACAGGCTGCAGTGCTCGCTGGCGGGCAGCCAGAAGGCGTCGTGAGGCATGGCGGGTCCTTGTGCGCACAGGTACCCGAACAGTGTATGCACAACCGACCGGATTGCAGGAAGGGCACAAATAAGATTCACAATGTTAATGGCGGCACTTGGCGTATATGCCGCCTTGGGCTTACCTGCTAACGTCGGATCAACGCCTTTTCGCTTTCAAGCGGGCAGGTGAAAGGACTACAGGACTTACAGCAGGTCCAGGCAGAGGAACAATAATAAATGCAAGCCGACTTCTGGAATGACAAGCGCCCGGCGGGCGTGCCTTCCACCATCGACATCAATGCCTACACCTCGGTCGTCGAGGTGTTCGAGCGCTCCTGCAAACGTTTCGCCGACCGCCCGGCCTTCAGCAACCTGGGCGTGACCCTGACCTACGCGGAGCTGGAGCGCCACTCGGCGGCCTTCGCCGCCTGGTTGCAGCAGCACACAGACCTCAAGCCGGGCGACCGCATCGCGGTGCAGATGCCCAACGTGCTGCAATACCCCATCGCCGTGTTCGGTGCCCTGCGCGCAGGCCTGATCGTGGTCAACACCAACCCGCTGTACACCGAGCGCGAGATGCGCCACCAGTTCAAGGACAGCGGCGCGCGTGCGCTGGTGTACCTGAACATGTTCGGCAGGCGCGTGCAGGAGGTGTTGCCCGATACCGGCATCGAGTACCTGATCGAGGCCAGGATGGGCGACATGCTGCCCACCGCCAAGGGCTGGCTGGTCAACACCGTGGTCGACAAGGTGAAGAAGATGGTGCCGGCCTATCAGCTGCCCCAGGCGGTGTCGTTCAAGCAGGTGCTGCGCCAGGGCCGCGAGCTGTCGCACAAGCCGGTGCCGCTCAGCCTGGACGATACTGCCGTGCTGCAGTACACCGGTGGCACCACCGGCCTGGCCAAGGGCGCCATGCTCACCCACGGCAACCTGGTGGCCAACATGCTGCAGGTGCTGGCCTGCTTCTCGCAGCACGGGCCGGACGGGCAGAAGCTGATCAAGGACGGCCAGGAGGTGATGATCGCGCCGCTGCCGCTGTACCACATCTATGCCTTTACCGCGAACTGCATGTGCATGATGGTCACCGGCAACCACAACGTGCTGATCACCAACCCGCGGGATATTTCCGGCTTCATCAAGGAGCTGGGCAAATGGCGTTTCTCCGCCTTGCTGGGCCTGAACACGCTGTTCGTCGCACTGATGGACCACCCGGGCTTCCGCCAGCTCGACTTTTCGGCGCTGAAGGTCACCAACTCCGGCGGCACCGCACTGGTCAAGGCCACGGCCGAGCGCTGGGAGGCGCTTACCGGTTGCCGCATCGTCGAAGGCTACGGCCTGACCGAAACCTCGCCAGTGGCCAGCACCAACCCCTATGGCCAGCTGGCGCGCCTGGGCACGGTGGGCATCCCGGTGGCCGGCACCGCCTTCAAGGTGATCGACGATGACGGCAACGAGTTGCCGCTGGGCGAGCGGGGCGAGCTGTGCATCAAGGGCCCGCAGGTGATGAAAGGCTACTGGCAGCAGCCCGAGGCCACGGCCCAGGCCCTGGACGCGGAAGGCTGGTTCAAGACCGGCGACATCGCGGTGATCGACCCGGACGGCTTCACCCGCATCGTCGACCGCAAGAAGGACATGATCATCGTCTCGGGTTTCAACGTGTACCCCAACGAGATCGAGGATGTGGTGATGGGGCATCCCAAGGTTGCCAACTGCGCGGCCATCGGCGTGCCGGACGAGCGCTCCGGCGAGGCGGTGAAGCTGTTCGTGGTGCCGCGCGAGGGCGGGCTGAGCGTGGATGAGCTGAAGGCCTACTGCAAGGCCAACTTCACCGGCTACAAGGTGCCCAAGCACATCGTGCTGCGCGAGTCGTTGCCGATGACGCCGGTGGGCAAGATCCTGCGGCGGGAGCTGCGCGACATAGCTTGATACCGGGTTGGCTCCTTCGCGGGCTTGCCCGCTCCCACAGATACTGCACAGCATTCGAGACCTGTGAGGTCCCTGTGGGAGCGGGCAAGCCCGCGAATGCCGTGAAACCGCTCTAACAGGCTATTTATAGCCCGATCTGCGACATTTTGGATAATTACTCTAAAAATGACCTGTATTGTTCATTGAGTCATTTTTGTGACCGTGAGGCCTGTTTTGGCCTCTAGGCGACCCCAGGCAAAGCTGTTACTCTCGGCCCGCTTTCAGATGATCCGGTTTGCAACGAGCCGTCATCTCATATCAATAATAAGCGCATCGACGCGTGAATCGAACTTCGCTGTTGCTGAAGGAGTGGGCTTCCATGATCGAACATTTTTGGAAGGATAAGTACCCAGCCGGGATTACGGCGGAAATCAATCCTGACGAATTCCCCAATATCCAGGCGGTACTCAAGCAATCCTGCCAACGCTTTGCCGACAAACCGGCCTTTAGCAACCTGGGCAAGACTATCACTTATGGCGAGCTGTATGCGCTGTCGGGGGCGTTTGCCGCCTGGTTGCAGCAGCATACCGACCTCAAGCCGGGTGACCGCATTGCCGTGCAGCTGCCTAACGTACTGCAATACCCGGTGGCGGTATTCGGTGCCATGCGTGCCGGGCTGATCGTGGTCAACACCAACCCGCTGTACACCGCACGGGAAATGGAACACCAGTTCAACGACTCCGGCGCCAAGGCCCTGGTGTGCCTGGCCAACATGGCCCACCTGGCCGAGAAGGTCGTGCCCAAGACCCAGGTCAGGCACGTCATCGTCACCGAAGTGGCCGACCTGCTGCCGCCGCTCAAGCGCCTGCTGATCAACAGCGTGATCAAGTACGTGAAGAAGATGGTGCCGGCCTACAACCTGCCGCGTGCCGTACGCTTCAACGACGCACTGGCGCTGGGCAAGGGCCAGCCGGTGACCGAGGCCAACCCGCAGGCCAACGATGTGGCGGTGCTGCAATACACCGGTGGTACCACCGGCGTGGCCAAGGGCGCGATGCTGACCCACCGCAACCTGGTGGCCAACATGCTGCAGTGCCGGGCGCTGATGGGCTCCAACCTGCACGAAGGCTGCGAAATCCTCATCACCCCGCTGCCGCTGTATCACATCTACGCCTTTACCTTCCATTGCATGGCAATGATGCTGATCGGCAACCACAACGTGCTGATCAGCAACCCGCGTGACCTGCCGGCCATGGTCAAGGAGCTGGGCAAGTGGAAGTTCAGCGGCTTCGTCGGCCTCAACACCCTGTTCGTTGCCTTGTGCAACAACGAGGCGTTCCGTGCCCTCGACTTCTCGGCGCTGAAGATCACCCTGTCCGGCGGCATGGCCCTGCAACTGAGCGTGGCCGAGCGCTGGAAGGCCGTGACCGGCTGCGCCATCTGTGAAGGCTATGGCATGACCGAGACCAGCCCGGTGGCTGCGGTGAACCCGGCGGAGGCCAACCAGGTCGGCACCATCGGTATTCCGGTGCCGTCCACCCTGTGCAAGGTCATCGACGACAATGGCAACGAGCTGCCGTTGGGCGAGGTGGGCGAGTTGTGCGTCAAGGGCCCGCAGGTGATGAAGGGCTACTGGCAGCGCGAAGAGGCAACTGCCGAGATCCTCGACAGCAATGGCTGGCTGAAGACCGGTGACATCGCCGTGATCCAGCCGGACGGCTACATGCGCATTGTCGACCGCAAGAAGGACATGATCCTGGTCTCGGGCTTCAACGTGTACCCCAACGAGCTGGAAGATGTGCTGGCGGCCCTGCCGGGCGTGCTGCAGTGCGCGGCCATCGGTGTGCCGGACGAGAAGTCCGGTGAAGTGATCAAGGTGTTCATCGTGGTCAAGCCGGGCATGACCGTGACCAAGGAACAGGTGATGGAGCACATGCGCGCCAACGTCACCGGCTACAAGGTCCCGCGCCAGATCGAGTTCCGCGACGCGCTGCCGACCACCAACGTGGGCAAGATCCTGCGCCGCGAACTGCGCGATGAAGAGCTGAAGAAACAGGGCTTGAAGAAGATCGCCTGATCAGAGCCCTGCACGCTCAGTGTGGGAGCGGCCTCGTGTCGCGAAAGGGCCGCGAAGCGGCCTCAGCAATTTCAGCATCACAGCTGAGACCCTGGGGCCGCTTTGCGGCCCTTTCGCGACACAAGGCCGCTCCCACAGAGACCGCGTAATCAGCGCAGTTTCTCCAGCATCTGGTAGTACCACATCCCCGCCGCCAGCAGCGGGTTACCCAGCAAATCCCCCATCGGCACCCGCACATGCTTGCACTGGGCAAAGGTGTCGAACTTCTCCAGCGTCCCGGTCAACGCCTCGGCCATGATCTCGCCCATGATGTGGCTGGTGGCAATGCCGTGCCCCGAATAACCCTGGCAATACCACACGTTGTCCGACAGCTTGCCCAGCTGCGGGATGCGGTTGACCACGATGCCCATGGCGCAGCTCCACTGGAACTCGATCGGCACGCCTTTCAACGCCGGGAAGGTGCGCTCGATGCACGGGCGCAGTTCGCCTTCGATATCCCGTGAATCACGGCCGGAATAGTTGGCGCCACCGCCGAACAACAGGCGCTTGTCGGCGGTCAGGCGGTAGTAGTCGAGGACGAAGCGGCAGTCGTACACCGCAAGATCCTGCGGGTTGATCTGTTCGGCCAGTTCCCCCAGCGGTGCGGTGGTGACGATGCCACCCATGGCCGGGAAGATCTTGCCCTTGAGCTGGCGCTTTTCCAGTTTGTGGTACACATCGCCGGCCAGCATCACCTGGCGCGCCTCGACCCGTCCGTGGGCGGTGACCACCGCCGGGCGCGGGCCGTGGACGATGTCCAGCACTTCGGAGTTTTCGAAAATCAGCGCCCCCAGGCCATGGGCAGCTCGGGCCTCGCCCAGGCACAGGTTGAGCGGGTGCAGGTGCAGGTTGCGCAGGTTCTTCAGCGCGCCCAGGTACAGCGGGCTTTGCAGGTGCTCGGCCATGGCTTCGCGGTCGAGCAATTGCACCTGCTCGCCCATGCCGCGCCGCCGGGCCTCGGCTTCGAATGCGCGCAGCTCGTCCATGTGCGAGGGCTTCATGGCCGCGTGCAGGTGGCCGCGCTTGAGGTCGCAGTCGATGCCGTAGCGCGCCACGCGCTGCTCGATCACCTGGTGGCCGCGCCAGCGCAAGTGCCAGATGAAGTCATCGACCTCGGCACCCAGGCGGTTGCGCATCTGCGTGCGCATGGCCTCGTCACCCGACAGGCTGCCGGTGACCTGGCCGCCGTTGCGCCCGCTGGCACCCCAGCCGATGCGGTTGGTTTCGACGATGGCCACCTTCAGGCCACGCTCGGCCAGTTCCACCGCCGTGGCCACGCCGGTGAAGCCGCCGCCGATGATCGCCACATCCACCTGTACCGTGCCCTTGAGCTGCGGGTACTCGGTGTGGTCGTTGAGGGTGGCGCTGTAATAGGACGGCGCGCGCTGCGCCGGGCCCTTGTTCAATGCTGCGTTCATGGGGGTTCCTTGTTATCTGGGGGGCTCAGGCCTGGTGCAGGTACCAGCGCCAGTCCTGCTCGCTGACTTCGGCCATGAACTGGCGGTACTCGGCGCGCTTGACCTTCAGGTACACGCCAAGGAAGTCCTCGCCCAGTGCTTCGCGAGCCCACCTGGAATGCTGCAGGGCGTCGAGGGCAGTCAGCCAGTCGGTGGGCAGGTGTTCGGTGGCCTGGGCATAGCCGTTGCCTTCCACCGGTGCCCCCGGGTCCAGCTGTTCGCGGATGCCCCGGTGGCTGGCGGCAAGGATCGCCGCAGCGGCCAGGTAGGGGTTGGCGTCGGCGCCACAGATGCGGTGCTCCACATGCCGGCTGTTGGCGGGGCCGCCGGGTATGCGCAGGCTCACGGTACGGTTGTCGACGCCCCAGGTTGGCGCCAGCGGGGCATAGCTGTTGGCCTGGAAGCGGCGGAACGAGTTGGCGTTGGGGCAGAACAGCAACAGCGAGTCGCGCAGGTGGCGCAGCATGCCGGCCACGGCCTGGCGCAGCAGCGGGGTGCCTGCCTTGTCCTCACTGGCGAACAGGTTGTTGCCGGCGCTGTCGGCCAGGCTCAGGTGCATGTGCATGCCGGTACCGGCCAGTTGCGCGAACGGCTTGGCCATGAAGCAGGCCTGCATGCCATGGGCGTGGGCAATGCCTTTGACCAGGCGCTTGTAGCGCACGGCCTGGTCCATCGCCTGCAGGGCGTCGCCGTGCTCGAGGGTGATTTCCACCTGGCCGGGGGCGTATTCCGAAATCGCCGTGCGGGCCGGGATGCCCTGGGCCTTGCAGGCGGCGTAGAGGTCGGCGAGGAACGGTTCGATCTGCTCCAGTTCGCGCAGGCCATACACCTGGGTGGTGCGTGGGCGGCCGCCGTCGTTGTCCAGCGCCGGTTGCGGGCGGCCCTGGGCATCACGGTGCTGGTCGAGCAGGTAGAACTCCAGCTCGCAGGCCATCACCGGATGGTAGCCGTCGGCCTTCAACGCCTCGATGGTACGCAGCAGCACATGGCGCGGGTCGGCGATGCTGGCCGGCAGGCCCTCGTTCGGGTGCATGCTCACCTGCACCGCGGCGGTCGGCACCCGGCGCCAGGGCAGGCGTACCAGGCTGCCTTCAAGCGGGTAGGCGCGGCAGTCGATATCGCCCACGTCCCACACTAGGCCGGAGTTTTCCACGTCGTCGCCGTTCAGGGTCAGGCCGAGAATGGTGCTGGGCAGCGGCCGGCCGGTCTGGTACACGGCCAGCAGTTCCTCGCGGTGCAGCAGCTTGCCGCGCGGCACGCCGTTGGCGTCGAGGATGAACAGTTCGAACAGTTCGATATCGGGGTTGTCGGCCAGAAAACGGCTGGCCTGCTCTACAGGTGCAAAGTGCATGATGGATTCGCTCACGGGCGCACGGGCCACCGCGCATGCTGGCGGCCCGGCTGAGTCAAACGGCCGGAAGAAGGCCGGGTCTGGTCACAACGGCGTGAGCGAGAAATCCGGTGGGCGTGCGTGACGGCAGTGCCACAGGGCCCAGAAGGCGAGGATGATATGGACCAGCGGATTCTCACCGGCACGGCGCCGGGCCTTCGCTTGCGAAGGGCGGGACGACGGTGGGGCGATGGGCTGGACGGGAGTCATGCCTTTGATACTCACATGCGGCGTAAGGTTGATTAAAGCAGTGAATGGCAACCTTTACATCGCACCTGGCTAAACATTTGTGCCGTTGCACCTGGCCTCTTCGCGGGTAAACCCGCTCCCACAGGATTGCATCAAGGCTGGGTGTCGTGCGGTCCCTGTGGGAGCGGGTTTACCCGCGAAGAGGCCGGCACAGGCAGCAGAGAACCGGCAAATCTGCGACAATCGCGCATCCTTCGAATGCCGATCATGAAAAAGCAGGCTCACCTGCATCACTAAAAAGCCCCATGACTGACCACGCCATCGACAAACTGCTGCAAAACCTCGACCACGCCATGATCGCCGACCGCCATCGCCTGCGCCGGCAATTGCACGAACTGCGCAAGCGCCCCGATGAGGCCAAGCTGGCGCAGTGGGTGGAAAAGGTCCAGGCGTCCTGCGCCCAGGTCACCGCGCGCCAGCAGAGCGTGCCGACCGTGCGCTACGACGACAGCCTGCCCATCGCTGCCAAGCGTGACGAAATCAAGAAGGCCCTGGCCGAGCACCAGGTGCTGGTGATCGCCGGCGAAACCGGCTCGGGCAAGACCACCCAGTTGCCGAAGATCTGCCTTGAACTGGGCCGTGGCAGCCATGGCCTGATCGCCCACACCCAGCCACGCCGGATCGCCGCCCGCAGCGTTGCCGCGCGGGTCGCCGAAGAGCTGGGCACGCCGCTGGGCGGGCTGGTCGGCTACCAGGTGCGTTTCGAAGACCAGAGCGACGCCAACACCCTGGTCAAGCTGATGACCGACGGCATCCTGCTGGCCGAAACCCAGCACGACCGTTTCCTCGAGCGCTACGACACGATCATCGTCGACGAGGCCCACGAGCGCAGCCTGAACATCGACTTCCTGCTCGGCTACCTGAAGACCCTGCTGCACCGCCGCCCGGACCTGAAGCTGATCATCACCTCGGCGACCATTGACCTGGAGCGCTTCTCCAAACACTTCGACGGCGCGCCGATCATCGAGGTGTCCGGGCGTACCTTCCCGGTGGAAACCTGGTATCGCCCACTGACCAGCGAGCAGGACGAGGAGGGCAACCAGATCGAGGACGACCTCACCGTCGACCAGGCCATCCTCGCCACGCTGGACGAGCTTGCGCACCACGAGCGAAGTGAGGGCAAGGGCCCCGGCGATGTGCTGATCTTCCTGCCGGGCGAGCGCGAGATCCGCGATGCCGCCGAGATCCTGCGCAAGGCGCAACTGCGCCACACCGAGATTCTGCCGTTGTACGCGCGCCTGTCGCCGGCCGAGCAGCAGCGCATCTTCCAGCCACACACCGGGCGCCGTGTGGTGCTGGCCACCAACGTTGCGGAAACCTCGCTGACCGTGCCGGGCATCCGCTATGTGATCGACACCGGTACCGCGCGCATCAGCCGCTACAGCTACCGCGCCAAGGTGCAGCGCCTGCCCATCGAAGCCGTGTCGCAGGCCAGTGCCAACCAGCGCAAGGGCCGCTGCGGCCGGGTCGAACCGGGCATCTGCGTGCGCCTGTACAGCGAAGAGGATTTCAACAGCCGGCCGGCGTTCACCGACCCGGAGATCCTGCGCACCAACCTGGCGGCAGTGATCCTGCAGATGCTGCACCTGCGCCTGGGCGCAATCGACGCCTTCCCGTTTATCGAGCCGCCGGATGGCAAGGCCATCAGCGATGGTTTCAACCTGCTGCAGGAGCTGTCGGCGGTCAACCGCGAAAACCAGCTGACGCCGATCGGCCGCCAGCTGGCGCGCCTGCCGATCGACCCGCGGCTGGGCCGCATGCTGCTCGAAGGCGCCCGCCTGGGCAGCCTGCAGGAAGTGCTGATCGTCACCAGTGCGCTGTCGGTGCAAGACCCGCGCGAACGCCCGCCGGAGCGCCAGCAGGCCGCCGACCAGGCGCACGCGCAATGGAAGGACGTGGATTCCGACTTCGCCGCGCTGGTCAACCTGTGGCGTGGCTTCGAGGAACAGCGCCAGGCGCTGACCGCCAACCCGCTGCGCAACTGGTGCCGCAAGAACTTCCTGAACTACCTGCGCCTGCGCGAATGGCGCGATGCCCATCGCCAGCTGGCGCTGATCTGCCGTGACCTGCAGCTGACAGTGAACAAGGACCCGTCCGACTACCCGAAAATGCACAAGGCCATTCTCAGTGGCCTGCTCAGCCAGATCGGCCAGAAGACCGAAGAGGGCGACTACCAGGGCGCCCGTCAGCGGCGCTTCTGGGTGCACCCGTCGTCGGGCCTGGGGCGCAAGCGCCCGCAGTGGGTGATGGCGGCCGAACTGGTCGAAACCACCAAGCTGTACGCACGCATGGTGGCCAGGATCGAGCCGGACTGGATCGAGCCGCTGGCCGGCCACCTGGTCAAGAAGAACCACTTCGAGCCGCACTGGGAGAAGAAGCGCGGGCAGGTGGTGGCCTACGAGCAGATCACCCTGTACGGCCTGATCCTGGTCGGCCGTCGGCCGGTGCATTTCGGCCCGATCGACCCGGTCACCTCGCGCGAGCTGTTCATCCGCGAAGGCCTGGTGGGTGGCGAAATCCAGTCGCGGGCCAAGTGCCTGGCGGCCAACAAGCGCCTGCTGGAAGAGCTCGACGAGCTGGAGGCCAAGGCCCGCCGCCGCGACATTCTTGCCGACGAAGAGACGCTGTACGCCTTCTACGAAGCGCGTCTGCCGGCGGAAATCCACCAGACCGCGACCTTCGACAGCTGGTACCGCATGGGCAGCCAGAAGGACGCCAACCTGCTGATCATGCGCGAGGAAGACGTGCTGGCCCGCGAGGCCAGCGAAGTCACCGCTGCGCAGTACCCCGACAGCATGCAGGTGGGCGAGCTGCGCCTGCCGCTGAGTTACCACTTCGAGCCCGGCCACCCTCGCGATGGCGTGACCGTGCGGGTGCCGGCACCGCTGTTGCCGAGCCTGCCGGGCGAGCGCCTGGAGTGGCTGGTGCCCGGCCTGCTGGAAGCCAAGTGCGTGGCGCTGGTGCGCAACCTGCCCAAGGCCCTGCGCAAGAACTTCGTGCCGGTGCCGGACTTCGTCAAGGCCTCGCTGGCACGCATGACCTTCGGCCAGGGCGCATTGCCGCAGGCCCTGGGCCAGGAACTGCTGCGCATGACTGGCGCCCGTGTGCCCGACGAGGCATGGGACGAGTCGGTCAACCTGGTTGAAGGCCACCTGCGCATGAACATCGAAGTGGTCGATGGCCAGGGCAAGTTCCTGGGTGAAGGCCGCGACCTGGCCGAGCTGACCGCGCGCTTTGCAGCAGCCAGCCAGGCAGCGTTGGCCGTGCCGCGTGATGCCAAGAGCGAGCAGCCGGTGCAGGCCAAGGCTTTCAGCGAGGTGAAGCAGACCGCGCAGCAGAAGATCGCCGGCCTGTCGATGACCGTGTACCCGGCGCTGGTGGAAGAGGGCGGCACCGTGCGCGAAGGGCGCTTCTCGACCCAGGCCGAGGCCGAGTTCCAGCACCGCCGCGCCTTGCAGCGCCTGTTGCTGCAGCAGTTGGCCGAGCCGGCCAAGTACCTGCGCGGCAAGCTGCCGGGGCTGACCGAGTTGGGCCTGCTGTACCGTGAAATGGGCCGGGTCGAGGCGCTGGTCGAGGACATTCTGCTGGCCAGCCTGGACAGTTGCATCCTCGAAGGTGAACAGCCGCTGCCACGCGATGGTGCGGCCCTGGCTGGCCTGGCCGAGCGCAAGCGCGGCAGCTGGGCCGAGCATGCCGAGCGCCTGGCACGGCAGACGTTGGAAGTGCTGAAGCTGTGGCATGGGCTGCAGAAGCGCTTCAAGGGCAAGATCGACCTGAGCCAGGCGGTGGCGCTGAACGACATCAAGCAACAGCTCGGCAACCTGGTGTACCCAGGCTTCGTGCGCGAAACCCCTGGGGGCTGGTTCAAGGAGCTGCCGCGTTACCTCAAGGCGGTGGAACTGCGCCTGGAGAAGCTGGGTTCGCAGGTGCAGAAGGACCGGGTGTGGAGCGGTGAGCTGGCCAACCTGTGGGCGCAGTACAAGGCCCGTGCCGACAAGCATGCCCAGGAAGGCAAGCGTGATGAGCAACTGACGGTGTACCGCTGGTGGCTGGAGGAATATCGCGTTTCGCTGTTTGCCCAGCAGTTGGGGACCAAGGTGCCGATTTCCGACAAGCGATTGAGCAAGCAATGGAGCCAGGTGGAGGGCTAAACTTCCACAGTTGTGGCAATATTGACGCAATTTGGGGCCGCCTGGCGGCCCCTTCGCGGGTAAACCCGCTCCCACAGGTACAGCAGTGTCCTCGGGAGCGGCGCAACCCCTGTGGAAGCGGGCGTGCCCGCGAACGAGGGCGCAGCCCTCGCCTATAAATTGGTACTAAAGTGCCATCAACCTGTCATGTTTCCAGCCAGCGCCCCGTGGCGATGGCCTTTGACCAGAGGAACGACCGTGCATAACGTCGTGATCAGCGGCACCGGCCTGTACACCCCGGCCCAGAGCATTTCGAACGAAGAACTGGTGGCGTCCTTCAACACCTGGTCGCAGCAGTTCAACCAGGACAACGCCGCCGCCATCGAGCGCGGTGAAGTCGAGGCGGCGCCGCTGTCCGATGCCGCGTTCATCGAAAAGGCCTCGGGCATCAAGAGCCGCTTCGTCATGGACAAGGCTGGCATCCTCGACCCGCAGCGCATGAAGCCGCGCCTGCCCGAGCGCTCCAACGACGAACCTTCGGTGCTCTGCGAAATGGCCGTGGCCGCTGCCCGCCAGGCCCTGGAGCGCGCCGGTCGCACGGCGGCCGATGTCGACGGGGTGATCGTCGCCTGCTCCAACCTGCAGCGCCCGTACCCGGCCATCGCCATCGAAGTGCAGCAGGCGCTGGGCATCCAGGGCTTTGCCTTCGACATGAACGTGGCCTGCTCGTCGGCCACTTTCGGCATCCAGACCGCCGCCAACAGCGTGGCCCTGGGCCAGGCGCGCGCGGTGCTGATGGTCAACCCGGAGGTGTGCACCGGCCACCTGAACTTCCGTGACCGCGACAGCCACTTCATCTTTGGTGATGCTGCCACTGCGGTGCTGCTCGAGCGTGCCGACAAGGCCACCTCGGCGCACCAGTTCGACATCGTCAGCAGCAAGCTGTGGACCGAGTTCTCCAACAACATCCGTAACAACTTCGGTTTCCTCAACCGCGCGGCGGAAGAGGGCGAGGGCGCGGCGGACAAGCTGTTCATCCAGGAAGGCCGCAAGGTGTTCCGCGAGGTGTGCCCGAAGGTGGCCGAGCTGATCGGTGAGCACCTGCGGGAAAACGGGCTGCAACCCAGCGATGTGAAACGCTTCTGGCTGCACCAGGCCAACCTCAGCATGAACCACCTGATCGTCAAGAAACTGCTGGGGCGTGAAGTGGCCGAGGAAGATGCACCGGTGATTCTCGACCGTTATGCCAACACCAGTTCGGCGGGGTCGGTGATTGCCTTCCACCTTTACCAGGACGACCTGGCCAAGGGCTCGCTGGGCGTGTTGAGCTCGTTTGGTGCGGGGTATTCGATTGGTAGTGTGATCCTGCGCAAGCGCTGATTTATCTGGCGCCTGTACCGGCCTCTTCGCGGGCTTGCCCGCTCCCACAGGTACTCCACAGTTTTCAAGAGCTGTGGTGATTCTGTGGGAGCGGGCGAGCCCGCGAAGAGGCCGGCGCATTTCTGCCAGGCAAGAAAAAGCGGGAAATGCCGGATGGGGTCGGCATTTCCCGCTTCAGGTGAAGCAGTGCAGGGTGTCGCTTAGAACTTGGCTTCCAGGTCTACCTGCAGCGTGTCTACGTCAGCATCGCTGTTCGGCAGGTTGGAGAAGTCGGTCTTGGCAATCATGTAGGCCGCGCCGAGGGCGAAGTTCTTGTCGATTTCGTAACCCACCTTGAACTTGTGGCCACGGGAACCGGTGAAGCCGTTACCGAAGTCAGAGTCGGTGAACAGGCTGACTACACCGTTACGCTGTACGTCGCGGTAGTTGTAGTCCAGGCTCCAGGCACCGATCTTGCTCTTCAAACCAGCCAGCCAGGCCTTGTCCTTGCCATCGGTGCTTTCGGTGTTCTTGACGAACTGGCCGTAGGCCGACAGCGGGATGGCGAAGCCGGTGAAGTCGACCTGGCCGAAACCTTCCACCAGCTGGAACTCGTTGGTGGTGTTGCCCAGCGAACGCAGGGCAGCAGATTCCTTGTCGTTGTCGTAGCCGTAGATACTGCCGCCGACGGTGACCTTGACGGTGTCAGCCGCGTTGAACTTGGTACCCAGCTGGGCCGCGTACAGCTGTGCGTCGTGCTTGAACTGCACGCCGTCGCCGTCGACGTTGTCCTTCAGGTTGTAGTGGCCGATGCTGCCGAACACTTCGGCCGGGCCGAGGTTGGTCTTGTAGGTAGCGGCCAGGCCTTCCGGGTTGATGTCGCTGTCCCAGATGATGTCGCCCATGCTCACCCATGGCTGCAGCATCTTGCCGCCGATCAGGTGCAGGTTCGGGACGGCAGTCGGGTGCCAGTCGAGGTAGGCCAGGTCGACCCACAGCGATTTCTTCTCGAAGTAGTTGTCCAGGCTCTGGTTGGTCGAGCGGGCATCGGCGCTGCTGCCGGTGGCCACACGCACGCCGGCGTCGACCTGCGGGTTGATCTCGCTGTAGAAGCCGACACGGGCACGTACGCGTTCACGGTCCTGGTTGCCGCTGCGAGCGATCGGGTCGTCGACGTTGACGTCTTCGTAACGCAGGCGCACATCACCCTTGATCTGGGTCTTGGCGGCCCATGCCACTTTCTGTTCAAAGGAGCTCATCCGTTCGGACTGAGCTTTCTGAGCGGCCTTTTCCTTGGTTTCTTGAGCCAGGTCCGCCTGCAGTTCGTTGTACTGCGCCTGGTTGATCGAGCCATTGGCGCGGAGCATTTCGAGCAGCTTGGCGTCGACAGCTGCACTGGCCGGAGTACTCAGAGCCAGCATCATGCCGGTGAGGCTCACTCCGGTAAGTGTAGAAACAAGACGCATAAGGTTCTCCCTGTTGAATAAGATGGGGGAGGCTCAAGCGCCCGCCCCTGTGTTGGCATGTCTTCGGAAAGGGCCTGAATAGACAGGTTCTGGGGTTCCGGAAAACAGGCGCAAGTATTGCGGGGGCGAATGACAGATTAATGTCGAATTAGTGGCACTGCGGTTAAGTAATTGAGAATAAAAGGATCTGTCCCGGCTATCGTGATTTGAGTGGCGGGCCTTCCTTGGGGATACTGGGTACCTTGAAACAGCGAGCCGAAACCGTGACCAGCCTGTACAGCCTTGCCCATCTGCGTGATTTACCGGCGGCCACCTGGGATGCCCTGGTGCCGGCCGGCCAACCGTTCCTGCGCCATGCGTTTCTCAGCGCCATGGAGGACAGCGGCAGCGTCGCGCGCAACACCGGCTGGGCCGCCGAGCACCTGGTGCTGGAACGTGACGGGCAGGTACGGGCGCTGCTGCCGGCGTACCGCAAATGGCACTCGTTTGGCGAGTACGTGTTCGACCATGGCTGGGCCGATGCCTGTGAGCGGGCTGGCATTGCCTACTACCCCAAGCTGCTCGGTGCCGTGCCGTTCAGCCCGGTCAGCGGCCCGCGCCTGCTCGCCGCCGACCCAGCTGATGGCCTGCTGGTACTGCAGGCGTTACCGGAGTACCTGGGCAAGGGCGGGCTGTCTGGTGCGCACATCAATTTCACCGAGCCGGCGCTGGACGACCAGCTGGCCGGCCAGCCGGGCTGGATGGAGCGCCTGGGCTGCCAGTTTCATTGGCGCAACCACGGCTACCGTGACTTCCAGGATTTTCTCGACAGCCTGAGTTCGCGCAAGCGCAAGCAGATGCGCAAGGAGCGTGAACAGGTGGCCGGGCACGGTATTGAATTCCGCTGGTACCGTGGGGGTGACCTGGATGAGGCGCAGTGGGATTTCGTCTACCGCTGCTACGCCAATACCTACGCGGTGCGCCGCCGTGCGCCCTACCTGACACGCGAGTTCTTCAGCCTGCTGGCAGAGCGCATGCCCGAGAACTTGCGCGTGGTGATGGCGCGGCAGGGTGGCCGTGATGTGGCCATGGCCCTTAGCCTGGTGGGCGGCGACAGCCTGTTTGGCCGCTACTGGGGCTGCCTGGATGAATTCGACCGGCTGCATTTCGAAACCTGTTTCTACCAGGGCATGGACTTTGCCATCGCCGAAGGGCTGCAGCGTTTCGATGCCGGGGCGCAGGGGGAGCACAAGCTTATTCGCGGCTTCGAGCCGGTGCTGACGCGGTCGTGGCACTACCTGTTGCACCCGGGGCTGCGGCGGGCGGTGGAGGATTTTCTGGCGCAGGAGCGGGAAGGGGTGCGGGCGTATGCCGAGGAGGCCAGGGGGATGTTGCCCTATCGCCGGGACTGATCCATTCATATTGCCTGTGCCGGCCCTTTCGCGGGTGAACCCGCTCCCACAGGTACTGCACAGACCGTGAAATTTGTGCGGTCCCTGTGGGAGCGGGTTCACCCGCGAAGAGGCCAGTACAGGAATCAGTCGACCCCGACAAACCCCCCGGTCTGGTGATGCCACAACCGGGCATACAAGCCTTGCTGCTCCAGCAGTTCACTATGGCTGCCACTCTCGACAATCCGCCCCTTGTCCAGCACCACCAGCCGGTCCATCCGCGCAATGGTGGAAAGCCGGTGGGCAATGGCGATCACTGTCTTGCCCTGCATCAGCGTCTCCAGGCTTTCCTGGATCGCTGCCTCCACCTCCGAGTCCAGCGCCGAAGTGGCCTCGTCCATGATCAGGATCGGTGCATTTTTCAGCAGCACCCGGGCAATCGCGATGCGCTGGCGCTGGCCACCCGACAGCTTGACCCCGCGCTCGCCCACATGGGCATCGAAACCGGTGCGCCCCTGGGCGTCCGACAACTGCGGGATGAACTCGTCGGCGCGGGCCCGGCGCACCGCTTCATGCAGCGCCGCCTCGCTGGCACCGGGGCGACCATACAGCAGGTTGTCGCGGATCGAGCGGTGCAGCAGCGAGGTGTCCTGGGTGATCATGCCGATCTGCGCGCGCAGGCTGGCCTGGCTCACTTCGGCAATGTCCTGGCCGTCGATGAGGATGCGCCCGCCCTGCACGTCATACAGCCGTAGCAGCAGGTTGACCAGGGTCGACTTGCCTGCCCCGGACGGGCCGATCAGGCCGATCTTCTCGCCCGGGCGGATGTCCAGGTCGAGCCCTTCGATCACGTTGGCGGCCTTGCCGTAATGGAAGTCCACGTCATCGAAACGCACCGCACCGCGGCTTACCTTGAGCGCCGGTGCGTTGGGCCGGTCGGTGACGGTGACCGGCTGGGCGATGGTCTGCAGGCCGTCCTGGACCATGCCGATGTTCTCGAAGATGCCGTTGACCACCCACATGATCCAGCCCGACATGTTGACGATGCGGATCACCAGGCCGGTGGCCAGGGCGATGGCGCCGACGGTGATCAGCGACTGGCTCCACAGCCACAGCGCCAGGCCGGTGGTGGCGACCACCAGCAGGCCATTGAGGGTGGTGATGACCACGTCCATGCTGGTGACCACGCGTGCGGCCAGCTGGGTTTTCTCTGTCTGTTCGCGGATCGCTTCGCGGGCGTACTGCTGCTCGAAGTCGGTATGGGCGAACAGCTTGAGGGTGGCGATGTTGGTGTAGCCGTCGACGATGCGCCCCATCAGCTTGGAGCGGGCGTCGGAGGAAATCACCGAACGCTCCTTCACCCGGGGGACGAAGTAGAACAGCGCGGCGATGTAGCCGGCGATCCACAACAGCAGCGGCAGCATCAGGCGCCAGTCGGCCTCGGCGAACAGCACCAGTGAGGTGATGGCGTAGATCAGCACGTGCCATAGCGCATCCACCGCCTGCACCGCAGAGTCGCGCAGTGAGTTGCCGGTCTGCATGATGCGCTGGGCGATGCGCCCGGCGAAGTCGCTCTGGAAGAAGTTCAGGCTCTGCTTGAGCACATAGGTGTGGTTCTGCCAGCGGATCAGGCTGGTCATGCCGGGGTTGATGGTCTGGTGCACCAGCAGGTCGTGCAGGCCGAAGAATACCGGCCGCAGCAGCAG
Source organism: Pseudomonas asiatica (assembly GCF_040214835.1). Taxonomy (NCBI): domain Bacteria; kingdom Pseudomonadati; phylum Pseudomonadota; class Gammaproteobacteria; order Pseudomonadales; family Pseudomonadaceae; genus Pseudomonas; species Pseudomonas asiatica. The sequence goes on along the minus strand of NZ_CP157874.1, from coordinate 4,294,830 downwards.
GATCACCACCAGCATCCAGATCAGCTCGCCGCTGTGTTCGCTGAAGAAACTGGCATTGGGCGTACCCTGTGCCAGGTCGATGATGCGGCTGAGGTAGCTGAACATCGCCACCTCGATCAGCGAGGCGACCAGGCCCACCACCAGCAGGGCGACAAAGCTCGGCCACACCTGGCGCAGGTAGTAGAGGTAGAACGGCCACACCTGGCCGGGTGGCGACTCGCTGGGCGCGTCGCGGAAGATGTCGATCAGTTGCTCGAAACGGCGGTACAGCATGGGTGACAAGACTCCTGTGCTACCCGACCCCGGAAGGTTTCACGTCCCTGTGAAACCTGCGGTCAGTCGATGCGTTTGGCGGACTTGATGTAGACCGGATCGGCCGGCACATCGCGCATGCCTTTCTTGACGGTGGTCGGTGAATTGACGATCTGGTCTACCACCTCCATGCCCTTGGTCACTTTGCCGAACACGGCGTAACCGGCGTCGCGGCCCGGATTGAGAAAATCGTTGTCGGCGACGTTGATGAAGAACTGGCTGGTAGCCGAGTTCGGGTTGGAGGTACGCGCCATCGACAGCGTGCCACGGGTGTTCTGCAGGCCGTTGCTGGCCTCGTTCTTGATCGGGTCCTTGGTGTCTTTCTGGACCATCTGGTCGGTGAAACCGCCGCCCTGGACCATGAAGCCCGGAATTACCCGGTGGAAGATGGTGTTGTTGTAGAAGCCGCTGTCGACGTACTCGAGGAAGTTCTTGGTACTGACCGGCGCCTTCTCGGCATTCAGTTCGATTTCGACCTGGCCGAAGCTGGTGTCCAGCAGTACGTGCGGGGTCTTGTCGGAGGCCATGACGCTGGTGGCGAAGGCGACCGAGCAGGCGGTGAGCAGGAGTTTTTTCAGCATGGGCTCAAAGATCCTTGAGAGGTGGAAGCGGCTGCAAGGAACTGCAGCAGGGTCTGGTTGAAGACCTCGGGTTGGTCGAGGGGGGTAGCGTGCCGGGAATCGTCGATGACCACCAGCCTGGCGTGGGGCATCAGGGCGACGTAGCGTTCTTTCAGTTGTATCGGGGTGTAATCGTGGTCGGCGGCGATCACCAGGGTAGGACAGTGGATCTGGCCGATGCGTTCCTGCACGCCCCAGTCGACGATGGCGTCGAAACTCTTGAGGTAGGCGCGCTTGTCGTTGCGTGCCCAGCGCTGGGCCATCTTGTGCCGCAGTTCGGCCTGCTGCGGTTTGGGGAACAGCCGCTCGGCCAGGCCCTTGCCGACGGTTTCGACACTGAGCAGGCGCGCCAGGCCCCAGCGCTTGAGCCACCATGCCCAGTCACTGCGGGTGCGGCGCTTGACCTCGGGGGCGCTGTTGACGATGCACAGGCTGCGCAGCCACTGCGGGTGATCGACGGCGAACTGGAAGCCGACCATGCCACCCATGGACAGGCCGACGATGTGCACCGGGCCGGTGTGCAGGTGTTCGAGCAGGGCCAGCAGGTCGGCGCTGAAGGTGGCGATCTGGTAACCGTCGCGTGGCTTGTCGGAGCGGCCGTGGCCGCGGATGTCCATGAGGATTACCCGGTAGTGGCGGCTGAGCACCGGCACCTGCAGCTCCCAGTCCTGGCAGCTGGAGCCCAGGCCATGCAGCAATACCAGGGGTTCGCCCTGGCCATATTCCTCGTAATGCAGTGCGCATCCTTCATGTTCGAAATAGGCCATGGGCGCGGTCCTCTCAGGCTTGTGGGGGGGCTGCGAAGGGCACGTCCAGTGGCGCGGTGTCGAAATTGCGCAGCAGGTCGATGAGAATCTGCGTAGCCGGGCCCAAGGTCTTCTCTTTGCTCGAATAAAGGTAGAACAGTGGGTGGCGGCTGCCACCCTGATCCAGCGGCAACGGCTTGAGCACGCCTTCGCGCAGCTCGCGCTCGATCATGTGGCGGGGCAGCCAGGCAAAGCCCAGGCCACTGCTGACGAAGGTAGCGGCGGTGCCCAGGCTACCGACGGTCCAGCGTTGCTCGGCACCCAGCCAGCCGACATCGCGTGGCTGGGCGCGGCCGGAGTCGCGGATTACCACCTGCAACTGGCTTTCCAGGTCCTGGAAGGTCAGTTCGCGGCCCAGGCGGTGCAGGCTGTGTTCGGGGTGGGCGACGGCGACGAATTCCACCGCGCTCAGTTCGGCGCCCAGGTAGCCGCCGATGCTGTAGCTGCTGATGGCCAGGTCGGCGATGCCTTCGTGCATCACTTCCTCGACGCCAGACAGCACTTCTTCACGCAGGCGTACCCGGCAGCCACGGCTCTGCGGCATGAACGCGGCCAGGGCGCGGACCAGGCGGGCACTGGGGTAGGCGGCATCGACCACCAGGCGTACCTCGGCCTCCCAGCCCTGTTCCATGTGGTGGGCAAGGTCTTCGAGCTGGCTGGCCTGCTTGACCAGGTGGCGCGAACGGCGCAGCAGGACATTGCCGGCCTCGGTGAGCACCGCCTTGCGGCCGTCGATGCGCAGCAGCGGCACGCCCAGTTGCTCCTGCATGCGGGCCACGGTGTAGCTGACCGATGACTGCGAGCGGTGCAGTGCCTCGGCGGCCTGGGCAAACCCACCGTGATCGACCACTGCCTGCAGGGTTCGCCACTGGTCAAGGGTTACGCGCGGCGCTTTCATCTTTCGCTCCTGTTGTCCTAAGCTGCGCTCTTTCAAGGAGAGCGGCCCATGAAGAAATGTTGTGCGGCAATACTGATGTGCCTGCCCCTCGGGGCCATGGCTTATCCCATCGACGTTGAGAAGGAACTGACCGGGGTGAAGCTCGACTACACCGCCTATGACACGGCCTATGACATTGGCGCCATCACCCTCAACAACTATGGGCAGGTACCGGCCGCGTGCAAGGTGACTTTCCGCAATGGCCCCGAGGCACCACGGGTGCGACGGGTGAACGTACCGGCCGGTAAAAGCGTCGATGTCACTGCCAAGTTCAACCGGCAGATCATCAAATTACGGATCGCCTTGAACTGCAGTGCAGAATAAACTGATAAATCGATAGATTGAACCCACTTTTTACGCTTTTTTATCGATAGGTCAAGCCGTAATCTCACCTCCATCGAATCGCAACCCTTTTTGCCGATGGAGGCCCCCCATGTCCCGCGTACTGATCATCGAAAGCAGCGCCCGCCAGCAGGATTCCGTTTCCCGTCAGCTGACCCGTGATTTCATCCAGCAGTGGCAGGCCGCCCACCCGGCCGATCAGATCAGTGTGCGCGACCTGGCCGTGAACCCGGTGCCGCACCTGGACGCCAACCTGCTGGGTGGCTGGATGAAGCCCGAAGAACAGCGTAGTGCTGCCGAGCTGGACGCCTTGGCCCGCTCCAACGAACTGACCGATGAACTGCTCGCCGCCGACGTGCTGGTGATGGCTGCGCCGATGTACAACTTCACCATCCCCAGCACCCTGAAGGCCTGGCTGGACCACGTGCTGCGTGCCGGCATCACCTTCAAGTACACCCCCACCGGCCCGCAGGGCTTGCTGACCGGCAAGCGCGCCATCGTCCTGACTGCCCGTGGCGGCATCCACGCCGGCGCCACCAGCGACCACCAGGAACCGTACCTGCGCCAGGTAATGGCCTTCATCGGCATTCACGATGTCGACTTCATCCATGCCGAAGGCCTGAACATGAGCCCTGACTTCCACGAGAAGGGCGTCAACCAGGCCAAGGCCAAGCTGGCGGCGGTGGCCTGAGGCTTAGCGAATTCCCAACCCTGACACCTGTTGTTGCTCCTTTGGGTGTACCTGCCCGGCCTGCATGGCCGGGCTTTTTTATGTCTGGAATTTCATGGGTGCCTGTGCCGGCCTCTTCGCGGGTAAACCCGCTCCCACAGGGATATCACGGCACCTGAGGCCTGTGGTGTCCCTGTGGGAGCGGGTTTACCCGCGAAGAGGCCGGCACAGCCCTTACATTCCTCATGGTTGAACTCATTTGCCGCAACCCGCTAAGGTCGCGGCCTTGATCCACGAGAGGCAACCATGGGCTACCTGATAATCGTCGCGCTGATCCAGGCGTTTTCCTTCAGCCTGATCGGCGAGTACCTGGCCGGGCACGTCGACAGCTACTTTGCCGTGCTCGCGCGCGTGGTGCTGGCTGGCCTGGTGTTCCTGCCGCTGACCCGCTGGCGCCAGGTCGAGCCGCGCTTCATGCGCTCGATGCTGCTGATCGGCGCGCTGCAGTACGGCATCACCTACGTCTGCCTGTACCTGAGCTTTCGCGTGCTCACCGTGCCGGAGGTGCTGCTGTTCACCATTCTCACGCCGTTGCACGTGACGCTGATCGAAGACGCCATGAACCGGCGTTTCAACCCGTGGGCGCTGCTGGCAGCGCTGGTGGCGGTGGCCGGCGCGGCGGTGATCCGCTTCGACACCATCAGCGGCGAGTTCTTCATCGGCTTCCTGCTGCTGCAACTGGCCAACTTCACCTACGCCGCCGGCCAGGTGCTGTACCGCCACCTGGTTGCACGCCACCCCAGCGACTTGCCGCACTACAAGCGCTTTGGCTACTTCTACTTGGGCGCGTTGATTGTGGTATTGCCGGCCTTCCTGCTGTTTGGCAACGCCCAGCACTTGCCGACCACCGATGTGCAGTGGCTGGTGCTGCTGTTCCTGGGCCTGTGCCCGACGGCGCTGGGCCTGTACTGGTGGAACAAGGGCGCCTGCATGGTTTCGGGCGGGACGCTGGCGGTGATGAACAACCTGCATGTGCCGGTAGGGTTGCTGCTCAATTTGCTGATCTGGAACCAGGACGAGCCATTGGGCAGGCTGTTCATCGGCGCGGCGGTGATCCTGGCGTCGGTGTGGATGAGCCGCCTGGGTACCCTGACGTTATCAAGCAAGCCATGGCGCAGCCAGCTATGACGCGTTCGTTACTGAACCCAAATCCCGCCGGTACCTACCCGATAATCAGGAAAACAAAATCGGGAGACCGGCGTGAAGCTAGAAACGCGAAGTATCGAATTTGTCCCACACGCCGAGCGTTATGGCACGCCTAAACGATTGTTCACCATCTGGTTCAGCTCCAATTTCCAGATAACCGCCCTGATGGTCGGCACCCTGGGCGCTGCGTCGGGGCTAAGTCTGGGCTGGACCTTGCTGGGCCTGTTGGTCGGCAACCTGATCGGCACCGTGTTCATGGCCGCGCATTCTGCCCAGGGGCCTCACCTGGGCGTGCCACAGATGATCCAGAGCCGAGCCCAGTTCGGTGTCCATGGTGCCGCGCTCCCTCTGCTGGTGATGGTCACGGCCGCAGTCCTGTTCCTCGCCGCCAGCGGCGTGCTGATGCGCAATGCCCTGCAGGCGCTGGTGCCCATGAGCGATGACCAGGCGATCGTGGTGGTCGGCTTGCTGACTTTTGTCATCGGCTTTGTCGGCTACGAGCTGATCCACCGCCTGGGCGCGTGGATGAGTCTGTTGTCCACACTGGTTTTTGCCGGCGCCCTGGTGCTGATCCTGCTGCACCCCGGCGACATGGCAACCACAACGGCAGTGAGTACCGGCTTCTCGTTCACCGCCTTCAACCTGATCGTGGCCCAGTCGGCCTCCTGGACGCTGGGGTATGGCCCCTATGTAGCCGATTACTCGCGCTACCTCCCGGCCAACGTCAACCCACGCGCCACGTTCTGGGCCACCTATTGCGGTTGCGCGCTGGGCTCCTTCGCCATGATGGCGCTCGGCGCGCTGGTGGCGGTGGAATTGCCCTCGGCACTGGGGCATGACCCGGCCACAGCCATTGCCGCGTTGTTCGGCCCGTGGGCGCCGCTGGCGCTGGCAGTGATTGCACTGGGGGTGATCCAGTACAACGTCCTGTGCCTGTACAGCGCCTACATGTCGTCGGTCACGATCTTTGGCGCCTTCAAGACCATCCGGCGCGTAACCGCGACGGCCAAGGCCTTGGTGATGGCTGGGCTGACCGCAGCGGCAACGCTGATCGCCATCGCCACCCAATACAATTTCGATACGTTCTTTGCCGACATCCTGATTGGCCAGCTGTACCTGTTGATCCCATGGAGCGCGATCAACCTGGTGGATTACTACTGGGTATGCCGAGGCCACTATGATGTCGGGGCGCTGTATGACTCCAAGGGGCGTTATGGGTGCTTCAATCGTCGAAGCCTGGCGGTGTACGCCGTGTCGATCATCGGTACCATCCCGTTCATGAAACTGTCGTTCTACACGGGCTTCGTGGCCGAGTGGCTGGGGGCGGACATCAGTTGGGCGATGGGGTTGATCCTGGCCGGTGCGCTGTATTGCATGGTCCATGGGCGCGAGAGTAACCGGCTTTCGACAAGCATGAATGCGCACCCCTGACTCGGTCCTGACACGGAAAGGGGCCGCTTTGCGCCCCATCGCCGGCAAGCCAGCTTCCACGGCTGCAGCGTTGATTTCGAGGTTGTCGCTGTACCTGTGGGAGCGGCCTTGTGTCGCGAAAGGGCCGCCACGCGGCCCCAGGATTGATGCGCGATAGTTGAAATTGCTGGGGCTGCTTTGCAGCCCTTTCGCGACACGAGGCCGCTCCCACAGGGGATCGCGCCAACTTTTAGAATTTAAGCAAGACAGTTGCTCCCACAGGTACTGCGCATGTCTCGAATTTTGCGCGGAGCATGTGGGAGCTGGCTTGCCGGCGATGGGCTGCGAAGCAGCCCCGGCAATCTCAAGCCTCGCTCATGTCTTCCAGCCGACGCGGCACAGGCTCTTGCGATACACGCCCGCTCAACCCCACCCGCATGTCGTTGCCACTCGGCTGCTGATACAGACTCAGCCCAAACTCCGGCAACACCGCCAGCAGATAATCGAAGATATCCCCCTGAATCCGCTCGTACTCAGCCCACGCCGTGGTAGTGGTAAAGCAGTAGATCTCCAGCGGTACACCTTCGGCGGTGGTCTGCATCTGCCGCACCATGCAGGTCATGTTCGGGTGCACGTTGGGGTGGTTCCTCAGGTAGGCCAGGGCAAACGCCCGGAAGGTGCCGATGTTGGTCAGCTTGCGGCGGTTGGCCGACAGCTCGGCCACTGGCCCCAGGGCTTCGTTCCAGCTTTGCAGTTCCTGGCGCTTGCCCGCCAGGTAATCGCGCAGAAGGCTGACCTGGGTGAGCCGCTGTTCTTCCTCGCGAGTCAGGAACCGCACGCCGGCCGCATCGATGAACAGGCTGCGCTTGATGCGTCGGCCACCGGACTGCTGCATGCCGCGGTAGTTGCGGAACGACTCGCTCATCAGGCGCCAGGTGGGGATGGAGACGATGGTCTTGTCGAAATTCTGCACCTTCACCGTGTGCAGGGTGATGTCCACCACATCGCCATCGGCGCCCACCTGGGGCATTTCGATCCAGTCGCCCACGTGCAGCATGTCGTTGCTGGTCAGCTGCACACTGGCGACGAACGACAGCAGGGTGTCCTTGTACACCAACAGCAGCACCGCCGACATGGCGCCCAGGCCCGACAGCAGCAACAGCGGCGAGCGGTCGATCAGGGTGGCGACGATGACGATGGAGGCGAAGATCCACAGCATCATCTTGGCCAGTTGCACGTAACCCTTGATCGAGCGGGTGCGGGCGTGTTCGGTGCGGGCATAGATGTCGAGCAGGGCATCCAGCAGGCACGACAGCGCCATGGTCATGAACAGCAGGGTAAAGGCCAGGGCGACATTGCCGAGGAAGTGCTGGGCGGTGTCGGACAGCTCAGGCACCAGTTTCAGGCCGAACTGCAGCACCAGTGACGGCGTGGTCTGTGCCAGGCGGTGGAACACCTTGTTGTTGCGCAGGTCGTCCAGCCACTTCAGTGCTGGCTGGCGGGCCAGCAGGCGGGCGCCGTGCAGCACCAGGAAGCGTGCCAGGCGGCCGATGACCAGGGAAATGAGCAGCAGCACCGCCAGGCCAATGGCCGCGTGCAGCATCGGATGTTGGTCAAGGGTGCCCCACAGGTCGAGGGAGTCACGCCAGATTCGTTGGATATCCATGGGCTTGCGTACAGTCTTGTTGCCAAACGAAGCGCCATTAGAGCGCGGATGGCGACAAAGTTGCCAAAAGAAATTCGGCTAAGGCGGCAGAAAACGTTACCCTATGCAACTGAATTTTCCGCACTTGCCTGAGGTTACCTCCGTGTTCTCCCAATTCGCCCTGCACGAACGCCTGCTTAAAGCCGTGGCCGAGCTTAACTTTGTCGAGCCAACCCCGGTGCAGGCCGCGGCCATCCCCCTGGCCCTGCAAGGGCGTGACCTGCGCGTGACCGCGCAGACCGGCAGCGGCAAGACCGCGGCCTTCGTGCTGCCGCTGCTCAACCGCCTGGTCGACCTGCGCGAACGCCGCGTCGAGATCCGTGCGCTGATCCTGCTGCCGACCCGTGAACTGGCCCAGCAGACCCTCAAGCAGGTACAGCTGTTCTCGCAGTTCACCTACATCAAGTCGGGCCTGGTTACCGGCGGTGAAGACTTCAAGGAACAGGCCGCCATGCTGCGCAAGGTGCCGGACGTGCTGATCGGCACCCCGGGCCGCCTGCTCGAGCAGCTCAATGCCGGCAACCTCGACCTGTCCCACGTACAGGTGCTGATCCTCGACGAAGCCGACCGCATGCTCGACATGGGCTTCGCCGAAGACATGGAGCGCCTGTGCAAGGAGTGCGAGAACCGCCAGCAGACCCTGCTGTTCTCCGCCACCACCGGTGGTGCAGCCCTGCGCGACATCATCGGCAAGGTGCTGAAAGACCCAGAGCACCTGATGCTCAACAGCGTCTCGCAGCTGGCCGAAGGCACCCGCCAGCAGATCATCACCGCTGACCACGACCAGCACAAAGAGCAGATCGTGCAGTGGCTGCTGGGCAACGAAACCTTCGACAAGGCGATCATCTTCACCAACACCCGCGCCCTGGCCGACCGCATCTACGGCCACCTGGTGGCCAAGGACGTGAAGGCCTTCGTGCTGCATGGCGAGAAGGACCAGAAGGACCGCAAGCTGGCCCTGGACCGCTTCAAGCAGGGCAGCTCCAAGGTGCTGGTGGCTACCGACGTTGCGGCCCGTGGCCTGGACATCGACGGCCTGGACCTGGTGATCAACTTCGACATGCCGCGCAGTGGTGACGAGTACGTGCACCGCGTGGGCCGTACCGGCCGTGCCGGTGGCGAAGGCCTGGCGATCTCGCTGATCACCCACAACGACTGGAACCTGATGTCGAGCATCGAGCGCTACCTCAAGCAGCAGTTCGAGCGCCGGGTGATCAAGGAAGTGAAGGGCACCTACAACGGGCCTAAGAAGGTCAAGGCCTCGGGCAAGGCGGCTGGCAGCAAGAAGAAAAAGGTCGAGAAGAAGACCGGTGACAAGAAGGCGACCGCCAAGCGCAAGCCAACCGCCAAGCCAAAGGCCAACGCACCGCTGGCCAGCGCTGACGGCCTGGCGCCGCTGAAAAAGCGCAAGCCTGCGGCTGAGTAACGCTCGGTAACGGTGTTAGCTTCTTCGCGGGTGAACCCGCTCCCACAGTGACCCCACAGGTTTCCAGGCCTGTGCGATCCCTGTGGGAGCGGGTTTACCCGCGAAGGGGCCAGCACAGGCGACCACTATTAAGCCTTTTTCTCCGCCTCTTTCAACTCCTTGATCCGCTTGTCGATCAGCTGACACTTGTCGGGCAAATCCTTGCTCGCCGTCCCAAGCTCCATCCCTTGAAGCTCGTCATTGATCTCCTTGGCCTTCTGCGGGTTCTGCTCGGTCAACTGGGTGACCAACCCGGCCAGCTCTTCGCGTTTCTGCGTTGCTTCTTCCGGTGTGCAGGCCCAGGCGGGCAGGGCGCAGAACAGGGCAGTGGCGCAGGCAATGGGCAGCAACAGTTTCATCCTTCCTACCTCCGGCGGTGGTGATGCCCGGTGGAGGCATGTGCCTGGCCGTTAGTTCAGCGCCTTCGACCGGTGGCTATACCCCTGGGTATATTTACCGCGCTCATCCTCGGCTCTAGTTTGAAGCCACAAACATGACAACCGAGGAACACACCCATGGATCGATTGAAAGGCAAGGTGGCACTGATTACCGGCGGCGCAGGCGGTTGTGGCCTGGCCGCGTCGGAACTGTTCGCCGCCGAGGGCGCCAAGGTGGTGATCCTCGACTTGCCGACCAGCCAGGGCGAAGCCGTGGCGGCGCGCATCAACGCGGACGGCGGCCAGGCGCTGTTCGTCGCCGCCGATGTGTCGCAGGCCGACCAGGTGCACCGCGCCGTAACCCAGGCCCAGGCGCACTTCGGCCCGATCACCGTGTTGATGAACCATGCCGGGATCATCGCTGCCGGCCCGTTCCTCGAAACCAGCGAAGCGGAATGGGACCGGCTGATGAGCGTCAACGTGAAAAGCATGTTCCTGGTCACCAAGGCGGTGTTGCCTGGCATGCTCGCCGCCGGCGGCGGCAGCGTGATCTGCACCTCGTCGATCTCGGCGGTGGTCGGCACGCCAATGGAGGTGCTGTATTGCACCACCAAGGGCGCCTGCCACATGTTCGCTCGCGCCCTGGCCGTGGAATACCGTGGCCAGAACATCCGCAGCAACGCCATTTGCCCAGGCTTCATCGGGACCGCCCATGGCCGCCGCGAACTCGACCTGCTGCGCGGTTTTGGCGTGGACGCTTCCGACGAAGCAATCAAGACCATGCAGGGGCGCCTGTGCGACCCGGCCGAAGTGGCCAACGCCGCGTTGTTCCTGGCCAGTGACGAGTCGAGCTTCGTCAGCGGCTCGCATCTGTTCGTCGACAACGCCTACACCGCCATGTAATACCCGGCCGGCAGTACCCTGCCGGCACCAACAAGAACAACACGCAGCACCCTTCAATTCTGCCCACAAAGCCAATTCCAACAAGACAGAGGCAGCAGATGGAAAACATAGGCACTTACGTCATCTACGTGATCATGGTGTGCGCCGTGATCGGCGCGATCGCATCGATCGTCAATGCGGAATCCGAGCTGGCCAAGGAGTTCACCGCCGGCCTGCACAGCATCGGCCCGATCTTCATCCCGGTAGCCGGGATCATGGCCGCCATCCCGTTCATTTCCAGTTTCATCAGCCAGTTCATCGGCCCGCTGTTCCTGGCCATGGGCGCCGATGCCGGCATCGCCGGGCCGATCTTCATTGCCTCGGACCTGGGCGGTTACCAGCTGGCCCAGGCACTGTCGCACAGCCCCGAAGGCTGGATCCTCGGCCTTATCACTGGCTTCCAGTGCGGTTCGACGGTGATCTTCGTCATCCCGGTGGGCCTGGCAATGCTCAACAAGGCCGACCACAAGTACATGGCGCTGGGCATCATGGCCGGGCTGCTGAGCATCCCGATCAGCATCGTGTTGATCGCCATGGGCATGCAGGCCATGGGCCTGGGCGTGCGCCCGGACATCGCCACGGCGGGCGCCGCGACCCAGGCGTTGCACTTCACCCTGCCGACCCTGCTGCGCAACCTGTCGCCGCTGATCCTGTTCTGCGTGGCACTGGCGGCGGCGCTGCGCTACTTCCCCAACCTCATGGTCAGCCTGTTCCTCAAGCTGGGGCAGTTGATGTACGCCGCCGTGACGCTGGTGCTGGTGGCGTCGATCGTCGAGTACTTCACTGGCGCGTTCACTTCGCTGTTCGGTGGCTGGGGCTTCGCCCCGATCATTGCCGACAAGGACGACCAATTCCGGGCGCTGGAGATTGCCGGCTACGTGGGCATCATGCTGTGCGGTGCGTTCCCGATGGTTTACCTGATCAAGCGTTTCCTGTCGCAGCCGATCGAAAAGGTGGCGTCGAAACTCGGCCTGTCGCCGGTGGGCGCGGCCGGTATCCTCGCGGCCTCGGCCAACATCCTGGCGATGTTCCGCCTGGTGGCCGACATGCCGCCGAAAGACAAGGTGCTGGTGATTGCCTTTGCCGTGTGCGCCGCCTTCACCTTTGGTGATCATCTGGCCTACTCGGCCAACTTCCAGCCCACGCTGATCGGGCCGCTGATCATCGGCAAGCTCGCCGGTGGCCTGCTGGGCATGCTGCTGGCCTACTGGCTGGCGGTGCCCAAGGCACTGGAACTGGGCCGCCAGGAAGAAGAGGCCGGCCTGCTGCCCGCCAGTGCACCGTTGCACTGACAGGGCCAGGCATCGTTCAATGCCGTTCGGGCTTGCACAGCCGGGCGGCATTTGCGCCTTCTCCCACACCGCACGGGCCACCGCAATGAACAGCGACAACGCCAACCGCCTGGGTGCGGTCATTCGCAGCATCGGCAGCGATGCACTGGGCCCGGCCCTCGACACCGCGCTCAAGGGCGTGGTCGATTTCGACATGAGCTGCGCCTACCTGTTTCGTTTCAACCAGCCCGCGCTGCTGATTCATGACGGCTACAACCAGCGAGTCGCCGAACGTACGCTGAAAGCCTACCTGCGCGGCGGCTATCTGCTCGACCCGTTCTACGTCGCCTGTACCAACAACCACCCGGGTGGCCTGTGGCGGATGCGCGAACTGGCCCCGGACAGCTTCTTCGCCTCGGGCTTTTCCATCTCCCACGACATCCACCCCTGCGTCTCCTCGCACCACGGCAGCCTGATCGAGGAGATCGGTTTCATCGTGCCGGTAAGGCCACGGACCGCCCTGGTGTATTCGTTGATGCGTGGCCTGGACAAGGGCGCGTTCGAGGCTGAAGAAGCGCAGCGGCTGGCAGCGTTGACGCCAGTCATCGATGCCATTTTCAGCCAGCACCTGCGCCTGGCACATGCCGATGACCTGGCCGACCCGCAGGAGTCCGACAGCCAGTTGGAAGATGCTTTTGTCGATATCCTCCAGGGCCAGCTGACCGAAACCCAGCGGCATGTGGCCAAGCTGATCCTGCAAGGGCACAGCAGCCAGTCGATCTCACGCGAGCTGGGCATCTCGGAAGGCACGGTGAAAGTGCACCGGCACAACATCTGGCAGCGGCTGGGGATTGCCGGGAATGCGGAGCTGTTTCGGTTGTTCATCAACTATCTGGTCAAGCAGTAACCGAGCCGCGCAGGCCGGTTGCCTGGGCGCCAGCGCTGATATCTTTTCTCCCGGCCTGCGCGGGCCCTTGTAGGAGCGGCCTTGTGTCGCGAAAGGGCTGCAAAGCAGCCCCAGCAATTTGTGCATTTGCGCTGAAACCCCGGGGCTGCTTCGCAGCCCTTTCGCGACACAAGGCCGCTCCTACACCTGAGCGCGGTAACCGATCAGCTGAGAGCCGGCGTGTTCGTTTATCAGCCAGCGAGGTGAGGCCGCGCCGTCATGTCTATTCCCAGCGCCTTCATCACGGTCAGGAACGACTTCAGAGTCGGGTTGCCATGCTCACTGAAAGACCGATAGAGCTGCTCGCGCGACAGACCGGTTTCTTTAGCCAGCTCGCTCATGCCTTTTGCACGCGCCACCACGCCTACAGCCTTGGCGACATAGCCGGCATCCCCGGTTTCGAGTGCGTCGGTCATGAACTGCGCGATCGCTTCAGGGGTAGTGAGGTACTGGGCGGGGTCGAAATCAGAGAAGGTTTCAGTCATTTTGCATCCTCCACGAACGCAGAATCTGGTGGGCTGCCTTGATGTCGCGCTGTTGGCTGCCTTTGTCGCCGCCGCAAAGCAGAATGACGTATGTGCTGCCAGACTGATGGAAGTACACCCGGTAGCCAGGCCCATAGTGAACCCTGAGCTCACTGACGCCGTGGCCAACCGGTGATACGTCGCCAGGCAGGCCCTCCATCAACCGGTTGATCCGAGAAATGATTCGGGCTCTGGCACTAACGTCTCGGAGACCGGTCACCCAATGTCTGAAACTGCTGGATTCGATTTTTTTCATCGAGTGAATGTAGTTTATAAACTACAGGTGGCTAGACAGCAAATGGTTTCTGCCTGTTGCGGTACCAGCGGCTTCAGAGCGTGGCGTATCACCGTGCAAGATCTTTCGGAACACCACGGCTCACCGACAGGTCCCAACCTGTGTACCCCTTCCGTCCACAGCAGGAGCCCGTAGCCATGAGCATCGCCTACGATTGGGACCTGATCGAGCGTTTGCTGCACGAGGTGCAGAACGGCGCCGGTCACAGCTTCACGCCACGCCCCTATGCCGAGCAGCACGCTGCGGCACTGGCTGCCAAGGGGGAGCCGGTGGGCGACCTGGACCACCTGAAAACCCGTGCCTGCGAGTACGAAAGGCTGTTGTTCGAGCGTGGTTTCATCGAAACCCGGCCCGAAGAGGATGGCGGCAATGGCGAGAACTTCGTGCTGACCGAGCGCGGTTCGCGGCTGATGAGCCTGATCGACAGCAGCATTCCCGGCTTCGAGCACCCGCGCCAGGTGCTGGACGAGCAGGAGGATGCGCTGGACGAAACCACCTTCGAGCAGGTGTCGGCGAAAGCACAGATCGCCTGAGGTCGTTTTGAGGCTGGCAAGGGCGGCCATGGAAACCCGATAATCGGTAGTTCCTGAACACTGCCGAGCCCATGCCCATGCCAATGACCACCGCAGAGGCCCGCCTATGAGCGCGGTCCGCAAGAACCCCGACGCCTTTGCCTTCCAGGTGATGCTGGGGCTGTGCCTGATCTGGGGCTGCCAGCAGGTGTTGATCAAGACTGCCGCCATCGATATCGCGCCGGTGATGCAGGCGGCCCTGCGCAACGGCATCGCCGCCGTGCTGGTGGGCCTGATGCTGTGCTGGCGCGGGGGCTGGGAGCAGGTCGGCAGCACCTGGCGTGCCGGGGTGGTGGCGGGCGGGCTGTTCGGCCTGGAGTTCCTGTTCATTGCCGAGGGGCTGAAGCTGACCTCTGCGGCGCACATGTCGGTGTTCCTCTATACCGCGCCGGTGTTTACCGCGTTGGGCCTGCATTTCAGGTTGCCCAGCGAACGCCTGCGGCTGCTGCAATGGCTGGGGATCCTGCTGGCCTTCGGCGGCATTGCCATGGCGTTTGCGGGCGGCATGTCGTTCGAGCACATGGATGGCCGCACCCTGCTGGGGGATGCCTTTGGCGTGATCGCCGGGCTGGCCTGGGGAGCGACCACGGTGGTGGTGCGTTGCTCGCGGCTGTCGGAAGCACCGGCGACCCTGACCCTGTTCTATCAGCTGGCGGTGGGCTTTGCCGGGTTGCTGCTGATTGCCTTGCTCAGCGGCCAGATCGGCGCGGTCACGCTGACGCCGCTGGCGATGGGCAGCGTGCTGTTCCAGGGGATTGTGGTGTCGTTCATCAGCTACCTGACCTGGTTCTGGTTGCTGCGCAAATACCTGGCGTCGAACCTGGCAGTGTTCTCGTTCATTACCCCGCTGTTCGGGGTGACCTTCGGCGTGTTGTTGCTGGATGAGCCGCTGAGCCTGAACTTTGTGGTTGGCGCGTCGATGGTGCTGCTGGGGGTGGTCCTGGTGAGTGCCGAGCCTTGGGTGAAGCAGCAGTTGCGTAAGTTTGTGGGGTGAGTTTTAGCCTGTTACGGCCTCTTCGCGGGTAAACCCGCTCCCACAGGGTGGACTGCCCCCAAGAAGTTGGACACCAATCCAACCCTTGGGGGATCTATGGGTAAATACACAGAGCAGTTCAAGCTCACGGCTATCACCGCTTACCTAGAGGGCAGCCGGGGCTTTCGCAAGGTGGCACAACACTTTGGCATCGATTTCAGCCTGCTTCGGCGCTGGGTTGCTGGCTACCAAGTCGATGCCAGCCTCAGCCCTCGCTCGCATGGTCGCCGCTACACCGAGGAATTCAAGCGGCGGGTGCTCAAGTACATGCTTGAGCATCGCCTGTCCCTGCGCCAAACAGCGGCGCACTTTGACCTTGGACAGTCCTCACAGATAGGCATTTGGCTGCGGCAGCACTACAGTGGCAGTCCTGTAGCCACTCTCGCCAAACAAAGAAAATCAGCCGTGCCGAAGAAAATTAAGCCCATCAAGCCGACAGACACCAATGACGCAGAGAAATCTCGTGAGCAGTTGTTGAGCGAGCTCGAGTATCTGCGCATGGAGAATGATGTCCTAAAGGAGTTAA
This sequence comes from Pseudomonas asiatica, assembly GCF_040214835.1. Classification (NCBI taxonomy): domain Bacteria; kingdom Pseudomonadati; phylum Pseudomonadota; class Gammaproteobacteria; order Pseudomonadales; family Pseudomonadaceae; genus Pseudomonas; species Pseudomonas asiatica. The sequence continues at coordinate 4,278,871 of NZ_CP157874.1, read as the reverse complement.
AGGCTCTGCGAGAGGAGAAGGAGCGAACACGGACGAAAAAGCCCTGATCGTCTGCAAATTCAGACATAAATATCCGCTGCCCGACCTCTTGCAGATGGTGGGGTTGGCACGCAGTACCTTTTATTACCAGGTCAAGTGCCAGCAAAAGCCGGACAGGCACGCCTCGCTCAAGGAGTTGGTGCAGCGTGTCTATCACGAGGAGAAAGGGCTGTATGGCTACCGCCGCATTGCCCTTGCCATCAGGAATCAGGGGACCTTGGTCAACAAGAAGGTCATTGAACGGTTGATGGCTGAGCTTGGTTTGCAGTCCGTTGTACGCCCGAAGAAGTATCGATCCTATCGCGGCATTGTCGGCAAGGTGGCAATGAATTTGCTGGAGCGTAATTTCGTCGCGCAACGCCCCAACCAGAAGTGGGTGACCGATGTCACTGAGTTCAAAGTGGCCCAACAAAAGCTCTACCTGTCGCCCGTGATGGACTTGTACAACGGTGAGATCATCGCCTATGAAACAGCTTGCCGGCCTACCTATGGCTTGGTCGGGAACATGCTGGAAAAGGCGCTCGATGGGTTGGGTGAAAAGCCCAAGCTAGTGATCCACTCAGACCAGGGATGGCATTACCAGCAGCCCCAATACCGCCATAAGCTCGCAGCGCACGGTGTGAAGCAGAGCATGTCTCGCAAGGGTAATTGTCTGGATAATGCAGCGATGGAAAGCTTCTTCGGCACACTGAAGTCAGAGTTCTTCTACCTGAAGCGCTTTGAAAGCGTCGAACAGCTGAAGGCGGGCCTGGAGGAGTACATCCATTACTACAACCATGACCGCATCAGGCTGAAACTCAATGGCCTGAGCCCTGTCAGCTACAGGACTCAGGCCACGGGCTAAAACTGTCCAACTTTTCGGGGGCAGTCCAGGGGCCGCACAATCTTCAAGGCCTGTGCAGTACCTGTGGGAGCGGGTTTACCCGCGAAGAGGCCGGCACAGGCAGCTACGATTCAGGATGCTGCCTTGGCCTGACAGGCGTTGCCCTGCTGTGCAGAGCTGCCAAACAGCACCAGCCCCCCAGCCACCACCAACCCACCCGCGGCCACCATCAGCGCGGGCTGCAACCCGCCGCTGTAATGGCTGCTGACCGCCGCCAGCAGCGGCCCGCTCAACTGCCCCAAGGCAAAGCAGGCTGTCAGCAGCCCGGCATTGCGCTGCGTGGCATGCGGCGCCAGCTCCCGCGAACGTTGCATCACCAGCTGCATGCAGGCCAGGAACGGCCCGCCACACAGCACCACGCCCAACGCCAGCCCGACACCCCCGCCCATCAGGCAGGCCAGTACACCCAGCCCCTGCAGCCACAGGGTGGCAGTGAGCCAGGCCGAGGTGCGGCCGCCACGGCGCAGGCTCACCAGCAGCATCCCCAGCGCCGCCGCCAGGCCGAACGCCGGCCAGAACAGGTCGGCCAGCCACTGCCCGTGGAACTGCTGGTTGGCTATTTGCGACAGGAAGGTGGCCGGCAGGATGTAACCCACGCCATACAGCGCATACACCAGCCCCAGGCGGCCGATGCCGACACTGCGCGTGGGGCCCTGGCGTGCAGCCGACGGCACCTGCGCCGCTTGCAGCGCCCTTGGCAGCCAAGGCCGGACCGCCAGCAGCATCACCAGCGCGGCCACGGCATAGATCAGCCACAGTGCTGCCGAGCCCAGCCCCCACAAATGCGCAACCAGCGCCAGCAAACCCGTCAGCGCAATGCCCAGGCCGGGCCCCGCGAACACCAGGGCACCTAGGCGCTGGCGGTTGTTTGCATTGGCCACCTGTTGGCTGAGGCTGGTGATCATCACCAGCACCCAAGCGCTGGCCACGCCGGTGCCGAAGCGCAGCAGCAGGTGGCTCCAGAACCCGTCTGCGGCCCATGAGGCCAGGGTCAGCAGCACGCACAGCCACAGCCCACCGTGCAGGCGCAGGCGCACCTGGCCTGGCGAGCGAGCGAACATGGCATCGACCGCGCCGACGAAGTAACCCAGGTAGTTGGCCGCGGCCACCAGCCCGGCGACCGTCAGGTCGAACTGGCCTTCGGCGATCAGTTGCGGCAGCTGCGGGGTCAGGGCGAAACGGCCGATGCCCATGGCCATCATCAGCGCCACGGCGCTGGCAAGCAGTTGAATGAGTGGCGACATGACAAGTCTCCTGCACGGATGTAAGCGATGGCTGGAAGGTTAGGGCGGTTTCTTTTTCAATAAAATTGAATAATGATGATCAAGTTGTTCTGTTTTGGAGAATGCCGTGGAATTCAGCCAACTGCGAATCTTCCAGGCCGTGGCCGAGGAAGGTTCGGTCACCCGTGCCGCAGAGCGCCTGCATCGGGTGCCGTCGAACCTGTCGACGCGCTTGCGCCAGCTCGAGGAGCAACTGGGTGTCGAGCTGTTCCTGCGCGAACGCCAGCGCCTGCAGCTGTCGCCGGCGGGCAAGGTGCTGCTGGATTACGCCAACCGCATGTCAGCCTTGCGCGACGAGGCACTGGCCGCCGTGCGGGGCGGCCAACCGGCCGGGGACTTCGTGCTGGGGACCATGTACAGCACGGCGGCGACCCATTTGCCGGGGTTGCTGGCGCGTTATCACCAGGCCTACCCGGCGGTTAACCTGCAGGTGCGTGCGGCGCCCAGTGGCGAGCTGCTGGAAGGCCTGCTCAACCACACCTTGGACGCGGCCCTCGTGGACGGGCCACCGAGCCTGGCCGGGCTGGATGGCGTGCCGCTGTGCGATGAGCAACTGGTACTGATCACCAGCCCCGAGCACCCTGCGGTACACACTGCCAAGGACGTGGCGGGCAAGGCGGTGTTCACCTTCCGCCAGGGCTGCTCGTACCGCATGCGCCTGGAGGCCTGGTATGCCCATGCCCATACGCCAATGGGCCGGGTGATGGAAATCGAGTCGTACCAGAGCATGCTGGCCTGCGTGATCGCCGGCGCGGGTGTGGCGATGATGGCCAGGTCGATGCTCGACAGCCTGCCCGGGCGCGACCGGGTGCGGGTGCACCAGTTGCAGGCGCCGTTCGATCAGGCGGTCACCTGGTTGATGTGGCGCCAGGGCATGCGCGGGGCAAATTTGCAGGCCTGGATCGACCTGCAACAAAGCGAAACGATTAACCAGTCGTCGGAATGCGCCGTTACGGCTTGATCCGTATCAAAATGGCCCGTATCTGTAGGTTTAGAGGCATGCGTAATACAGGACATAGGGCTATGATCTGTATGAAACATCGCAGGATTGAATTGCCGTGAGGCTGACCCGTCAAGGGGGCATTATGAATAAACCACTGTCCAACTGGCTCCACGACCTGGCTGTCGCCTTGGGGCTGATTCCACCACCCTTGCAGCCGGTGCCGATCCCGACTGATGAAGAGCAGCGCAAACGCCAACCGCGTCGTCGCTGATACAGACAAAGGCCGCTGCACCTGGGTGGGTGCAGCGGCCTTTTTGTGTCTGCCAGTTGTGTGTTGCCTGTACCGGCCTCTTCGCGGGTAAACCCGCTCCCACAGGTACCCCACAGCACTCGAGGCCTGTGATATTCCTGTGGGAGCGGGTTTACCCGCGAAAGGGCCTGTACAGGCAGCCGCGATCTATCAGGCCAGCTTCACCGCCGCCACCGATTTACGCGACATCAGGCTGACCACCACAAAGCTCACCAGACCAACCGCCAGGCTGTAGTAGATCGGCGTATTGGCCTCCAGCCCATCCTTGAACATGAACAGCAGCGCGGTGGCAAAGCCCAGCGACATGCTGGCGATAGCCCCGGCGGTGGTAGCGCGCTTCCAGAAGATCGCGCCGATCAGCGGGATCAGCATGCCGCCGACCAGCAGGTTGTAGGCCAGGGTCAGGGCATTGATCACATCGTTCACCACCAGGGCGATGCCCAGCACCACCAGGCCGGTGAGCAGGGTGAACAGGCGGCTGACGCCCAGGCTCGACGCCTTGCCGCCACGCAGCTTGGGCAGCAGGTCTTCGGTCAGGGTGGTCGACGCAGCCAGCAGGCCGGCGCTGGCGGTGGACATCATGGCGGCCAGCGCCGCTGCCATCAGCAGGCCACGGATGCCATCGGGCAGGGTGGTCTTGATCATCTCGGCAAAGGCATTGTTCGGGTTGGCCAGGTCGGGCATCAGCACATGCGCGGCCATACCGATCGCGGCGCAGGCCAGGCCGTACAGTACGCAGTACACACCGGCGGTGGTGCCGGCGCGCTGGCAGACCTTCTCGTCACGGGCAGTGAACACCCGCTGCCAGATGTCCTGGCCGATGAGGATGCCGAAGAAGTAGATCAGGAAGTAGGTGATGATGGTGTCCCAGCCAATGGTGGTCAGCTGGAAGCTGGCCGCCGGCAGCTTGGCCACCAGGGTGTCCCAGCCACCGGCCTTGTACAGGCACACTGGCAGCAGGATGAACATCAGGCCGACGGTCTTGATCACGAACTGGACGATGTCGGTCAGGGTGAGCGACCACATGCCGCCAATGGTCGAGTACAGCACCACCACACCACCGCCCAGCAGCAGCGAGGCCCAGAACGGCAGGTTGAGCAGCACCTGCAATACGGTGGCCATGGCCAGGGTCGAGGTGACGCCGATCATCAGTGCGTAGGCCAGCATGATCACGGCGCTGGCCTGGCGTGCGGCTGGGTTGTAGCGCTGCTCCAGCACCTGGGTCACGGTGAAGATGCGCAGGCGCAGCAAGGGTTTGGCGAGGAACAGGTTGAGGGCGATGATGCCCAGGCCCAGGGCTGCGCACAGCCAGAAGCCGGAGATGCCGTGGACGTAGCCCAGGCGCACGGTGCCGACGGTGGAAGCGCCACCGAGCACGGTGGTGGCCATGGTACCCATATACAGGACCGGGCCGAGGTTGCGCCCGGCCACCAGGTAGTCCTCGTGGGTTTTCGCGCGCCGCATGCCATACCAGCCAAGCCCGAGCATGCCGGCGGTATAGATCATTACAACAATGATGTCCAAGGCCATTGGGGGTCTCCCGATTATCTTTATTATGGCGAGATCGACCACGCGGGCGGGTTCACGGCGCCCGGCGGTCTTGTCGTGTTGTTGGCGGGCCTCAATGGCCCTCCCATATGGCTCCTGCCGGGGTGTAGCAAGTACCGCGGGCGCTTTCTGTAGGAGCGGCCTTGTGTCGCGATCGGGCCGCAGAGCGGCCCCGGCAGCCTATGCGACACCGCCACAGTCCGGGGTCGCCTTGCGGCCCGGTCGCGACACAAGGCCGCTCCTACAAAGGGCCGTCGTTTACCGGCGGACAACGCCCGGTAGCACGCAGAGCATCTCGAACAGCAGGTTGGCACCGAGCAGCGAGGTGTTGCCGGTGGTGTCGTAAGGCGGGGAGACTTCGACGAGGTCACAGCCGATCAGGTCCAGGCCGTGGCAGCCGCGAATGATCTCCATCGCCTGGATGGTGGTCAAGCCGCCGATTTCCGGGGTGCCGGTACCAGGCGCCCAGGCCGGGTCGATACCGTCGATGTCGAACGACAGGTACACCGGGCCACCGCCGACCTTTTCGCGCACTTCGGCCATCAGCGGTTCCAGCGACTTGTGCCAGCACTCTTCGGCCTGGACCACACGGAAGCCCTGGCGGCGGCTCCAGTTGAAGTCATCGGCGGTGTAGCCCTGGGCGCGCAGGCCGATCTGCACCACGCGCTCGCAATCGAGCAGGCCTTCTTCCACGGCGCGGCGGAAGGTGGTGCCGTGGGCGATCTTCTCGCCGAACATGTGGTCGTTGACGTCGGCATGGGCATCGATGTGCACCAGGCCGATCTTGCCGTGCTTCTTGTGCAGCGCCCGCAGGATCGGCAGGGTGATGGTGTGGTCGCCACCCAGGGTCAGCGGGATGATGTTGTGCTCGAGGACCTCGTCATACGCTTCTTCGATGATCCGCACGGCGTCCAGCAGGTTGAAGGTGTTGATCGCCACGTCACCGATGTCGGCCACCGACAGCGAGTCGAACGGTGCGGCCCCGGTGGCCATGTTGTACGGGCGGATCATCACCGATTCGGCGCGGATCTGCCGCGGGCCGAAGCGGGTGCCGGAGCGCAGCGAGGTACCGATGTCCAGTGGCACGCCGATGAAGGCGGCGTCCAGGCCTTGGGCACTTTGCAGGTGGGGGAGACGGAGCATGGTGGCGATGCCGCCGAAACGCGGCATTTCGTTGCCGCCCAGTGGTTGGTGGAGGATCTTGTCCACGGTGGGCCTCATCAGTCGGTCGATTGTTCTGTTTGTTCGAACCTGTGCCGCCGCGCGCCTTCCAGGTGTGGTCTTGCCGGCGGGCAGGGACATTTCGGCCAAGTCTGCTGAAGGTAGTGCCGGGGAAAAATCGCTACCGGCAAATACTTAGTTCAGGAATTTCTGAACTAAAGGCCGGCAGAGCGGTTAGACTGCGCGCAAACACCCTTGCGGAACCGTTGCTCCATGGCCTCGACCTTGCCCGACCTGAAACTGCTGCGCATCTTCGTCAGCGTGGTGCGCCACCAGGGCTTTGCCAATGCCCAGCGCGAGCTGAACCTGTCGACTTCGGCCATCAGCACCTACATGAGCCAGCTGGAAGGTGCCCTGGGGATCGTACTGTGCCACCGCGGCCGTGGCGGCTTCAGCCTCACCAGCAAGGGCGAGCTGTTTCACCAGGAAACACTGCGCCTGCTGGCCGAGCTAGACGGTTTCGAACAGTACGCCGCCGCCCTCAAGGGTGAGTTGCGCGGCACCCTCAACCTTGGGGTGATCGACTCCACGGTCGGTGACCAGGCCTTGCCGCTGGCCGAAGCCATCGGCGCCTACAGCCAGGAACACCCGGCGGTGCACCTGCACCTGTCGGTGTCCAGCCCTTACGAGCTGCAACTGGGCGTGCAGGACAACCGCCTGGACCTGGCGATCGGGGCGTTTTCCTCGCGCATGAGCGGGCTGCTCTACCAGCCGCTGTACCGTGAGCAGCACTGGCTGTACTGCAGCAGCCGCCACCCGTTGTATGCCGAACGGCGTATCCCCGAGCAGGTGGTGACCCAGCAGCGCATGGTCGGGCGTGGCTACTGGAGCCAGGCCGAACTGGCCCGGCATGGCTTCAAGCACAGCGCGGCGACGGTGGAGAGCATGGAGGCGCAGTTGATCCTGATTCTCTCCGGGGCCTACATCGGCTACCTGCCCGAGCACTATGCCCAGGCCTGGGTCGACAAGGGCGACTTGCGCGTGCTGTCGCCGTCCACCTTTGGCTACCAGGCACCGTTCTCGCTGATCATTCGCCGCGGGCGCAGCCGCGAACCGTTGATCCAGACTTTCCGCGACCTGCTGAAAAGCCAGCTCAACGTGGGTTGAAGTCCGGCACATGCTGTATTTCGTCGGCCCCCGTTAAATTGTTGGTGCCGCTGACCGACAACATAATGGCGTCCTGCTATATATCAAATCAGTGTGTGCTGCTGACTTCCTCCCTTTAATCCTGCAAGGATTGCCCAAGATGCGCATGAATTTGCCCGTCACTGAGCACGAAAGAACCTTTCCCAACGATCAGCGCCTGATTTCCACCACTGACCTCAACAGCCGCATCACCTACTGCAACGACGCTTTCGTGGCGATCAGCGGGTTCACCTACGACGAGCTGGTCGGCCAACCCCACAACCTGGTGCGCCATCCGGACATGCCTCCGGCCGTGTTCGGCCATATGTGGGAAACCATCAAACAAGGCAAACCGTGGATGGGCGTAGTCAAGAACCGGGCGAAGAACGGTGACTACTACTGGGTCAGCGCCTATGTCACGGCCGTCTACGAGCAGGGCCGCATCAGTGGCTACGAGTCGGTGCGCTCGGTGCCCACCCGTGAGCAGATCCGCCGCGCCGAGGCGTTGTACGCGCGCTTGCGGGCTGGCCGCGCGCCGGTGCCGTGGGCGGCCCGTCTGGGGTATGGCCTGGGTCACGGTTGGCCATTGATCGGTGCGGGCCTGCTGTCGGCGGCGGGCTACCTGTGGCTACCGCCCTACGCGGCGCTCGGGGTGCTGATGGCCAGCCTGCTGCTGGCCTGGTATCTGGTCGAGCACCGGCAGAACCAGGCCATCCGCCGCACGCTGACCGAGCACCCCAAGGCCTTCACCAGCCCGCTGGTGGCACTGACCTACAGCGATAACCCAGGCCTGCAAGGCCAGCTGGATCTTGCCATCATCAGCGAGGAAGCACGCCTGCAAACGGCCTTGACCCGCCTGGTGGATGCCGGGGTCGGGGTGAAGTCGCGGGCGGCGCAGTCGTCCGACTTGTCCGATGCCCAGGCACAGATGCTCGACCGCCAGCGCAGCGAGACCGACCAGTCCGCCGCCGCCATCGCGCAGATGGCGGCGACCATTCAGCAGGTTACCCATAACGTGCAGAGCACGGCGCACGCAGCGGGCGATGCCGACCAGCTGGCGCAGCAGGGCAGCGAGCTGGCGATGCAGAGCCTGCAAGCCATGGGCAGCATGAGCAATGCGGTCAACGACATCGGCCAGGCCGTCAATGCCCTGGCCGAGCAGACCCAGTCGATCGGCAGCGTGGTCGATGTGATTACCTCGATCGCCGAGCAGACCAACCTGCTGGCGCTCAACGCGGCCATCGAGGCGGCGCGTGCCGGCGAACAGGGGCGCGGGTTTGCCGTGGTGGCGGATGAAGTACGATCGCTGGCCCAGCGCACCCGTGCCTCGACCGAGGAGATCCACCAGATCATCGCCTCGTTGCGCGCCGGGGCAGAGCGCGCGGTGAGCACCGCCAGCCGTGGCGAGCAGATCTCGCGGGACAGCGTGCACAGTGTCGAGGCGGTGCAGGCAGCGTTGAGCGGGATTGCCCAGGCGGTCAGCCGCATCACCGGCATGAGCCAGCAGATGGCGACGGCGTCGGAGCAGCAGAGCCATGTGGCCGAGGACATCAACCAGCAGATCGTGCGCATAGCCCACCTGTGCGACCAGAGTGCCGGGCAGGCCAGGCAGGGCGCGGAAATCAGCCAGGACCTGGAGCGCATGGCGGAGTACCTGCATAGCCTGGCGGAGCGGTTCAATCGTTGAGATTGCCGGGGCCGCCTTGCGGCCCTTTCGCCGGCAAGCCAGCTCCTACAGGATCACCACAGGCCTGGGCCTTGTGCAATACCTGTGGGAGCTGGCTTGCCGGCGAATGGCCCGCAAAGCGGGCCCCGGTTCTGTGGCAAACTGTTCCCGCCAAGGAGAACCCCATGCCCAGACCCCGCTGCGAGCGCTGCCAGCGCCCGCTCGACCATTGCCTCTGCCCACTGATCCCCGCACTCGACAGCCGCACCCGCGTCATCCTGCTGCAGCACCCCAGTGAAACCGCCCACGCCCTGAATACCGCACGCCTGGCCGCCCTTGGCCTGAACAATGCCGAGTTGCGGGTAGGCGAGGTATTCGATGACCTGAATGAATTGCTGGCGACCCCCGGTTACCGGCCAGCCCTGCTGTTCCCGGGTGACGACGCCCAGGAATTGGTGGCCTATGGCGAGACGGACGACCAACCCTTGCTGTTGATCGTGCCCGACGGCACCTGGCGCAAGGCGCGCAAGCTGTTGTACCTGAACCCGTTGCTGGAGGCGTTGCCGCGGGTGACGCTGGGGGCTGTCGCGCCTTCACGCTACCGCTTGCGCAAGGCGCCGGAGGCGGGGGCGTTATCGACTATCGAGGCGGTGGTGGGAGCGCTGAACGCATTGGAGCAGCCTGCCTGTTTCGATGCGCTGCTGGCACCGTTCGAGGCGTTGATCGAGGGGCAGATCAGGGCCATGGGTTTGGAGACGTTCCAGCGTAACCATGGTAGCGAGTGAGGGCAGGGGGCTGCTTTGCAGCCCATTCGCAGCACAAGGCTGCTCCTACAGATGTTGCGCGCTTTCCTGTAGGAGCAGCCTTGTGCTGCGAATGGGCCGCAAAGCGGCCCCGGCTATCTCGAACCCGATCAACGCATATCAGGCAAACGCGCCTCGGTGCGTACTTCGGTGGTAGCCAGCGCTTCCGGCGGCAGCGAAATACGCTGCTTGCTCAGCAGCTCGCCCATGGTCGCCAGCACGCGGTAGCGCGAGAACTCCTCGGTATAACGCACCTCGGTGTAGCGGCGGTCGGCGTTGTACAGCTCGTTTTCACTGTCGAGCACGTCGAGCAGGGTACGTTGGCCCAGGCCGAACTGGTCCTGGTAGGCAGCACGCACGCGCTTGGTGGTCTCGGCGTATTCACGCGCAGTCGGCAGCTGCTTGCTGGCGTTGTTCATGGCGTTCCACGCCAGGCTCAGATTTTCGGTCAGCTCACGCAGGGCGTTGTTGCGGATGTCCAGGGCCTGGTTGATCTTGTGCGCGTCGGACTGCAGGCGAGCCTTGTCGCTGCCACCGCGGAACAGGTTGTAGTTCATCTCCACGCCAGCTTGCCAGTCGTTGTTGTTGTGGCCTTTCTCGCCGCCGGTGTTGTTGTTGGCACCGGTGGCCAGAATGGCGTCGAAGCGAGGGTAGAAGGTCGACTTGGCCACTTCGTATTGCTGCTCGGCAGCATTCACGTCAGCCTGGGCAGACTTGATGTACGGGTTGTTCTGGCGCATGCCGTCGCGGGCTTCGTCGAGGGTGCCAGGCACCTCACCCTTGATGGTTTGCGGGCTTTCCAGCTCGTCCGGCATGCGGCCGACGACGCTGAAGAAGTTGGCCTCGGCATCGGCCAGGTCGACTTCGGCGGTGTCCAGGTTGTTTTCCGCCAGGGCGCGACGTGCGCGGGACTGGTCAAGGTCGGCGGTGCTGCCGACGCCGCGCTCGTTGCGCAGGCCGATCTGGTCGTTGACTCGCAGGTGGGCTTGCAGGTTGTTCCTGGCCAGGGTCACCAGTTCACGGCGCTTGAGCACTTCCAGGTACACCTCGACTGCACGCAGGGCGACATCCTGGGCAACGGCCTGGGTGTAGTAGGCGCGGGAGGTGGAGACTGCTTCGGTGCGGCCCACTTCATTCGAGGTGTTGAAGCCGTCGAAGATCATTTGCCGCAGGCGCAGTTCGGACTGGGTGTAGTTGAGGGTTTCCTTGTTGTGGTTGCCCTCGGCACGCGTCGTGGTGTTGTCCGAACGCTGGCGGCCATAGCCGGCGACCAGATCCACGGAAGGGTAGTAGCCACCACGCGCGAACTTCACATCTTCATCGGCCGACAGCTTGCTGTTGCGGTTGGAGCTGACCTGCGGGTGGTAGTCCACGGCGCTCTGGACAGCCTCGGTGATCGACATCGCCTGTACGTTGGCACTCGCCAGGGCCAACAGTAATGCACTGGTGATGGGGTTCAAAACGCGCATGGTACATCTCCCTGATCCTGGAATTTATCCTGCTGCTCGCCAAAAAAATGACGATAAAGTTATTGCATATAGTGTTGCAGGTTTTTAATAACACAGCTAAGTACATTCAACGCGATAGATAAGAAGATTTCTTCATATCAAATTGCCATATAATATATAAATTGTCTAATAGGCCCGCAGGAGGACCCAGGGGAATGGCAGCGGAAAAGTCCATGAAAGCCAATTAATACGGGGGTTTGGCAGAGTTCCAGAATCATTTCGGATAAGGAGAATAATCGTTAGGCGAAATTGATATTTGGCGACAGAATATTGTCACTTTGGCTTGTGCAAAGTTTTCTGGCTGAGGATGTACAGGCTTACCAGTACGGCGCTGGTCAACATGAAGGTGCGCGCCCAGAACAGGGGCACCAGATAGCACGACAGGCCGATGCTGGCCCACATCAGGCCGATGGCGTAGACCTTGCCCTTGAGGGGGATGCCCTCACCACTGAGGTAGTCACGGATCCATGGCCCGAGCTTGGGGTGATGGACCAGCCAGTGGTGAAAGCGCGGCGAGCTGCGGGCAAAGCAGGCGGCCGCCAATAGCAGGAACGGGGTGGTGGGCAATACCGGCAGGAATATCCCCAACACCCCCAACGCGACGCTGAGCCAGCCGGTGGCCAGCAGCAGGTAGCGCACAGGCGACTTAGTGGTGGCGTGGCTTGAGCAGCGCCGGCTTTTCGTCAGGGGCATGCAGCAGCAGGAACAGCGCCGTCAGCGCTTCGGGGATCTGTACGATCATGTCGTCCTGCAGGTTGGCGTTGCTGGCGATGTCGGCGAACTCCGGCTGCTCGTCGAACAGGCCCGAGCCGACCATGATCGGCAGCAGCATCTCGCTGACTTCTTCCTCGGCGTTCTCGAACCAGGCCTCTTCACGCAGGAATACGCCTTCCATGAAGCCGATGCACCAGCCGCGCAGGTCGGAATCGTCCGGCTCGTCGGTCAGGTCGAGGTCGCATGGCAGCTCGAACTCGTCGTCGCTGGCCAGCTGGCGGGCGATGTGCGCTTTCAGCGCCACCAGGGTGGCCTCGATCTCGGTACGCTGAGCATCGCTGGCGTAGTGCGGCTCTTCAGCGAACAGGGCGTCGATCCACTCGCGCTCGGGCACTTCCTCGGCATTGATCGAGAGGGCGGTGAGGTAGCCGTGGGCGGCGACATAGTCCAGCGCTTCCTCGTGCAGCTCGTCGGCGTCGAGGAAGGCTTGCAGGCGGGTCAGTTGCTCGGCGAAGGACATTACAGGGCTACCTTGGGGAATAAACGATAACGAATTCTAGCACCTTGCGACGGCGGCGGGGTAAAGGGAACGTCTATCGCCGTGGTGCCCTGCGCGGGGCGGTGCTGCGGTATACTCCGCGATTTTTCATCCAGGGGCAGGGTTTGCCGGCTACCTGGCAAAAACCGCTTACGCATTTGGCGTGTGCGGGGCGGGTTTTTCGTCCAGCCTGTATCCGGGATGGTACGGCGATTTGTGGAGTTGCACATGCTCGAACAGGCTCAGCGCGTTCTCAAGGACGTCTTCGGCTACGACAGTTTCCGCGGGCGCCAGGCAGCGATCATCGACTGCGTGGCCAATGGCGGCGATGCCCTGGTGCTGATGCCCACCGGCGGCGGCAAGTCGTTGTGTTTCCAGGTGCCGGGGCTGCTGCGCCCGGGCCTGACGGTGGTGGTCTCGCCTCTGATCGCGCTGATGGACGACCAGGTCGCCACGCTCGATGAACTGGGTGTGCCGGCCGCTGCGCTGAACTCCACGCTGACCCCGGAGCAGCAGCGTGACCTGGCCGGGCGCCTGCGCCGTGGCGAAGTGAAGATGCTGTACCTGGCGCCCGAGCGCCTGGTGCAGCCGCGCATGCTCGACTTCCTGCGCGACCTGGATATCTCGCTGTTCGCCATCGACGAGGCCCACTGCGTGTCGCAATGGGGCCACGATTTCCGCCCCGAATACCTGCAACTGGGCCAGCTGGCCGAGCTGTTCCCGCATGTGCCGCGCATCGCGCTGACCGCCACCGCCGACATGCGCACCCGCGAGGAGATCGTCCAGCGCCTGCACCTGCAAGGCGCCGAGCGCTTCCTGTCGAGTTTCGACCGGCCCAACATCTTCTACCGCATCGTGCCCAAGGAGGCGCCGCGCAAGCAGCTGATGGCGTTCCTCGGCGAGCGCCGCGGCAACGCCGGTATCGTCTATTGCCTGTCGCGCAAGAAAGTCGACGAAACCGCCGCATTCCTCTGTGACCAGGGCTTCCCCGCGCTGCCGTATCACGCCGGCCTGGCTGCCGAGACGCGTGCAGCCAACCAGCACCGCTTCCTCAACGAGGAAGGGCTGATCATGGTCGCCACCATCGCCTTCGGCATGGGTATCGACAAGCCCAACGTGCGCTTTGTCGCCCACCTTGACCTGCCCAAGTCGCTCGAGGCGTACTACCAGGAGACCGGCCGTGCCGGCCGTGACGGGCTGCCGTCCGATGCCTGGATGGCCTACGGGCTGCAGGACATGGTGATGCTCAAGCAGATGCTGCAGAACTCCGAAGGTGACGAGCGCCACAAGCGCATCGAGCAGCACAAGCTCGACGCCATGCTGGCCCTGTGCGAAGAAACCCGCTGCCGCCGCCAGTCGCTGCTGGCCTATTTCGACGAAACCCTCGAGCAACCGTGCGGGCACTGTGACAACTGTGTCGACCAGGTGCAGACCTGGGACGCCACCGAGCCGGCCCGTCAGGCGCTGTCGGCAGTGTTCCGCACCGGCCAGCGCTATGGCGTCGGTCACCTGGTCGATGTGCTGCTGGGCAAGGACACCGAGAAGGTGCGCAATTTCGGCCACGAGAAGCTCTCGGTGTTTGGCGTCGGCAAGGGGCTGGCCGAAGTCGAGTGGCGTTCGCTGTTCCGTCAGCTAGTGGCGCGCGGCCTGGTCGACATCGACCTGGAAGGCTACGGCGGCCTGCGCCTGTCCGACAGCTGCCGGCCGCTGCTGCGTGGCGAAGTGACCTTGCAGCTGCGCCGTGACCTCAAGCCGCAGACCACCGCCAGAACTTCGTCGTCCAGTGGCGGCAGCCCGGCCAGCCAGCTGGTGCGTGCCGAAGAGCGCGAACTGTGGGAAGCGCTGCGTACCCTGCGGCGCAAGCTGGCCGAGGAGCACAGCGTGCCGCCCTACGTCATCTTCCCCGACTCGACGCTGCTGGAGATGCTGCGCAGCCAGCCGGTCAGCCTCAGCGACATGGCCCAGGTCAGCGGCGTGGGTGCGCGCAAGCTGGAGCGTTATGGCCAGGCCTTCCTCGAGGTGCTGAACAACAGCGGTGGCACCGACGAAGCGCCGAAAGTGGTACTCGACCTGCGCCACGAACTGGTCAGCCTGGCCCGTGCCGGCATGACCCCGGCGCAGATCGCCGGGCAGCTCAACTGCAGCGAGAAGAACGTCTACAGCCTGCTGGCCGAGGCGCTGGGCCGCCAGGAACTGAGCCTGGAACAGGCCCTGGACCTGCCGGAAGACCTGTTGATGGAAGTGCAGGATGCCTTCCTCGATGGCGAGGGCGAGCTGCCACCGGTATCGGCGATTGCGCCGCTGTTCGGGGCGCGGGTGCCGGAGGGCGTGCTGTACTGCGTGCGGGCTGCGCTGGCGGCCGAGTTCGAGCTGTAAGTGACGACAGGATCGAAGGCAGAACTGCCATCTGCTGACCTTTGTCATGTTTTTTGACGATTATCGAACATTCCAGGGTGCCCGAGCCTTGCCTCGTGGGACGGGCCATGGTTAGCTGCCTAATAATTAGATCTGTTCAATGAGTTGCTTATGCCCCTGACCGACAACCAACACCGCTTCGGCATGCAGCTGGCCCAGATGTCCCGGGGTTGGCGTGCCGAGCTGGACCGCCGCCTGGCCGGGCTCAACCTGTCCCAGGCGCGCTGGCTGGTGTTGCTGCACCTGGCCCGTTTCGAAGAGGCCCCGACCCAGCGTGAGCTGGCCCAGAGCGTGGGTGTCGAAGGCCCGACCCTGGCGCGCCTGCTCGACAGCCTGGAGGCGCAGGGGCTGGTACGCCGGCAAGCGGTGCTGGAAGACCGGCGGGCGAAGAAGATTGTGCTGTGCCCGCCGGCCAAACCGCTGATCGACCAGATCGAGACCATTGCCAATCAACTGCGGGTAGAGCTGTTCACCGGGGTTGACGAGGCGGAGCTGCAGGTGTGCATGCGGGTGCATGCCAAGATCCTGGCCAACCTGGAGAAATCCTGAGGGGCCTGGGGCCGCTTTGCGGCCTGTGGGAGCGGGTTTACCCGCGAAGAATGCAACGCGGTGTATGGCACCGGCTTCGCCGGTGTTCGCGGCTAAAGCCGCTCCCACAATGTGTCCGGCACCTAGAAGGTATGCCCAAGGTTCAGGTACACCGCCTGCTCATGCGCACTGTTGGCCCCGTAGCTCAGGTTCAACGGCCCCAACGGCGTCTCCAGCCCCAGGAAGATGCTCGCCGCATTGATGTAGCCACTGTCGAAATCGTTGTCGTTGTTCCACGCCCGCCCTCGCTCCAGCGACCCGCCGATGTACAGCGGGAAGTCCAGCGGCACGTAGGCCCGTGGCGTCAGGCGGCGGTAGTAGACCATGCGCATCAGGCTCACGTTCTGCCCCGACACCGAGTCCTGGCGGAAGCCTGACAGCTCCCGCGCGCCACCCAGCACGAAGCTCGAGGTCACCACTTCGGTATCATCCAGCGTGCGCCCGTAGCGCCCGCCCAGCACGAAGGTGTTCGGCCCGCTGCTGAGGGCCTTGTCCAGGTTGAACATCCACTGCCGGTAATCCTGGTCGGAATCCAGCGACTGGTCATACTTGCGCAAGGTCAGGCCGATATCCTCGCCGCTGTGCGGGAAGTACACGTTGTCGAGGGTGTCGAACGAGTACTTCAGCTCGTAGAAACCTTCGTTGAAACTGACCTTGGGCAGGTCCTGGTCGCCGATGCGTACCTCGGCCTCGCCCCAGGCCTTGCCCACGCCCAGGCGCACTTCGCCGTTGGTGCCGATCTGCCGCCCCACGTTAAGGCCAAAGCCGTAACGCTCCAGGCGGTACTCGGCCACCGGGTCGTTGTCCAGGGTGGCTTCGATGTTCTGCGAGCTGAAGTCCAGGTACGGCGCGATGAAGTAGCGCGAGCCCACGTCCAGCGGCTGATAGAACTCGCTGTACAACTCCTGCTGGTCGCCGATCTGGCCACGGGTCAACCATTCGGCGCCGAGGCTGTTGATGCCGTTGACCCGGTAGCTGGCGCCCAGGTTGAAGGCGCTGTCGCCGCGCAGGTCGTCCGACAGGTTCAGGCCCAGGCGCAGGTAGTCGGTGCCACCGCGTCGGCCGCGGGCGTTGATCACCAGGGTGTTGTCGTCGCCCTTGTGCACCACGCGGTACTGCACCCGGTCGAAGTAGTCCAGGCCGTACAGCGTGCCCATGTCGGTCTGCAGGCGGCCTAGCTCCAGCGGCGCATCGATCGGTTGGCGGATGTACGAGCGGATGACCTCGTCGCTGACCTTGGAGTCGTTTTCGATCCTGATCGCGGTGATCGTCGGCGTGCGTTGGCGCGGCGAGCGGGCCACGGCCAGGCTGCTGTCACCTTCGGGCTGGCGCAGGGCGGCAAGGCGCGGGTCAAGCAGGCGGGTGGCGCGGTAGCCGGCCTCGATCATTTCCCGGGCGCGGCCAAAATCGGTGACGCCAAAGGCGGTCAGCGGTGGCTGGATGAGGATGTCGTCGCGGTGCAGGCTGGCCAGTTGTTCTTCCGAGTTGCGCCGGGTCATCAGGGTGATCGACTGGTTGAGCACATCGACCACCGTGGCCAGCTGCTTGCGGTCACGCAGCGGGGTGCCGATGTCGACCACGATGGCCAGGTCCACACCCATTTCGCGGGCGACATCCACCGGGATGTTGTCGACCATGCCGCCGTCCACCAGCAGCCGGCCGTCCAGTTCGACCGGGGCGAACACCGCCGGTATCGACATGCTGGCGCGGATCACCTGGGGCAGGTGGCCACGGCGGAACACCACCTTTTCGCCACTGGCGATGTCGGTGGCCACGGCGCGGAAGGGAATGGGCAGCTTGTCGAAGTCACGGGTGTCGGCGGTATGTGCCAGCTTGCTTTCCAGCAGCAGCGCCAGGTTCTGGCCCTGGATCACCCCCAGCGGCAGGCCCAGGCTGCCGTCGTCGCGAAAGCTGAGCTTCTGCTTGACCAGGAAGTCGCGGTCATCCTGCTTGCGCCGGAACGGCACGTCCTTGCGCGGCGGGGCGTCGGACAGCGCCTGTTGCCAGTCGAGGGTGGTGGCGAGTTTTTCCAGCTCTTCGACACTGTAGCCCGAGGCATACAGGCCGCCGACCACCGCGCCCATACTGGTGCCGGCGATGGCGTCGATGCGCACGCCCTGTTCCTCCAGGGCCTTGAGCACACCAATGTGGGCCAGGCCACGGGCCGCGCCCCCCGACAGTACCAGGCCAACCTTGGGCCTGGCCGGTTCGGCGGCGAATACCGTGAGGGAGGTGAGGGTGAGCAGGAAACAGAACAGCAAACGGCGCATCGTGAGTCTCAAACCGTGGGCTAAAGACCGCTAGTATAAGCGGCCCCTCACCTGGAGATGCCTCACCATGGCCGACAGCAAACCGGAAATCGTCATCACGTATTGCACCCAGTGCCAATGGCTGCTGCGTGCCGCCTGGCTGGCCCAGGAACTGCTCAGCACCTTCACCGACGACCTTGGCCGGGTGGCCCTGGAGCCTGGCACCGGCGGTATCTTCCGCATCACCTGCAATGGCGTGCAGATCTGGGAGCGCAAGGCCGACGGTGGTTTCCCCGAGGCCAAGGTGCTGAAGCAGCGGGTGCGCGACCAGATCGACCCGCAGCGTGACCTGGGCCACAACGACCGCTGAATCAGGCGCCCTCGGCCAGCGGCCGCTGCTTGGGCGGTTGCTCGGCGGCCAGGCGGCTGGACAGCACGATGGCGAAGATGATCAGCGCGCCGCCCAGCAGCATGCGCAGGGTCGGGGTTTCGGCGAACACCACCCAGGCCACGGCAATGCCGTAGACCGGTTCCATGCCGAACACCACGGCGGCGGTGCGCGCCTTGATCACCGACAGGCTGGCGACGAACAGGCTGTGCGCCACGCCGGTGCAGAAGATGCCGAGCAGGGCGATCCACAGCCAGTCCATGGTGGCTACGCCGGCCAGGTCCGGTGCCGCGAACGGCAGCAGGCACAAGCCCACCACCAGGTTCTGCCACAGCGCCGCCTGCACTGCAGGCAGACGGCCGGAGCCGGCGCGGTTGGTGAGTGACAGCAGGGAGAACAGCAGCCCCGACAGCAATGACCAGAGCAGGCCGCCGGTGGCTTCACTGGCCAGGTCGAATGCCGGTGTGACCAGTACCAGGCCGATGCTGACCAGCAACACCAGCAAAGCCTCGTTGCGGCGGATGCGTTCGCGGAACAGCAGGCCTTCGAGGATCACGGTAAAGGCCGGGAAGCTGGCGAAGCCGAGGGTGGCGATGGCCACGCCGGCGACCTTTACCGCGATGAAGAAACTGACCCAGTGCCCGGCCAGCAGCACGCCGCCGAGCAGCAGGCGACGGGCGTCCTGGCCGCTCAGGCGTTGCCAGCCCGGCCCGGTCAGGCTGGCGAACAGGGCCAGGGCGAGCACGGCGAAGGCGGCGCGGCCGAAGACGATGATCGCCGGGCTGGCGCTGGCGGCCAGTTTGCCGAAAACGCCGGTGAGGCCGAAGAACAGCGCGCCGATGTGCAGGGCGCCGAGGGCGGTGCGGTGGTTCATGGGTGGTCCTTGCTCAAGATCTCTACTGGCTGTGCCGGCCTCTTCGCGGGCATGCCCGCTCCCACAGTTACTGCACCGCTTTTGAAGCCTGCGCAGTACCTGTGGGAGCGGGTTTACCCGCGAAAGGGCCGGCACAGGCAAAGTGTATAGGCACAGGCAAAGGCGGTCTGTCGCAAGACTGGCGTCAATTGTCGCCAGACTCTCGCCGCAAAGCCAACGGCGTACACCCGAACGCCCGCAACATCGCCGCCGAAAACGCACTCTGCGAGCTGTACCCCACCTGCGCCGCAATCTCCCCCATCGGTAGCAAGGTCTGCATCACCAGCCGCCGCGCCTTGAGCAAGCGCCGCTGGCGAATGTAGTCCATCGGCGTCATCCCGCATTCTGCGGTGAAGCGCGCATGCAGGCGGGCACTGGACAACCCGGCGATGCGCGCCAGGTCAGCCACTTGCAGCGGGTAGGCGGCATGCCGCTCGATATGCGCATCGAAGGCGCCATAGGGCAGGCGCTGGCTGGCTGCGACGCTGGCTGCTGCCGTGGGGTTGAGGCTGGCCAGCAGCAGCGCTGCCCCTTGCCGGGCAATCAGCGGGTCGTGCATGGGGCTGGTCGCCAGCCAGTCCACCAATTGCTGCTGGCGCTCGTCCAGGCCCAGGGCGGCGGGGCGGTCGAGCAGGCGGCGGCTGGCATCGGCATGTTCGCCCAGTTGCTCGCGCAACCAGTGGTCCCCTGGTACATCCAGCACCAGGCAATCGCTGCCGCCATCGCTGGTGCAGGTGTGATGGGCGCCCGCCGGTACCACGATCAGCCCCTGTCGATCGATCCCGGCGCCATGCCCCTGCACCTCGAACTCCAGGCGACCGCGCAGGCCGAACACCAGTTGCGGGTGTTCGTGGCTGTGGGCGATCAGGCTGTCGCGGTAATGGCGCAGCGAGAGGATCGGGCCGGCGGTCATGGGGAGAGTCGTCCTCGCAGGGCAGAACCGCATTGTGCCTCATTCCCTGCAGTCCATCACTCGTAACGGTTTTGCCACTGCGCTGTCATCCGCGCCTGCCAGTCTCCAGCAAACTGCGCCGGAGCCTGCCCATGACCCATGCCGAACTGTCCCGTCCCTCGCGCAAGCAACGCGTGCGTACCCTGTGGATCTCCGATGTGCATCTGGGCACCCGCGACTGCCAGGCCGAACACCTGTCGCAGTTCCTCAAGGGCTACCAGGTCGACCGCATCTACCTGGTGGGCGATATCATCGATGGCTGGAAGCTGCGCGGCGGAATCTATTGGCCTCAAGCCCATACCAACGTGATCCGCCGCCTGCTGACCATGAGCAAGCGCGGCACCGAGGTGATCTACGTCACCGGCAACCATGACGAATTCCTGCGCCGTTACTCCAAGCTGATGCTCGGCAACATCCAGCTGGTGGACGAGGCCGAGCATCTGACTGCCGATGGCCGCCGCCTGCTGGTGATCCATGGCGACCAGTTCGACGTGATTACCCGTTACCACCGCTGGCTGGCGTTCCTCGGTGACCGTGCCTACGAGTTCACCCTGGTGCTCAACCGCTGGCTCAACCACTGGCGTGCCCGCTATGGATACGGCTATTGGTCACTCTCGGCGTACCTGAAGCACAAGGTCAAAGGCGCGGTGAACTTCATCAGCGACTTCGAGGATGCCATTGCCCACGAGTGCACCCGCCGCGGTTTTCATGGGGTGGTGTGTGGGCATATCCACCATGCCGAGATTCGCCAGGTGGGGGAGGTGGAGTACCTCAATTGCGGGGATTGGGTGGAGTCGTGCACGGCGCTGATCGAGCATTGGGATGGCACGATCGAGCTGTATCGGCTGGCGGAGGCGCAGGCGCGTGAAGCGCAGGCAGCGGCGGCGGTGCGCGAACCGGCGTAGGGGTTGAGGGCCAAGGGGGCTGCCTTGCAGCCCTTTCGCGACACAAGGCCGCTCCTACAACGACCGCGTAAGCTCGGAATTTACGCGGACCTTGTAGGAGCGGCCTTGTGTCGCGATGGGCCGCAAAGCGGCCCCAAAAAATCTACAGGCTGATCTTGCCCAGCAGGATATCCCTGAACATCACGAAATCCCCGATCAGGCTATACAGCGGATGGGTAAAGGTCGCAGGCCGGTTCTTTTCGAAAAAGAAATGGCCGACCCAGGCAAAGCCGTAGCCGAACACGGGCAAGGCCAGCAGCAACAACCATTTGCCACTGCCGATGATATAGGCCAGCAGGGCTATCACCAGGCTGGTGCCGACGAAGTGCAGGCGGCGGCAGGTGGGGTTGCTGTGCTCCCCCAGGTAGTAAGGGTAGAACTCGGCAAAACTGCGAAACTGCGCTGTGCGGTTCATGACAGTGCTCCGGGATTAATACTTCTGGACAAGATGCACGGCGTGGAGCCTGATTCGAGTCTAGAGTGACTGGCGAGGCCTATCAGTGACAATAGGCGCCAATTGAATATCCTTGGGGTTCACCGCAGGAGCGGTCAGCATAAATGCCTGTCATGAGCGAAAGAACCACGTCGGCCAGCTGGGCATCAGGGATCGTGAAGGCACTCGAACTGGAAGGGCTGGACTGCCGGGCCATGTTCAAGCAGCTGGGGCTGGATTTCGCTGCCCTCGACGACCCCGACGCGCGCTTCACCCAGGACTCCATGACCCGGTTGTGGCAACTGGCGGTGGAACTGTCGGGCAACGAGGCCATAGGCCTGAACATGGCGCGGGTGGTGCGCCCGGCGTCGTTCCATGTGGTGGGCTATGCGTTGATGTCCAGCCGCACCCTGGCCGAAGGCTTCGAACGCCTGGTGCGTTACCAGCGCATCATCGCCGAAAGCTCCGACCTCAGCTTCGTCCTCGGCCCCGAGGGTTATTCGCTGATCCTGACCGTACACGGCGACCATCTGCCACCGACCCGGCACAGTGCCGAGGCATCGCTGGCCTGCGCGCTGGCGCTGTGCAGCTGGCTCAGCGGTCGGCCGGTGCAACCGCGCCGGGTGCTGGTGCAGGGGCCGCAGCCAAAGAATATCGAACCGTACAAGGTGGCGTTCCATTCGCCGCTGGTGTTCGGGGCACCGCACGATGCGCTGGTGTTCGAGCGCGCCGACATGGAGGCGCCGCTGCCCACCGCCAACGAAGCCATGGCCATCCTGCATGACCGCTTTGCCGGCGAATACCTGGCGCGTTTCTCGGAAAGCCGGGTCACCCACCGCGTGCGCCAGGTACTGTGCCGCATCCTGCCGCAGGGCGAGCCCAAGCGCGAAACCCTGGCCCAGGCCCTGCACCTGTCGCAGCGCACCTTGCAGCGGCGGCTGCAGGAAGAAGGTACCAGCTTCCAGACCCTGCTCGACGATACCCGCCGCGAACTGGCCGAACAGTACCTGGCGCAGCCAGGCATGACCCTGCTGGAAACCGCCTACCTGCTGGGTTTTGCCGACCCCAGCAACTTCTACCGGGCGTTCCGCCGCTGGTTCCATGCCACGCCCAGTGAGTACCGCGCCCGCCTGGGTGCCGAGCCCGAGGTGGTCAGTGACGCCAGAACGCCGGCATGCACAACACTAGCACGGTGATGATTTCCAATCGGCCGAGCAGCATGCCGCTGGCAAGAATCCACTTGGCAGCGTCCGGCAGCGTGGCGTAGTTGCCCGACGGGCCGATCACTTCACCCAGGCCCGGGCCCACACCCGAGACCGTGCCGGCAGCGCCGGTCAGGGCGGTCATCCAGTCCACGCCAAGCAACGACAGCAGCAGCGCCATGACGCAGATGGTGATGGCGAAGAAGAACGAGAAGGTCAGGATCGAACGCACGATTTCTTCGTCGAGGCGGTGGCCGTTGTACTTCTGCTTGATCACCGCGCGTGGGTGGATCAGCTGGTTGAGGCTGGCCTTGAGCAGGATGTAGGCGACCTGGAAGCGGAAGATCTTGATGCCACCTGCCGTCGAGCCGGAGCAGCCACCGACGAAGCCCAGGTAGAAGAACAGCATCAGCGAGAAGTTGCCCCACAGGCTGTAGTCACCCAGGGCGAAGCCGGTGGTGGTGACCACCGAAGTCACGTTCAGCGCCACGTGGCGCAGGGCGTCGAGCCAGTGCAGGTTGGTGGTGGCCCAGTACCAGGTGCCAAGCACCAGCCAGGTGACCACCAGCATGCCCAGCAAACCCTGCACCTGCTGGTCGCGGATCAGTGCCTTGCGGTTGCCGCGCAGGGTCGCCACGTAAAGGGTGAAGGGCAGGCTGCCGAGGATCATCACCACCACCGCGACCCAGTGCACGGCCGGGATATCCCACTTGGCCAGCGACTGGTCGGAGGTGGAAAACCCGCCAGTGGAAATCGCCGACATGGCGTGGTTGATCGCATCGAACGGGCTCATGCCGGCCCACCAGAAGCCCAGCGCGCCCAGGATCGAGAAGCCGACGTATACCCCCACGATCGACTTGGCGACCATGTGCGAGCGCGGCATGACCTTCTCCGAGCGGTCGGACGATTCGGTCTGGAACAGGCGCATGCCACCGATGCGCAGCAGCGGCAGGATCGCTACCGCCATGCCGATGAAGCCGATGCCGCCGAGCCAGTGCAGCATCGAGCGCCACATCAGGATGCCCGGTGACATGTTGTCCAGCCCGCTGAGCACCGTGGCGCCGGTGGCGGTGATGCCCGACATGCTTTCGAAGAAGGCGTCGGTATAGCTGATGTGCTGGGTCAGCAGGAACGGCAGGGCGGCGAACACGCACACCACCAGCCAGCTGCTGACGGTCAGCAGGTACATGTCGCGCGGGCGCAGGTGCACATGCTCGGGGCGGCCCTGGAGCACCAGGGCCAGGCCGGCGATGAAGGTGATCAGGCTCGACCAGAGGAACGACGGCATGTCACGGGTGCGTTCGAAGATCACCAGGGTCGCCATGGGCACGGCCATGCTGACGGCGAGGGTAATCAGGAAGATGCCGATGATGAAACCAATGATCCTTAAGGTCGGCAACGCCATGTGATCTGCTCTGACTCGAAACGGAAGGGCGCCATTCTACCTATGGGTCTGGTGATGTAAACGCTAGAATGGCGGCACATTTACCTGCCAGGAGGGTAGCCGATGGAGGCTCTCGACGCATTGCTCAACCGTGTTTCCGTGCCACGCCTGACCGACCCGGCGCCCAATGCCGCCCAGCGCGAGGCGCTGTTCCAGGCCGCCCTGCGCGCCCCGGACCACGGCCAGCTGCGGCCGTGGCGCTTTCTCACCATCGAAGGCCAGGGCCGCGAGAAGCTGGGTGAGCTGTTCGCCGAAGCGCTGCAGCACAAGGGGGATGCCAGCCAGGCTGCCCTGGACAAGGCCCGCGCCATGCCCCTGCGGGCGCCGTTTCTGATCGTGGTCGTTGCCAAGCTGCAGGACCACTTCAAGGTGCCCAAGTCCGAGCAGCGGCTGGCGGCAGGCTGTGCGGCGCACGGCATCCTGATTGCGGCGCATGCGCAAGGTATCGGTGCGGTGTGGCGCACCGGGGACATGGCTTTCGATGCCCATGTGCACAAGGGCCTGGGGCTGGCCGCGAACGAGGAGCTGATCGGGTATCTGTATGTGGGTACGCCGTTGACCGAGCCGCGCACCGCGCCGACTCTGGAAACTGCAGATTTCGTCAGTGCCTGGGGCGAGTAACGCGGCCTTGGGCTGATTGCCGTATCAAGGCATCCGGCCCTTTCGCGGGTAAACCCGCTCCCACAGGTGTTGCGCAAATTTCAGGCCTTGCACAGTACCTGTGGAATAGGCCGGGTGCCTTTACAGCACATCAACCGCCTGTCGCTCCCACAGGTGTGGCGCAAAATTCAGGCCTTGCACAGTACCTGTGGAAGTGGGCGGGTGCCTTTACAGCACATCAACCGCCCGCCGCTCCCGCATGTGTGGCGCAAATTTCAGGCCTTGCACAGGTACCTGTGGGAGCGGGTTTACCCGCGAAGAGGCCGGGAGCATTTACATCAGATCAACTGCCTGTCGCTTCAGTCACAGGCAACTCCAGCCGCGCCACAAAGCCCCCCTGTGGATGGTTCTCCAGCACCAGGCTGCCACCATGCCGCTCCGCCGCCTTGCGTGCAATCGCCAGCCCCAGCCCATGCCCCGGCGCATCCTGCCCCGGCGCACGGAAGAACGGTTCCCCCAGCTGCGCCAGGTGTTCCGCCGCCGCTCCCGGCCCATGGTCACGCACGCTGATCACGATACGGTCCTGCTCGCGCACGGCGCTGACTTCGATCGGCTGGCCCTGCGGGTTGAAGCGCAGGGCGTTGCGCAGCAGGTTGTCCACGGCACGCTCGATCAGCGTTGGCCAACCCTGCAAGGTCAACCCCGGCTGTGCCTCCAGGCGCACGTCCTGCTCTGGTGCACTGAGCTGGGCGTCCTTGCGTACGCTGCCGAGCAGGGCGTTGAGGTCGACCGGCTCGGCATGGGCCTGTTCGGCATCGACCCGCGCCAGGGCGAGAATTTCGCTGATCAGGTCTTCCAGGCGGTCGCATTCGCGGGTCAGGCGTGGCCACAGCGCCTCACGCTGCTCAGGCTCGGCGCGCTCGGCCAAGGCCAGGGCGATACGCAGCCTGGCCAGCGGCGAGCGCAGTTCGTGGGACACATCGCGCAGCAACTGGCGCTGGCTGCCGATGGTGCTTTGCAGGCGCGCGCCCATCTTGTTGAAGTCCTTGGCCAGCACGCCGAACTCGTCACGCCGCGCCGCCAGCTGCGCCAGGCTGTTCTGCTGGTAGGTGGTCTGGCCCAGGTCATGCACGGCGCTGCGCAGGCGGCTGAGCGGGCGGGTGATGGACAGGGTCACCAGCAGGCTGAACAGGGTCAGCACCACCAGGGCAATGCCCAGCGCACTGAGCGGCCACAACAGGCTTTCGCGGTGCCAGGCATCCAGCGCCGGGTGGGGGATGCGGTAGATCAGCAGGTACGTCTCGCCGGTGTCGGGGCTGGTGTATTCCTCGGTCAACCGGCGCCACGGCAGGCGCCGCTGGTCATTGTGCTGGCGTGCCTCGAAGGCCGCCGCACGGCGCGGGAAGGTGCCGGGCACCACGGCTTCGCCACTGTCGTCGAGCACCTGCACGTCGATCTTGTAGCGGTCCTTGCGCCGTTCCAGGAAGTGCTGTGCCGAAGCCAGGCCTTCCTGTTCGTAATGCTTGGCCCACTTGCTGGCCAGGGTATTCAGGCCCGGGTGGCGGCTGAGGATCCAGGCGTCCTGGTTGAGCATATGGCCCAGCAGGATCGACAGGCCCGCAACCAGGGTGATGGCCAGCCAGAAACTGGCCAGGATGCGCCAGAACAGTGAACGCAAGTGCACCTCCTGCAAACAAGAAAAGCCCGGCTCGCACTGAGGCGGGCCGGGCATCGGGCGGACAGCTTACTGGGCCTTGTTGCCTTTTTCAGCTTTCCAGGCCTGGAACTCCTGCCACTCGGCTTTCTGTGCGGCGCGTTCCTTCTGCAGTTCGTCGAACTTCTTCTGCTGCTCAGGCTTGAGCAGGGCACGGACCGCGCTGTCGGTCTTGTCGCGGTTGGCCTGCAGTTCGTCCTTCATCGCCTTCTGGTCGGCGGCCGGCAGTTTGGACAGGTAGCGCTCGGTGATGTCGCGGCGCTGTTTCATCTGCTCGCCCATCAGTTTGCCGATCTGCTGGCGCTGGTCACGGCTCAGGTCCAGCTGGTGGAAAGGCGCATCACCGCGATGATGTGGGCCGTCGTGGCGCGGGCCGCCTTCAGGCATGGCCATGGCCACGGTCGGCAGGGCGGCGGCGAACATCAGGGCGATAAGGGTCTTGCGCATGGTGTCTCTCCTTTCATGGGCCGGTGGTTACCGGATGAGCACAGTCTAGGGAGATCACCGTCAAGCGCGGTCAGTGGATGGTAAAGGCTCGGTAAAGAAGTTCAGAGGCAGTAGTAATAACCACGGCTGCGCAGGGCGACGATGCGCGGCCGGCCATCGGCGTGGGGGCCTATCTTCTTGCGCAGGTTGCTGACGTGCATGTCCAGGCTGCGGTCGTACAGGGTCAGCTTGCGGCCCAGGCCGATCTGCGCCAGTTCCTGCTTGTCCAGCGGCTCGCCGGGTTGGCGCAGCAGGGCTTCGAGAATGCGGCTTTCGGACAGGGTCAGGGTCATTTCGCGGCCATCGATGCAGGCCACGCCACGGGCAGGGCTGTAGACCAGGTCGCCCAGTTCCACCTGGCTGGTGGTGGCGGTGGGGTGGCTGCGGCGCAGCACGGCACGCAGGCGAGCGGTGAGTTCACGCGGGTCGCAGGGTTTGGCCAGATAGTCGTCGGCGCCCAGTTCCAGGCCGAGGATGCGGTCCAGCGGCTCGCCGCGGGCCGAGAGCATCAGCACCGGCAGTTCGGCATGCTCGCTGCGCAACTGCTTGAGCAGTTCCAGGCCACTGCCGTCGGGCAGCATCACGTCCAGCACCACGGCCGCCGGGGCATGCGTGGCCAGGGCCTGGCGTGCGCTCTGGCCATCGTGGCAGGCGCGCACGGTAAACCCTTCCTGGGTCAGCCAGCTGCCGAGCAGCTCGCACAGCTCCTGGTCATCATCTATCAGTAACAGCTCGCTCATGACTCACTCAATTCAACCATTGACGGCGGCTATTCGGCCCGCCAGTGGCAAAGATACCGCAGACTGATGGCAACAGTATAACTGCCGGTACCGCGTGGGCTTCTTCGCGGGCTTGCCCGCTCCCACAGGTAACCCACAAACCTCAGGACCTGTGGTGGTCCCTGTGGGAGCGGGCAAGCCCGCGAAGAAGCCCACGCGGTCTCAGATCAAGGCAGCACTTGCTTGAACGGCTTGACCACCACCTTGTCGTACACACCCGCGGCAATGTAAGGGTCGGCATCGGCCCAGGCCTGCGCCGCGGCCAGGGAGTCGAACTCGGCAACGATCAGGCTACCGCTGAAACCCGCTTCGCCCGGGTCGTTGCTGTCGATGGCCGGGTGCGGGCCTGCCAGTACCACGCGGCCCTCGGCCTTCAGCTGCTGCAGGCGTTCGATGTGCGCCGGGCGGGCGGCCAGGCGCTTTTCCAGGGAGTTTGCGACGTCGCTGGCGATGATGGCGTAGAGCATGTCAATCCTTGGGTTTGGAGGTAGAAGGGTCGTCGTGCAGGTGGCGCGACAGGTACACGCCCTGCGCTACCAGGAACATCACGGTCATGCCCAGGCTGCCGAACACCTTGAAGTCGACCCAGAAGTCCTGGAAGGTGAAGGCGACGAACAGGTTGGCCGCGCCGCAGAACAGGAAGAAGCCGATCCAGGCCAGGTTCAGGCGGGTCCAGATGGCATCGGGCAGGCTCAGGGCGTGGCCCATGATGCGCTTGATCAGCACCCGGTCGCCGATGAAGTGGCTGCCGGCGAAGCCCAGGGCGAACAGCCAGTTCACCACTGGCGCCTTCCACTTCAGGAAGGTTTCGCTGTGGAAGGTCAGGGTCAGGCCGCCGAACACCAGGCAGGCCACCAGGGTCAGCCACTGGCCCTTTTCCAGCTTGCGCTGGCGCAGGAACAGCGCGCCGTAGACCACCAGCGAGCTGATGATCAGCATGGCCGTGGCGCTGTAGATGCCGCCGAATTCGAAGCTGTGGCCGGCGACTTCCATGGGGCGCGGGTCGAGCTTGTAGACGATGAAGAACAGCAGCAGCGGGATGAAATCGATGAATTGTTTCACAATGGCAGCCAGAATCGGGATGTGACGGCATAATAACAAACATCGATTCCAGCGAAAGCGCTCCTCCATGAATGTTGATCTGCACTGTCACAGCACGGCCTCCGACGGCGCCCTGTCGCCCTCGATACTGGTCGCCCGGGCCCATGAGCATGGGGTGCAAACGCTGGCACTGACCGACCATGACACCATCGAAGGCCTGCCCGAGGCGCGCCAGGCGTGCCGCGACAAGGGCATGCACTGGGTCAGCGGGGTGGAGCTGTCGTGCACCTGGGGTGGCGCGACCATCCATGTGCTGGGCTATGACTTCCCGCTCGACGCACCGCCCCTGCTGGCGGCGATCGAAGCGCTGCACCGTGGCCGCTGGCTGCGCGCCGAAGAAATCGACAAACGGCTGGCGGCCAAGGGCATGCCCGGTACCCTCGACGGCGCTCGCGCCGTACAGCACGAACTGGGCGATAGCGGCAACGCCCCGGCGCGCCCGCATTTTGCCGAGTACCTGGTGCGTGCCGGGCACGTCAAGGACCGCGGCGAGGCGTTTCGCAAATGGCTGGGCGCCGGCAAGCTGGGGGACGTCAAGCAGCACTGGCCTACCCTCGATGAAACCGTCGCCACCCTGCGCCAGTCCAACGCTTGGGTGAGCCTGGCGCATCCCATGCACTACGATCTGACCCGCAGCAAGCGCAGAAGGCTGATTGCCGACTATATTCAGGCAGGCGGGCAGGCGCTTGAAGTGGTCAACGGGATGATGCCTGCCGAGCAGGTGGGCACCATGTCCATCCTCACCCGTGAGTTCGGCCTGCTGGCAAGCGCTGGCAGTGACTTCCACGGCCCCGGCACCTGGGGCGAGATCGGTGCCTACCGGCCTTTGCCCGAGGACCTGCCACCTCTGTGGCGCCGATTCAGCCATGAACAGCCTTTGGCGGTATGAACAGGACGACTACGTGAGCCAATTTTTCCAGATTCATCCGGAGAACCCGCAGCAGCGCCTGATCAAGCAGGCCGTCGAGATTATCCGCAAGGGCGGTGTGGTGGTGTACCCGACGGATTCGGCCTATGCGCTGGGTTGCCAGATGGGTGACAAGGCGGCCATCGAACGGGTGCGGCGCCTGCGCGGGCTGGACAAGACCCACAACTTCACCCTGATGTGCTGCGACATGTCGCAACTGGGGTTGTACGCCAAGGTCGATACCGGCACCTTCCGTCTGCTCAAGGCACATGTGCCGGGGCCTTACACGTTCATCCTCAATGGCACGCGCGAAGTGCCGCGCCTGCTGTTGCACGATAAACGCCGCACCATCGGGCTACGGGTGCCGGCCCATGCCATCACCCTGGCCTTGCTGGCTGAACTGGGCGAGCCGTTGATGAGTGTGAGCCTTATCCTGCCGGGCGACACCGAGCCAATGACCGATCCTTACGAGATCCGTGAGCGCCTGGAGCATCATGTCGACCTGGTGATCGACGGCGGTTTCGGTGACCTCAAGGCATCGACCATCATTGACCTCTCCGGTGATGAACCGGAACTGGTCCGTGAAGGCTGCGGCGACCCCACGCCGTTCCTGGTCAACGCGTGAGCCAGGTGGAAACGCCCGAGGCACCGGCCGAACAGGCCGAGTTGCCTCGCCAACTGCAATTGGCCCTGGTCTATGGCGAAGCCCTGACCGAGCTGCCGCTGGACCTGTACATCCCGCCGGACGCCCTGGAAGTCATCCTCGAAGCCTTCGAAGGCCCGCTGGACCTGTTGCTGTACCTGATCCGCAAGCAGAACATCGACATCCTCGACATCCCGGTGGCGGAAATCACCCGCCAGTACATGGGCTATGTGGAGCTGATGAAGAGCGTGCGCCTGGAGCTGGCCGCCGAATACCTGGTGATGGCTGCCATGCTCGCCGAGATCAAGTCGCGCATGTTGCTGCCGCGCTCGGCCGACGTCGAGGAGGAGGAGGGTGACCCGCGCGCCGAACTGATCCGCCGGCTGCAGGAGTACGAACGCTTCAAGGCCGCCGCCGAAGGTATCGATGAATTGCCACGGGTTGGCCGCGAGGTGGTGGTGCCGCGCCTGGAGGCACCGCAGGCCAAGGTGCGCAAGCTGTTGCCCCAGGTCAGCCTGGAAGAGCTGCTGGTGTCGATGGCCGAGGTGATGCGCCGCAACGACCTGTTCGAAAGCCATCAGATCACCCGCGAGACCTTGTCCACCCGCGAACGCATGAGCCAGGTGCTGGAACGCCTGAAGGGTGGCGGTTTCGTGCCGTTCGTCGAGCTGTTCGCCGCCGAGGAGGGCAAGCTGGGCGTGGTGGTGACCTTCATGGCGATTCTCGAGCTGGTGAAGGAATCGCTGATCGAACTGGTGCAGAATGAACCCTTCGCCGCCATCCACGTGCGGCTTCGCCCGGCGCTTGTTGAAGAACCTGATGAACCTGAATGAACCCCGCGACCTGGCGTCGCTGATCGAAGCCTTCCTGCTGGCTTCGGGCAAGCCGCAATCCCTGGAGCGCCTGTACGAACTGTTCGAGGAAGCCGAGCGACCGGAGCCCAAGGTCTTCAGGCAGGCTCTGGAGCTGCTGGGCAAGTCGTGCAATGGCCGTGCCTTCGAGCTCAAGGAGGTGGCCAGCGGTTACCGCCTGCAGATTCGCGAAGACTTTGCGCCGTGGGTCGGGCGCCTGTGGGAAGAACGCCCGCAGCGCTACTCGCGCGCGCTGCTGGAAACCCTGGCCCTGATCGCCTACCGCCAGCCCATCACCCGTGGCGAAATCGAGGATGTGCGTGGCGTGGCGGTGAACAGCAACATCATCAAGACCCTGATGGAGCGCGAGTGGATCCGCGTGGTCGGCTACCGCGAAGTGCCCGGGCGGCCGGCGATGTTCGCCACTACCAAGGCGTTTCTCGACCATTTCAACCTCAAGAGCCTGGACGAGCTGCCAGCCTTGGCCGAGCTGCGGGAGATGGAGCCCGAGCCGCTGCTCGACCCGGATGATGCGCCAGTGCCGGCGCACCTGCAGGCATTGGCGGATGCCAGCCTTGGGGAAGAGGAAGAGGTTGCCGAGCCGAAGGAGGAGACCAGCTTCCGTAGCCTGCTGGTGGAGCTGGATGCCATGGAAGAGGGGCTGAAGACCGATTTCGATGATTTGCGCGAGGAAGAGACTGAGGCTGCTGTGGAAGAGGACGGCAAGTTGCAGCCCTGAGTCTTCTGTTGTCTGTGCTGGCCCTTTCGCGGGTAAACCCGCTCCCACAGGGATATCACAGGTCCTGAGAGTGATGCGGTACTTGTGGGAGCGGGTTTACCCGCGAAGAGGCCGGTACTGCCAATACATAACCATTAGGCAGAAACCCCTCGCAATGCCCACAAAACCCTCTACCCTCCAGTGCGTTCCCCCGCCGAACCGCGTATGATGCGCGACCTTTTGGCGCGTTCGTCGCCAGAACCCTTATTTTCATTCCTACACCGGGAGGTGCCCAGATGAGTGAGCAAGACCTGCAAGATACCGAAATCACCCCTCCATCCGGCGAAAAGCTGCAGAAAGTGCTGGCGCGCATTGGCGTTGGCTCGCGCCGTGACGTCGAGGCCTGGATCAGCCAGGGCCGCATCAAGGTCAACGGCGTCGAGGCCACCCTCGGCCAGCGCGTCGACCTGCACGACGCCATTGCCGTGGATGGCAAGCTGATCAAGCGCGAAGAGGCCGCCGAGGCCACCCGCCGGGTGATCATGTACAACAAGCCCGATGGCGAAATCTGCACCCGTGACGACCCGGAAGGCCGCCCGACCGTGTTCGACCGCCTGCCACGGCCGAAAGAAGGCCGCTGGATCAACATTGGCCGCCTCGACATCAACACCACCGGCCTGCTGCTGTTCACCACCGACGGTGAACTGGCCAACCGCCTGATGCACCCGTCCTACGAGATGGACCGTGAATACGCGGTACGTGTGCGTGGTGAGGTCGACGACGAGATGGTCGAGCGCCTGAAGGCCGGCGTGATGCTGGAAGATGGCCCGGCCAAGTTCACCGACATCCAGAAGGCACCAGGTGGCGAAGGTTTCAACCACTGGTACCACTGCGTGGTGATGGAAGGCCGCAACCGTGAAGTGCGTCGCCTGTGGGAGTCCCAGGGCATGGTGGTCAGCCGCCTGAAGCGCGTGCGTTTCGGCCCGGTGTTCCTCAACTCCGACCTGCCGATGGGCCGCTGGCGTGAAATGAGCCAGGGCGAAATCGACATCCTCGCTGCTGAAGTGGGCCTGCAGCCGGTGGCGCTGCCAGCCATGAAGCTCAAGGCCAAGGACAAGATGGAGCGCCTGCAGCGCAAATCGACCCGCCCGCTGGGCCGTGGCGAGCGCGTGCGCAACCTGCGCCCGGCTCACGAAGGTGCTGCTGCCGGCGAACGCCCTGCGCGCCAGACGCGCGAAGAGGCCCCGCGCAAGACCGGCCGTGGCAGCACCGTGGCCGAGCGCCCGAGCGAGATGCGCAAGCGTCCGGCCAAGCCTGAAGGTGACAAGCCGGCAGGGCGTGGCCGCGGCAAACCGCGTGGTTGATTGGCCTTTGCGTTGAAAGAGAACCAGCCTTCGGGCTGGTTTTTTATGCCTGTGAGATTTTGGGGCTGCTGCGCAGCCCATCGCGACACAAGGCCGCTCCTACTGAAATTGACGCGGTCCCTGTAGGAGCGGCCTTGTGTCGCGATGGGCCGCAAAGCGGCCCCAAGACATTGAACAAAAAGAATTTTCGGACGACTGGCAAGTTCCCGAACCACCCTGTAAAGAAAATTGTACGAATGTGGTCGATTTCAGCCCGGATTTCAGATTAAGTCGAATCGTGTAAACAAACCTTGCCGCCGACTCCCCGTCAAAACAGCCAGCCAAGCCCCGCCCACCCTTGCCCAAAGCCCCGCCCCACGGTGTTATAGCCGCCATTGCCGTGTGCAAAGCCTGTCCACAGAGCCAGGCTGACAAAACAACAAATGGAGGCGCCATGTACGCCGATCACTTCGCCTTTCAAGGCCCACACCACAGGATCGCTGCGTTTTTTCCCGAGGAAACGATGCAACGCGTTGACGCCTGCGCGTTTGCAGGGGTATACAGTGCGCCGCGTTTTACCTGTGACTCCCTTGCGTACCGCGCACTCTTGATCACGCCTGGTTGACCCGCCCCGGCGGCACCTGAGGTCAGGAAACCCAAGGTAACCACCTTGCCCATTCCGCTGCGCCACGAGCGCGGTGGGTCCGATTCCGTCACAGATAAAAACAATGCAGGTGACTTCGTTCATGAGTGGACAAAACATGCATTCAGGCGAGCTCAAGCGGGGCCTGAAGAACCGCCATATCCAGTTGATCGCCCTCGGCGGTGCGATTGGTACCGGCCTGTTCCTCGGCTCGGCAGGCGTGATGAAATCCGCTGGCCCGTCGATGATCCTTGGCTACGCCATCTGCGGCTTCATCGCCTTCATGATCATGCGCCAGCTCGGCGAAATGATCGTCGAAGAGCCGGTGGCCGGCTCGTTCAGCCATTTCGCCCACACCTACTGGGGTGGTTTCGCCGGCTTCCTGTCGGGCTGGAACTGCTGGGTGCTGTACATCCTGGTGGGCATGTCGGAGCTTTCGGCGGTCGGCAAATATGTCCACTACTGGTGGCCGGAGATCCCTACCTGGGTCACGGCGGCAGCGTTCTTCGTGCTGATCAACGCCATCAACCTGATGAACGTGAAGTTCTTCGGTGAGGCCGAATTCTGGTTTGCCATCATCAAGGTGGTGGCCATCGTCAGCATGATCGGCCTGGGTGCCTACCTGCTGACCAGCGGCAGCGGCGGCCCTGAAGCCACCGTGGCCAACCTGTGGTCGCACGGCGGCTTCTTCCCGAACGGTGTCAGCGGGCTGGTGATGGCCCTGGCCTTTATCATGTTCTCCTTCGGTGGCCTGGAAATGCTCGGCTTCACCGCTGCCGAGGCCGACAAGCCGAAGACCGTGATCCCCAAGGCGATCAACCAGGTCATCTACCGTATCCTGATCTTCTATGTCGGTGCCCTGGTGGTGCTGCTGTCGCTGACCCCCTGGGACAACCTGGTCGCCAGCATCGATGCGTCCGGCGGCAGCTATGGCAGCAGCCCGTTCGTGCAGGTGTTCTCGCTGCTGGGCAGTGATGTGGCTGCGCACCTGCTGAACTTCGTGGTCCTGACTGCAGCGCTGTCGGTGTACAACAGCGGCACCTACTGCAACGCCCGCATGCTGCTGGGCATGGCCGAACAAGGTGACGCCCCGGCGTCGCTGGCCAAGGTCGACAGCCGCGGTGTACCGGTGCGCTCGATCCTGGTGTCGGCAGGCGTGACGCTGATCGCGGTGCTGCTCAACTACCTGATGCCGCAAAACGCGCTGGAGCTGCTGATGTCGCTGGTAGTGGCCACCCTGGTGATCAACTGGGCGATGATCAGCTACTCGCACCTGAAGTTCCGCCAGCACCTGGACCGCACTGGCCAGAAGCCGCTGTTCAAGGCGCTGTGGTACCCCTATGGCAACTACATCTGCCTGGCGTTCGTGGTGCTGATTCTGGGCATCATGGCGATGATCCCGGGTATCCAGGTTTCCGTGTATGCGATCCCGGTGTGGCTGTTCGCCATGTTCGTGGTCTACATGGTCAAGCCGCGTCGCAGGGCGCAGGCGCTTGGGGCTGCTGGTAGCGTGGCCAAGTAAGGCGCTGCAGGTAGCGTACAAATAACCCGAAGTCAGGAACTGGCTTCGGGTTTTTTATTGCCTGTACCGGCCTTTTCGCGGGTAAACCCGCTCCTACAGGGACATCACCTGACCTGAAAGCAGCGCTATACCTGTGGGAGCGGGTTTACCCGCGAAGAGGCCGGCACAGGCAAAAATCAGATCTGCTCCAGCAACCAGCTGCGAAACGCCCGCAGCGACGGCAACGCCTCATTGCGCGGTGGGTAGATCAGGTAATAACTGCGCTGGCTGGCAAATGCCACCCCGGGGCTGTATAGCTCACCCTTGGCCAGTTCTTCCTCCACCAGTATGCGCGGCACCAGGCCGATGCCGATCCCGGCGCGTACCGCCTGGATCAGGTGCGAGGTCAGCTCGAAGCTCGGCCCCAGGCGCATCGCCCGGTGCGCCAGGCCATGGTGCGAGAACCACTCGCCCCAGGCATGCGGGTTGTTGGCCACATTCAGCAGCACCTCTTCACTGATGCGTGCAGGGTTCCAGCCCTGGCTGTCCGCGCCAGCCTCCGGCGGCAATATCACCACCAGTTCCTCGGCATGCAGGCGATGGCAGATCAACCCCGGCAGGTCGTGGCTGGCCACGCCGATGGCGGCATCGATCTCGCTGGTGTCGAAGTTGATGGCTTCGATGCGTGAATGTATGTGCACCAGCATGCCCGGGTGGGCGCTGTAGAAGGCGTGCAGCCGTGGCAGCAGCCATTTCGAGCCGAAGGTGGGCAAGGTGGCCAGGCGCAAGGTGCCCACCCCCGACTGGTAGGCCAGTGCCTGCAAGGTGGCGCTGCGGATGCGCCCCAGTGCCTCGCTGAGCTCGCGCTGGTACAGGCGGCCGACATCGGTCAGCTGCACCTGGCGCCCCTCGCGGCGGAACAGGGTCAGGCCCAGTTGCTGCTCCAGCGCCTGCACCTGGCGGCTGACCGCGCTCTGGGTCAGCGACAGCTCGGCGGCGGCGCGGGTGTAGCTTTCATGCCGGGCGGCAGCCTCGAAAGCCAGTAGCAGCGACATGGATGGGGTCAGATGGCGGTAATTCATTCATGAAAGTCATTAATAGCGGCAGGATTATCCGTTTGCCCCTGAAGCGAAACTACAGGAACATTGGCCTATACGTCATCCCTGCATGCCATAACCCATGCCGGAACGACAGGAATCCCGTGAATTAGCCAATATCAAGAGGCCATCCTTCGATGATCGCCCAGCTGTCGACCGTTGCCCCGAGCGCCAACTACCCCGAATTCCTCGAAGCCCTGCGCAACAGCGGCTTCCGTGGCCAGATCAGTGCCGACTACGGTACCCGCACGGTGCTGGCCACCGACAACTCGATCTACCAGCGCTTGCCACAGGCGGCGGTGTTCCCGCTGGACGCCGACGATGTGGCGCGGGTCGCCACGCTGATGGCCGAGGAGCGCTTCCAGCAGGTCAAGCTGACCCCGCGCGGCGGTGGTACCGGCACCAACGGGCAGTCGCTGACCGACGGTATCGTCGTCGACCTGTCGCGGCACATGAACAAGATCCTCGAAATCAACGTCGAGGAACGCTGGGTGCGGGTGCAGGCCGGTACCGTCAAGGACCAGCTCAACGCCGCGCTCAAGCCGCACGGGCTGTTCTTCGCCCCCGAGCTATCCACCTCCAACCGCGCCACTGTCGGCGGCATGATCAACACTGATGCCAGTGGCCAGGGCAGCTGCACCTATGGCAAGACCCGCGACCACGTACTGGAGCTGCACAGCGTGCTGCTCGGTGGCGAGCGCCTGCACAGCCTGCCGATCGACGATGCCGCGCTGGAACAGGCCTGTGCCGCGCCCGGCCGGGTCGGCGAGGTGTACCGCATGGCGCGGGAAATCCAGGAAACCCAGGCCGACCTCATCGAAACCACCTTCCCCAAGCTCAACCGTTGCCTGACCGGCTACGACCTGGCGCACCTGCGCGACGAGCAGGGCCGCTTCAACCTCAACAGCGTGCTGTGCGGTGCCGAGGGCTCGCTGGGCTATGTGGTCGAAGCCAAGCTCAATGTGCTGCCGATCCCCAAGTACGCCGTGCTGGTCAACGTGCGCTACACCAGCTTCATGGATGCACTGCGTGATGCCAACGCGCTGATGGCGCACAAGCCGCTGTCGATCGAGACCGTCGACTCCAAGGTGCTGATGCTGGCGATGAAGGATATCGTCTGGCACAGCGTCGCCGAATACTTCCCGGCCGACCCCGAGCGCCCGACCCTGGGCATCAACCTGGTGGAGTTCTGCGGCGACGAGCCGGCCGAGGTCAATGCCAAGGTGCAAGCGTTCATCCAGCACCTGCAGAACGACACCAGCGTCGAGCGCCTGGGCCATACCCTGGCCGAGGGCGCCGAGGCGGTGACCCGCGTCTACACCATGCGTAAACGTTCGGTGGGCCTGCTGGGCAACGTCGAGGGCGAAGTACGCCCGCAACCGTTCGTGGAAGACACCGCGGTACCGCCGGAGCAACTGGCCGACTATATCGCCGACTTCCGTGCACTGCTCGATGGCTACGGCCTGGCCTATGGCATGTTCGGCCACGTCGATGCCGGCGTGCTGCACGTGCGCCCGGCGCTGGACATGAAGGACCCGGCCCAGGCCGCACTGGTCAAGCCGATTTCCGACGCCGTGGCGGCGCTGACCAAAAGCTATGGCGGCTTGCTGTGGGGCGAGCACGGCAAGGGCCTGCGTTCTGAATACGTGCCGGAGTACTTCGGCGAGCTGTACCCGGCGCTGCAGCGCCTTAAAGGCGCCTTCGACCCACACAACCAGCTCAACCCGGGCAAGATCTGCACCCCGTTGGGCAGTGCCGAAGGCCTGACCCCGGTCGATGGCGTGACCCTGCGCGGCGATCTCGACCGCACCATCGACGAGCGCGTGTGGCAGGACTTCCCCAGCGCCGTGCACTGCAACGGCAACGGCGCCTGCTACAACTACGACCCCAACGACGCCATGTGCCCGTCGTGGAAGGCCACCCGCGAGCGCCAGCACTCGCCCAAGGGCCGTGCCTCGCTGATGCGCGAATGGCTGCGCCTGCAGGGCGAAGCCGATATCGACGTGCTGGCGGCGGCACGCAACAAGGTGTCTTGGCTCAAGGGCCTGCCGGCACGCCTGCGCAACAACCGTGCGCGCAGCCAGGGCCAGGAAGACTTCTCCCATGAGGTGTACGACGCCATGGCCGGCTGCTTGGCGTGCAAGTCGTGCGCCGGGCAGTGCCCGATCAAGGTCAACGTGCCGGACTTCCGCTCGCGCTTCCTCGAGCTGTACCACGGCCGCTACCAGCGCCCGCTGCGTGACTACCTGATCGGTTCGCTGGAGTTCACCATCCCGTACCTGGCCCACGCGCCCGGGCTGTACAACGCGGTGATGGGCTCGAAGTGGGTGAGCAAGCTGCTGGCCGACAAGGTCGGCATGGTCGACAGCCCGCTGATCAGTCGCTTCAACTTCCAGGCCACCCTGACCCGCTGCCGCGTCGGCGTGGCCAGCGTGCCGGCCCTGCGTGAACTGACCCCGGCCCAGCGCGAGCGCAGCATCGTGCTGGTGCAGGATGCATTTACCCGTTACTTCGAGACACCGCTGCTGTCGGCCTTCATCGACCTGGCGCACCGCCTGGGCCACCGGGTGTTCCTGGCGCCGTACAGTGCCAACGGCAAGCCACTGCACGTTCAGGGCTTCCTCGGTGCGTTCGCCAAGGCGGCGATCCGCAATGCCACCCAGCTCAAGGCCCTGGCCAAGTGCGGCGTGCCGCTGGTGGGCCTGGACCCGGCAATGACCCTGGTGTATCGCCAGGAGTACCAGAAAGTGCCGGGCCTGGATGGCTGCCCGCAGGTGCTGTTGCCGCAGGAGTGGTTGATGGATGTGCTGCCGGAGCAGGCACCGACCGCGCCGGGCAATTTCCGCCTGATGGCGCACTGCACCGAGAAGACCAACGTGCCGGCCAGCACCAGGCAGTGGGAGCAGGTGTTCGCCCGCCTTGGCCTGAAGCTGGTGACCGAGGCGACTGGCTGCTGCGGTATGTCCGGTACCTATGGGCACGAGGCGCGTAACCAGGACACCTCGCGGACCATCTTCGAGCAGTCGTGGGCGACCAAGCTGGACAAGGAAGGCGAGCCGCTGGCGACCGGTTACTCGTGCCGCAGCCAGGTCAAGCGCATGACCGAGCGGCAGATGCGCCACCCGCTGGAAGTGGTGCTGCAGTACGCTCAGCGCTGACCTTCACGGCCCCGGGGGCTGCCTTGCAGCCCATCGCGACACAAGGCCGCTCCTACAAGAGATCGCGTTTTTCTTGTAGGAGCGGCCTTGTGTCGCGAAAGGGGCGCAACGCGCCCCCCCTGTTTTTAAAGACCCCGCTGACGCCGCACCTGCCTGTACAGATACAGGCTCAACACCAGCCCGCAAGCCGCCGCCGCTGCCGCAAACAGAAACATCGAAGCAAACCCGAACCCCGCCGCCACCGCGCCCACCAGCGGCCCGGTCACCCCCAGCGACAAATCGATGAACAGCGAATAAGCCCCCACCGCCGCCCCGCGGTTGGCCGCCGACACCTGGTTCACCGCCTCCACCCCCAGTGCCGGGAACACCAGCGAGAAGCCGAACCCGCTCAGTGCGGCCCCCGCCAACGCCAGTTCGGCGCTGGGCGCCAGCCACAGCATCAGCAGCCCGAGTGTTTCCACCGACAGGCAGGCGATCGCCACCCGGAACCCGCCAAGCCGGTTGATCAGGTTGCCGAACAGTAGTCGCGCACTGATGAAGCTGGCGCCAAACAGGCTCAGGGTCAGTGCCGCATTGGCCCAGCCGCGGCTGGCGTAATACAAGGTGATGAAGGTGGCGATGGTGCCAAAGCCGATCGAGCCCAGGGCAAGCCCCGAGCCGTGCGGGAACACCTTGCCCAGCACCCGCAGGAACGGCAGGCGCACGCCACTGACGATCGGTGCGGCCTGTTTGGGCCAGGCCAGCAGCAACCCGAGCGCACACAGCAGGATGATGCTCACGCCCATGCTCCACAGGCCCAGGCTCTTGACCATCAGCACGCCCAACGGAGCGCCGATGGCCAGCGCGCCATAGCTGGCGATGCCGTTCCAGGAAATGACCTTGGCCGTGTTTTCGGCACCTACGCGGCCAATGCCCCAGCCAATCGCACCGGAGCCCACCAGGCTTTCCGCACTGCCGAGCACCAGGCGGCCGACCAGCAGGCAGGCCAGGCTCAGCCAGGGCAGGTGGGTGAGGAAGGCGCAGGCCAGCATGAACACCCCGCTGAGCCCGCAGCCGGCCAGGCCATACATGACCGCCTTCTTGCTGCCGTGGTTGTCGATGATGCGGCTGGCGGTGGGGCGGCTGAGCAGGGTGGCCAGGTACTGCACGCTGATCACCAGGCCCGCGACCACGGCACTGAAGCCCAGGTCGTTGTGCACATAGCCGGGCAATACGGCCAGCGGGATGCCGATGTTCAGGTAGCCGATGAAGGTGAAGAGGACGATGGAGACGACTTGCAGGGTGACCGCAAGGGGGCGCGGTGAGTGGGGCATGAGGGCCTACGTGGGTTCTGGACGGTGTGAAAACGTGATGACGGGGTAGCCCGCAGGTCAGCCGTTTTCACACAGTCGGGGATGCGCGGTTATTCCTGGTCAGCGCTGGATTGATCGTCACCATCCTGCTCGACGGCAGCTGCCGGTTCGGCGTGAACGGTCACGGTTGGCTCTTCTGGGTTCAGGCTTGGGAAGGGAAGATTCGGGATTTCATGCATCTCGTCGTTCCTCGCAAGTGTGAGTGAAAAGTCTGCGCCAGGCGCGTTTGAAGCTTCGCAAAGCTGGGGCAGGATACACAAGTCTGGATGACAGTTTGGATTTTTTAGCGGTCGCTTGTCGGTTTTGCGGGCGAACAGCGGACATGTTTCCTGCAAAAAACTGGGGCCCCTGTGGGAGCGGGTTTACCCGCGAACACCGGCGAAGCCGGTGCCATGCACCGCGTTGTCTGCTTCGCGGGTGAACCCGCTCCCACAGGCCCCAGTTTCTCAGTGCTTACTTGCGGCCTTCAGCCGTCTCCGCCACCTTGTCGGTGCGTGCGCACATGATGAAGTCATTGCGGTGCAGGCCTTTGATCGAGTGGCTCCACCAGGTCACGGTGACCTTGCCCCACTCGGTCAGCAGGCCCGGGTGGTGGCCTTCGGCCTCGGCGATCTCGCCCACGGCATTGGTGAACGCCAGGGCGTGCTTGAAGTTCTTGAACAGGAACACGCGTTCCAGCTCCATGTGGCCGTCACGTACTTCGATGTTCCAGTCCGGGATTTCGCGAATCAGCTCGGCCAGCTCTTCGTCGGTGACCTTTGGTGCGTCGGCGCGGCAGGCTTCGCAATGGGCTTGGTTCAAGGCATTCATGTGGTGTTTTCCGGTTCGAGTTGTTATCGGCAAGGTCGCTCAGGCAGCGACCTTGGGTGGAAACTTCGGTGCGTGCAGGCCCAGCTGCATGGCTTTGTGAACCATGCCCATGATGTCTTCGTGGGCCAGGTCGAACAGACGCTTCATGTTCGGTAGCACGAAATACAACGGCTGCAGGATGTCGATGCGGTACGGTGTGCGCATGGCCTCGATCGGGTCGAAGGCCTGGTGCTCGGGCTCGCCAGACAGACTGTAGACGGTCTCCTTTGGCGACGAGAGGATGCCGCCGCCATAGATCTTGCGGCCCTGCGCGGTTTCCATCAGGCCGAACTCGATAGTCATCCAGTACAGGCGCGCCAGGTACACACGTTGTTCCTTGGTCGCGGCCAGGCCGAGCTTGCCGTAGGTATGGGTGAATTCGGCGAACCAGGGGTTGGTCAGCAGCGGGCAGTGGCCGAAGATCTCGTGGAAGATATCGGGCTCTTGCAGGTAGTCCAGCTCTTCCGGGGTGCGGATGAAGGTGGCGACCGGGAAGCGCTTGCTGGCCAGCAGTTCGAAGAAGGTCTGGAAGGGGATCAGCGCCGGGACCCGGGCAACCTGCCAACCGGTGGTGGCGCCCAGCACCTTGTTGATCTCGCCCAGTTGCGGAATACGGTCATGGGGCAGCTTGAGCTGGTCGATGCCGTCCAGGTATTCCTGGCACGCGCGGCCTTCGATCACTTTCAGCTGACGGGTGATCAGGGTGTTCCATACCGCATGCTCTTGCTGCGGGTAATCGATAAAACCATGCGCATCGGGCTCGCGTGCCACGTATTGCGTCTGTTTCATGTGGCTCTCCTGGTGAGGGCTTTTCTTGTTATGTGCAGGACATGCCTAAGGAATATCCCTTCACTGGCCACTTTGCAC